>CALXPO010000022.1 GCA_944390315.1 uncultured Alphaproteobacteria bacterium
CCCCGAGTTTACTCGGGGCTGAATGCCAAGGTGTTGGAACAACACCGCTCCACGCCAACGAGCGTGGTCAAACCGTAAGGTTTGTAGCTGTTATAGAACCCCCAGTTTACTGGGGGATATCTATTAGTTAATTTTTCTTTTTGCCTTTATCGCTGAATCTTTTGGGAGATGACCAACCTTTTTTATCTGTTTTTTTATAATTGGACTTTCCGTCAAATTCATCATCAAAACGCATTTTTTTAGATTTTTCAAATTTCTCTTTACCGTTAAATTTTTTCTTTTGCGGCTTGGGAGTCCATTTTTTATGGGTGAATTTATCGCTGCTTTCGGTTTTGATGATTTTGGGTTCTTTAACTTCAACCACGACGTTTTTCATTCTTTCTTTAGCTTTCAAAGCACTGCGGCAGACCGAGAAGCCAAAGAAACCGACATTACGACCGAGGGTGTAATAGTAGTTGTGAGAATAAGCAATCAAACCGGCTTTTTCCAACCACAATTTTCCGTCTTGATCAAGATATTTGTCGTCAACATCAACGGCTACGATTTTGGCTAAGAACATATCGTGACTGCCGTAGTTGGTTACATTAACGACTTTGCATTCCAGCGATACGGGGCTCTCGACAATCTGCGGGCAGGAAACTTCGGAACATTTTCCGGCGGTCAAATTCATTTCTTTGAATTTGTCAACATCTTTACCCGATTTAACACCGCAATAATCGGCAGCGGTAACCAGAGGCAAGGTTGTGAGGTTAATAACGAATTCGCCGCTTTGCTTAATCAATTCGTGAGAATAACGGGAAGGACGAATGGAAACATAAGTCATCGGCGGTTCACTGCTGACAATACCGGTCCAAGCAGCGGTCATAATATTTGGCTTTTCCATTGTTCCGCTACTAATCATCACCGGCGGTAAAGGATACTCCATTGTTCCCGGTTTCCAAGTAATTTTTGTCATATCAAATACTTTCTGCTTATAATGTTAATATTTTTATCCATAACTAACTCAAATCTTTTCAAATCGCAATCTTTTTTTGTCATAAAACTATAACAACGATACCGGATAATTTTATGCTATATATATAATATAGAGTGGAGCAGAACAATGGTTGTGAAATTTAAAACCGTAGAAGAAATGGAAGAATATTTTCAATATTTGGATGATAGCATTTGCGATGATGAACGTCGTATGGTTCTACGCGGTACAGCCATTGCATTCAATTTGGGAATATTTAGCTTGTACCGCAAACGACAAGCCCGATTAAAAGTACTAAATCATAAATATAGCAATATAGTTTAAGGCAAAATTTATACCCCCATATAAAAAATATGATATCTGCTCTGTAAAATAAGATAATAAGATATAAATTCTCAAACAGCATATAAAAACTTAACTAAAATTAAACTATAAAATTTTAGCATAAGCAGTGTAATTTTTGAGGATGAAAAAATGCATGGCATACATACATTAATTATTGATTTGACATTAATCACGATTTATGCGGGAATTACCACTCTTATTTGTAAAAAATTAAAACAGCCGATAGTCTTGGGATATATTTTAGCCGGAATTTTTGCCGGACCGTATTTTGATTTGTTACCGACCGTCAGCGACCGAGAAAATCTTAATTTATGGGCAGATATAGGTGTTATTTTTTTACTTTTTGGTCTGGGATTGGAATTCAGTTTTAAAAAGATGATAAATGTTGGCAAGTCGGCCATGATTACAGCCAATATTAATATCTTTTTTATGTTATTCGTCGGCTACTATACCGGTATTTTTTTGGGATGGTCGGCCATGAACAGTTTTTTCCTCGGTTCAATGATTTCAATGTCGTCTACCACAATTATTTTAAAAGCATTTGAAGACCTGAACTTAAAAAAACAAAAATTTACGGATTTGGTATTTGGTGTTTTGGTTATTGAAGATTTGGTCGGAATTTTACTTTTAGTACTGTTGCCGATGGTTGCTTTGGGGCAAAGCATTAATGGCGTAGAACTGGGATTGAGTGCTCTAAAACTGATTTCTTTTTTAGTTTTATGTTTTGTTATCGGTATTTATATTGTGCCGACTTTCCTTGAGAAAATAAACGATAGCTTGAGCGATGAAATGTTGCTGATTATTTCAATTGCGTTGTGCTTTGGCATGGTATGGTTGGCAACTTCATTTGGTTTTTCTTCAGCTTTAGGTTCATTTTTGATGGGATCGGTTTTATCAGAAACAAGAGTGATAAAAAGGATTGAAAATGTTATTGAACCATTAAAAGATTTTTTCGGAGCCGTTTTTTTTGTTTCGGTAGGAATGTTGGTTAATCCGATGATGTTTATTGATTATGCAATACCTATTTTAACCATCACGGTAATGGTGATTATGGGTAAGGTCATATTTTCGTGCTTTGGATTTGTTATATCTGGTCAAAATTTAAAAAATTCTATTTTATGTGCTTTTTCTCTGGCGCAAGTTGGAGAATTCGCATTTATTATTGCTGCTTTGGGAATGAAATTAGGTGTATTAAATGAACAAGTATATCCCATAATTGTAGCTGTTTCCGTCATAACGACGTTTTTGACGCCTATGATGATAAAATCAGCAGATAAATTCTATAAGCTGGCGGATAAGAAACTTCCGGCAAGCTGGAGCACATATATAAATAAAAATGTTCCATTCGCCGCCAGTCGATCGGAAGAAAGATTGTGGGGAACCTTGTTTAGAAATTATGCTTTAAGAATGATTTTATTTTCTACAATACTTTTTGCCATCATGGGATTTTGCACACATTTTGTGCGTCCTTATGTCAGAGAAATCATGCCGGATATGGCTAGTCGCATATTTATGACAATCGTAGCTTTTGCGCTTATGTCGCCTTTTTTAAAGGCACTCATTGGCTGGGAATTAGTCTTTCCGTCTTTATTTCAGAAATGCACTTTGTCTTTTCCTAAAAAATGCAAATTTTTTCACAATGTTGACGATGAGCAGCAGGGCGCAAATTCTCTGTTAGATAATTTGTTGGGTGAAAATGTCGATAGTCTAAAGAGTTTTTTTGTTACCAATAGTCAAGTTGCAAAAATATATTACCAATTATGGAAGGCAAAAAAATCAAATAGATTACCGCTTCTTGTTTTAACAAGTTTTCGCTTATTGGTAGTATCTTTTTTCATTATGACCATTGTTCATCAGTTTTTGACTGAAAATAAAAAAGTTGCTTTTTTATTGCTTGTTTGTTCAATCATTTTAATATCTAAATCGAAGTGGTTGTTGGAGCAATATTTAAAAATTGAGACACAGTTTTTACAAAATCTGAAGGGCAACCCAAGTGCGGAAGATGAACAGAAAGAAAGCGATAAATAGTTACAGAAATATGAATTTAATAAGTTTTGATTGAAAGTTTCTTGGTAAATTTTGCATTATAGCATATACTAAAAAAAGGTGGTTAAGATGCTAAAATTCAAAATCTTTTTAGTATTGCTTGTTGCATTGATATATTATGTTGCGACTTATTGTGTTTTGAGTCCCGGCATGTGCCGCTACTATGTCGATTATTATATATTATATGATAGGAGTTTTTCGATAACCGAAGAACACAAATTTTTATATGAAGTTCCATATGAAAGTATAGCTTATTTTCAAAAATATGAAATGAAGAATACCAAAAATATAAAAGTGTTGGGAGCAACGGCAGAAGATGAAAACGGACTTTGGAGCAACGGAAACACAGTAATTATATCATTTTTATTACCTCAGGTTTATACAAATATAGAATTAGATTTTGATGTTTCAGGCTATATAAACAAAAATAATCGTCAAGTTGATGTGCAGATATATCATGATGACAGACAGATTGGAGACTGGCATTTTGTTTATGGACGTAAAAAAATAAAAACAAAACTTCAAATAGCAAAAAAATATTTACAAGAAGGATCTCCCATAAATCTTATTTTTAAGATAAACGGAATAGCTTCACCGCAGAGTCTGGGATATGGAAGCGAAACAAAGAAATTCGGCTTAATTTTTAATGCGCTGAAAATTTTGCCATACGATTAGAAGTACAAGCAAGAAAGATATTCTAAAAGATTAATAATTGCGATATCAAATACTTGTTTTTCAGCGGTAACAACCCTGCTTGTGAAAAGCGCACCAATCATATGCTAGCCATTATGTTTGCTGATAAATATTAATGTTGTTTAATACGGCTATCTATTGCAGTACTTATAGAGATAGAAAGTAGCCTCTTATCTTATTCTTTTGCAATATATTGTTGTTTGGGTTATTCCAAAGCAAAATCATTGCTCCATAATAGACTAGGCGAATAATTGCCGAAAATAAAATATAAAAAGAAAAAAAAACAAATCCTGATAATTCACTATAAAAAGTTCTAAAGAAAAATACTTCACCGGCTATACAACTTAAAGCCAAAATCAAGCATAACGCTAATTTTGGAGCTATACATTTTTTTTTTATATTTTCTGAGGTTTTAAAAAGAGTTATGAATATTTTGGGCAACTTAAGATAAATAAACCATAAAATAAACGGTACTAAAAGGATACAATAAAAAATTGTTGCCGTCGGCGGGAATATAAATAACGAAACAAAAAACAGCAAACTTCCCAAAAGCAATGGATGTGCTTTTAAAATTTTAATACTTTTTTCTTCCGATAATACAAGTCGGTAAAGAGCATAAAGAAACAGCATATACAAAACAAAAGGAGAAAACATAAACAAAAGACCGATTATGGCATTTTTTAGATTTGCATCGGTTATTATTAATAAATCTTCTGAAATAGTTCTTATTCCGAAAGCGGATATAAATATAATCATTTCTAGAATCAGAAAGCGTAATTTACAGCCTAAAGGAAAAAATCGAACCGTAATAATTTTGAATAACGTGTAATAAGTAAACACATACCAAAAATACATAAATAAATTTTTTTCATCAAAATGGCAAATTTGGTTTAAATCTTCTCTAAACCAATGAAAATAGTTACACCAACCGAGCTCTGAAAAATTATTTATACTCACGTCAATACATACCGAATTATCTCTCGTCATATCAGCAAAAAACCAGTAACTGTTGATAACAAGTATAATAAATAACAATTCAAGAATAAGGTATTTGGCTATTTTTATTGGTTAAATCCTTTATTATTTAGTCTTTCCACGATTTTGGTTCAAAATACTTTAATTTTCTCCCGAATTAATCAATATTTGTCTTTCTCTGTTCTCAATATTATCGTGAATGTTTGAACTGCAGAAACCGTGTTATTTTCAAGTGGATTATTATTGAGATTTTAATATATCTTTAATTTCCTCATTCGTTGATGCTGTAGTTGTTTGGCATTTGCCTTCTGCACATGCTTCAAGTTCTGTGATTTTTTGAAATTCAGGAAGATTATAAATGGAAGACAAACTGCAAAAAAGAACAAACCACAATAAAATTTTACCAAATTTTATAGGAGCCATACTAACTGCAGCCATCCCTAAAACGGATAAATAAAATTTATATTCAATGTTGATTATATACAGATTTTCTTTTGTAAAAATCATATAAATATAACTCAAAAGACAAGTAATAAAAAATATTGTCCATAAAAGCCACCAAATTTTTTGATATTTAGCCATGGTTTTCTCCTACAATTTCAACTCTGTCTGAAGAATAATTTTCTTCAATTGATGATATGCGGTGCAACAAATATGGTGTTAATAAAAAGAATACAACCCACAATACCATTTCTATTTTCTGTAAATATGCATACTTCCGTTTATATAATAAAAGTATTCCCATCAGGGCGAGGAAAAAATATATATAATCTAGAGATTTTTGTGCTACCAACAATTTTTCTGTACCGTAGACACTCAGAGGAAATTGCCAAACATTTAACCCGCAGATTTGCAATATTTCTCCAAAGAAGAAGATTGATATAAAAACGCTGGCAATTTTATCAAAAAAACTTAAAATTTTCTGCATTATATCACCTAAATGTATTGCAAACAAAAAATGTCAACCAATAGTATACAATGAGATAGAGAATTTGTCAATTCTCTATCCTCAATGACTTTTATTTAATACAATTTATTTTTCTCGTTCCTGACGAGCAAATTGATATTCCAACTCGTCACGCGTTGAAAAACCGCTGTTATAGGGAATAAATCTCACAAATACAACCAATGAGAATTATAACATATTGAATATATATACTTTTTGAAATTTTACAACTAGTGCCCCAACAGGGTAAAATCACCGCAAATAAAAAAATAAATCATCCCCTAAAAAGGTGGAACTATGGTGGGACAAAATGCAAAGGCGAGGGGAGAAAGATAAAAAACAAGGCTTTGGGCAAAACGCTCAAAGCCTTAGTTTTCAAATGGTGCGCTAGGCCGGAATCGAACCGGCACGGCCTTGCGGCCAACAGATTTTAAGTCTGCAGCGTCTACCAGTTCCGCCACAAGCGCAAAATCTACCAAACTTTATACAGATAAAAATCTATAAATGCAATAATAAACTTTAAATATTTTATAAAAATAACCTTTATAGGGGAATATAACGATTAATGACTTGTAAACATTAAAAAAATATGCTTTCTTGTAAACGGTAATATGCGGCAGAAACAGCGTTTCGGCATATGATGCAAAATTCTTTAGAAAGGAAAAACAATGAAAACTGTTGATATTTCATGGCGTCGCTATGTGTTGCCAAATATAAACAAAGAAGGATGGAAATTCTTTGGCATCTTTGCGGCAGTAACAGCGTTACTGGCAATGATTTGGGAACCTTTAGGCGTAATCGGGTTGGTTTGCACCGTTTGGTGCTATTATTTTTTCCGTGATCCGGAAAGAGTAACTCCAGAAATTAAAGATGTCGTTGTGTCTCCGGCAGACGGTATTGTGCAGATGATTACTAAAGTTAAAGCACCCGAAGAGTTAGATCTAGGAGACGAAGAATATACACGTGTCAGCGTGTTTATGAGTGTTTTTAATGTCCATGTTAATCGCGCTCCGGCAGAAGGAACTATCACTAAAGCTGTTTATGTGCCCGGAAAATTTGTAAATGCTACTTTGGACAAGGCCAGTAAAGATAATGAACGTCAATTGCTTGCAATGAAAACAACATCGGGTAAACAAATTGTCTTTGTACAAATTGCAGGGCTTATTGCACGCCGTATTCTATGCTTTGCCAAGCCGGGAGATAAATATAAAGCCGGAGAACGCTTTGGTCTAATTCGTTTTGGTTCGCGTTTGGATGTTTATTTGCCGGCAGGTGTAGAACCACAGGTTTGTTTGGGACAAACTATGGTTGCCGGTGAAACCGTGATTGCAAACTTATCCGCCGAACAATCAACTGTAAAAGGAGTTATCAGATAATGGAAAACAATAAATCTTTACCGCAAAAATTAAGCTCTTTACCGTTCCGCAAAATTGCACCGAATATTATTACAACTTTAGCTTTGTGCGCCGGTATAACTTCAATGCGTTATGCCATTACAGAACACTGGAGTCGTGCGATTTTGTGCATTTTTATAGCGGCTTTTTTCGATTTATTGGATGGGCGTGTTGCAAGAATGCTCAAAGGTTCAACCAAATTTGGAGCCGAACTTGACTCCTTATCTGATTTTGTCAGTTTCGGTGTGGCCCCTGCAATTTTAATGTATCAATGGACTTTGAGCAGTTTACCAAAATTCGGTTGGTTCTTTTGTCTTTTGTTTGCTGCTTGTATGGCTATGAGATTGGCTCGTTTTAATACCATGCTTGAAGATGAACCTCAACCAACCTATTGGCAAAACTTTTTTGTCGGTGTGCCTGCTCCGGCAGCGGCTTCTCTCGGTATTTTGCCAATTATGCTTAGCTTCGAATATCCTGAAGCGGCTTTTTTACGTAGTGACTGGTTTTGCAGCATTTTTATGTGCGTTGTGGCCATCCTTATGGTAAGTCGAATTCCAACCATTTCCACGAAACATATGAAAATCCCCACTTACATGATTTTACCTTTGCTCGTGGTGGTCGTTTTGTTCGCAACAATGATAATTAGCCAACCATGGTTGGTTTTAAGTATCTCAACCTCTATTTACGCTTTAACGATTCCGGTAGGAATTATTTTCTTTCTTAAGGCGAAAAGAGCTAGTCGTAAAATATAGTCATTTAATAAGAAAACCTATTTATAAATAAGTTTTTATATAATAGAGTTATGAAGCTCCGACGATTTACGGTCGTGGAGCTTCATTAATTATTGTCAGTTATTGGTTTCTTACGGAAAACCCCGAGTTTACTCGGGGCTGAATGCCAAGGTGTCGGGCAATACCGCTTTAATCCGACAAGCATGGTCAAACCTTAAAGTTTGTGCTGATTTAGATTTCCAAAACTTATTTGATGAACGATTTTACTTTTGTTTGTCGGTAAATGAATTATACAGCATTTTCATCTTCCTACATACGTGGGTCGTGTTACATTTACACTATAAAAATCCCTTTGATATAGAAATACCAAAGGGATTCTTTCAATCGTTATCGGCATAAGGATTGCCCGTCTTGCGGACGGTAATCCGAATAGGTACGCCGCCAAAATCAAAGGTATCACGCAGACTATTAGTCAAATAACGCAAATAACTGTCGGGCAGACCTTCGGGATTACTTGAAAAAATAAAAAATGAAGGTGGTCTGATTTTGGCTTGTGTTATGTAACGCAATTTAATTCGACGTTTATTTTTGCCGAGCGGCGGCGGATAAGCTCCGGTGACATCAGCAAACCATTTGTTGAGCGGTGCTGTTGGAACGCGACTGTTCCAACGTGTATAAATCTTTAAAACAGCGCTCATTAATTTATCTAAGCCTTCACTCTTCAAGGCAGAAATCGTGATGGTCGGAATTCCTTCAACCTGGGTTAAAGAAGTGCGGAGTTTATATTTCAATTTTTCAATTGCTTCTTTTTTGTCGGCAATATCCCATTTGTTTACGGCAATAATTAAAGCGCGTCCCTCATCTAAAACTTTTGAGGCTATTGTTAAATCTTGTTTATCCAAAATGGCATCGGCATCAAGAACCAAAACCACAACCTGTGCCATATTAACGGCGTAACGGGATGAGGCTGCCGACATTTTTTCCAGAGAATCCGATACTTTTGATTGTTTACGCAAACCCGCAGTATCAACCAGTTTAAACTTATGTCCTTTCCATTCCCAATCTGAGGTAATGGCATCACGGGTGACGCCGGCTTCTGGACCTGTCAACATTCTGTCATCTTTTAACAAGGCATTAACCAAGGTTGATTTGCCGACGTTGGGACGACCGACGATGGCAACCTGAATAGGTTTTTTATCAAATTCTTCGTTTTCTTCTTCTTGATTTTCAGTAACATTATTATCCTTAAAGTAGTGCTCTTTCAAGGCATCGTACAAATCAAGCATTCCTAAACCGTGTTCTGCCGAAAAAGGTATCGGTTCGCCTAAACCGAGTTTATATGCTTCAAAGCGACTATCTTCCTGTTGTTTGCCTTCACATTTATTTGCCAAAAGAATGACAGGTTTGTGCGAGCGACGTAAAATGTCGGCAAAATGCTCATCATAGGGTTGCAATCCGGCTCTGGCGTCATATAGAAATAAACATACATCGGCATCATTGATAGCTTTTTGTGTTTGTTCCCACATTCTGGCCTCAAGATTATCTTCGTTAGAATATTCGTATCCAGCCGTATCGATAATCAACAAGGGGAGGTCATTAAATTTTGTTTCAGCCTCTTTGCGGTCACGTGTAACGCCGGGAGTATCATGTACGATGGCCAATTTTTTTCCGGCCAGCCGATTAAAAAGAGTAGATTTTCCGACATTTGGTCTGCCGATAATGGCGACTTTCAAAGGCATGTGTATCTCCATTTCTATTTGTAAACGATGAGATCGGCCTCATCGGTTGTAACAATGACATAACCATCGGCGGCAATTGCGGGGAGAGAAGAACCGCCATCAATATCAATACGACCGATTATAGTTCCGTCAAAAGGCGATATAAAAAACATATATCCATCGGAAGTAGTTACCAACAATTGATTATTAACCAAAAGGGGACCGGCAGACATCATATTATTTGAGGAGTTTTTGTTATCTTCGTTTGGAATTTTTGTATCCCAGATGATTTTGCCGCTGTCAGCTTGAATGGCCATTAACTGATTGTCATTAGCAAGCAAAAACAAATATTTTCCGGCAAGTATCGGTTGGTTTGTACTGCCGATTTGTCTTTCCCATATTCTTTGTCCGGTACGCAAGTCGATTGCCACCAACAAGTCATTGTTGCCTGCGGCAAAAACGATATCTCCCGAGATAACCGGATTAGCACTGATTGTGCTGATGGCGTCCAACGAATTGTTCTTACGAGAAGAAACCAAATAATCGCCCCACAATGGCGAGCCGGTGCTGGCTTTCAAAGCACGAAGTTCACCGTTTGAAAATCCGGCAATTAAAACATCGGCAGATACGCTATACGCTGCGACGGCACCGCCGACTTTTACCGTATCTTGGCTTGGTGCGGCATAGCGCCAAATTTCATGACCGTCTTTGGCATCAAGGGCATACAAAACATTATTTATAGTTTGAATAAAAACTTTACCGTTACCGACCTGAGGAGCAACACGGATAGGCGTTGGCGAAAAATAAGACCATTTGACTGCGCCGTTATTTTTATCTAAAGCAAAAACTCCGCCAAAACCGGTTACGGCGTAAACGGTACCATTATAATAAGCCAATCCTGTACCTTTTAGTGAGATATCTTTATCTTGCCGCAACTGAGGTTTTAGTTTGCGTGACCATAATTTTTTGCCGTCTTGAATATCAAAAGCCGTAACGATAGCGTTCGTATCCATGCCGAAAACCGTATTATCGGCCACAATCGGCGTAGCAATTAAATAATCGCGTTTTGATGTACCGTCGCCGAAATTTTCTTGCCATTTAAGCGAAAGTTTATCTGCAGCCGCCAAATGTCCGATGTTATGAAGAGAATTTCCGCCGTTTTGAGTCCATGCAGGGTTGATAGCAGGCTCAGGCAGCACGATTTTAATATCGCCTTTCATATAATCGGCGGCAATAACATTATTTTCTTCCAAAACAGGAATTCTTTCACCGTCGATTTGAAGTTTTTCTTTGCCAAATAATGAGCAACCGGCTAAAACGGAGCAAACAAGAGCAAAACATATTTTTTTAATTTGCATGGAACATCCTTTGATTATTGTATTATTGCGGCAGGACAGACATAATATCACTAATACGAGCCTTCATGATTTCGGAGGCTTTATCATTTTTAAGCAAATTGTTATAAATTTCTTTAGCTTCTGCCGTTTTGCCGTTATGCAGATAAGCGACGGCAAGCATTTCCGCAGCTGCGGGCTGCCAACTGCTATTGATATCACGAGCGGTATCGCCTATAAGAGCTTCAATTTCTGCCAGAGGAGCGTTTTCTATTTTATAAGAAGCTAATTTAAAAATGACAGTTTGTTTCAATTGCGGATTAAATGATTTATCATTAATGACTTGTTCCATTAATTTTGTAGCGTCATCGATTTTGTTTTGGTCGAGCAAGATATTTATTTTTTGCATTTGTGCCAATTCGGTAAAAATACCATAATCTTTAGCAATAATATAATTAAGGGATTCCATACTATCATCATATTTATTTTGGTTGTACATGCTTATAGCGTAAGCGTAAGTATCTGACCAAGTTTGCATTTTTTTAGTATACCAAGATTTGATGGTTTCAAAACTGACGGCGGCAGTTAGAGCTGCTACAATCAGAATAATGATATAGATACCATATTTATCCCAAATTTTTTTAAATTCTTCATTTTTAAGATCTTCATTGACTTCTTTTATAAAGGCTTCTTGAGCGCTAGGATCAATTTCTCTCATTTTTTTACTTTCAGTTAACTGTGTTGTTTTTTTACAGAAGTTATAAACGAATTAATGGATTTAGCAACAAAAATATCACTTTTCCTTAACCGTCGTTTTTAACCATCATATAGATAATAAAGTCTCTTGCCCATTGCAATCCCTCAACGGGGGTTGATTTTCCGAAAGCAAGCATGTTGTCATCTGTAATAATGGCGAGATAGTAGCTGTCGGAAGCGGGATTGTATACGACCTGAATATCTCTGATTTTATCCAGATGGATATATTCTTTGGCGGAAAGGAAAAGGAATTTATGCACCAAAATGAGTTTATTGTCTTTTATGACAATTTTATCTTTTCTAAACATGAGGCCCAAGAAGAAGACGGCTAACCCAACGGTGACGACAAAGAAAACAATGGTTTGCAAGGGGGAGCCGATCATTCGTTCAATGCGGGTATAATTGAGTGCGGCAATCAACAAAATCAGCAAATAGAAGAAGAGCCAAAATGCAGCCAACAAGCTCAGGACATTCCAAAACATTCGTTTAGGTTTAATAATGGTTCTGTCGCTTTTTTTGATACATACGACATCTTTTGGTGCTTTAGGTTCTTGTTCATATAAATCAATCATTCCTTTTAAATATAAAAATTCTTTGAGATTTTTGTTAAGTTCGGAGACCTCTCGAACCACGCTTCCTTCATCGGTTTCGATAATTGTCGGCATATTAAGTCTTTTGGCGTAATAATCCCATATTTGATATATGCCGGTACCGTCTGTTGAAATGTAAAGAGGAATGGTTTTGGCGGGGTCACGGTGAACGAGTTCAATAATATATTTATTTTTATTGAGGAGACCGAATTGGAAAAATTCCATTCTTAAACGAACACCTTCATAATTGCGTAAAAATTCTTTAAATAATTCATTTTTGCCAAAAACACCTTTTAAGTCGACAGAGAAAGTTTTGCCGTTAAAAAAGATTTTTTTGTATCGCATATGGCATACGATGGCGCTGATAATAATCCCGAGCCCGAGGACAATAAACACCAAATCGACAGCTCTGTGGTCAAACAAAGGCGGGCGCGTATTTTCATCCAAAGTATAAACCCAGCCTTCGGTACTATACATTCCGTTAGATAATTCAAAACAACCGAGTATAAACATTAACAAACCAAGTATAATGGCTGGCATAACGACTTTAAGAGGCATTCTGTCGGCATGTTTGGTCGGCATTTGTTCAAGTTTGAGTTGATAATCATAACTTAAGTGCTTAGGTAATTTTTGGCGCATCGATATTATCCTTATATTAATCAGATTTTAATTTAGCGATATGTTATCTCATATTTTTAAAATAATCATCTTTTTTTTACAAAATTTCATCGTCTTTCATTATATTTTAACTAATAAGGTTTAAAGCTGAAACCACAAAGCCGGTAGATTGGGGGAACATGTAATGGATTGCAACTTGTCCAGTATTTGCGGAGGGTGCTCTTTGCGGCATCTGGAAGAAAAACAATATCGGCAATATAAAATTGATTTGGTAAAAAAGGCGTTGCAATCCATTACCCGGCAGAATTTCGTTTTGAATTATCCTATTTTTATTGGTGAAGGGGTGCGCCGCCGCGCCAGTTTTGCCTTTAGGCGTTCTAAAGGAAGAATTCTTTTAGGTTTTAATGCTTTTCATAGTAACGAAATCGTTGATTTGTCATTTTGCCCGCAGTTGACGGCAAGACTTAACCGCAATTTGGATTTTTTTCGCAATCTGCTTGCGGAAATTTGTCGTACGCCGATAACGGTCAAAGAAGGCAAAAAGGGCAAAAGTAAAACGATTTATGTTGACAGCGGCGATTTATGGTTGACCGAAGCCGAAAACGGCATTGATGCGGTGCTGGAATTTAATTGCCCTCTAAATTTGGACTTGCGTCAGATTATTTTTGAACAAGTTTCCGCCAATGGTGATATTGTTCGTATATCACATCGTTTGAGTGCGGATAAACAATCGGAAACGATTATAGAAAAAGCGGCACCGTATATTGTGGCCGGACAAACGATGGTCTATATTCCGGCGGGAACATTTCTTCAACCTTCCAAAGAAGGACAAGAGGTTCTGACTGATTTGGTATTAAAATATGTCGGTTCGTCAGGCGGCAAAATAGCAGATTTGTTTTGCGGGGTCGGAACTTTTTCTTACCCGTTGGCAACCGATAAAAATAATAAAATCACGGCGGTGGATTCGTCGTCGGCTTTGCTGGAAGGTTTCAAAATTTCAATAAATCGGCAAATGATAAGCAATATTGAAATTATCAATCGCAATTTGTTTAAATATCCTTTGGATGAAAAAGAGTTAGCTCCCTTTGATGTCGTTGTTTTTGATCCGCCGAGAGCCGGAGCAAAAGAGCAAGTTGCCAAATTAGCGCACATGTCAGAGGAAAAACGTCCGAACAGACTGGTGGCGGTGTCTTGTAATCCAGAAACTTTTGCCCGCGATGCCGAAATTTTGCAAAACGGCGGATATACTTTGCGCGAGGTAACGCCGGTAGACCAATTTGTTTATACGTCGCATTGCGAGTTGGTCGCCTATTTTGAAAAAAATTGATATAAACAATTCCGCTTGCACTATTTACAAATTAAAAGCCTTTCTTTATATTTGAAAACATACTAACAAATATAAGGAAGAATTAAATGTCAAAAAAGTTTTTTTTAGCCGCATTTGTATTGCTACTTTCGTCTTGTGCCGGTAAACAAGAGGTTTTTGTGCATTATTGTCCGAATGTACAAATCGTGCCCGAATTCAGCCGTATGACGATTATGGCCGGCAAAGAGCCAGAAGCTAAAGTAGAATTAATCGGTTATGAGGGGTATTGCCGCACCGATGTCCGTAATCAGGCTAAAGCCGTCGTCGCCCCGATTTTTGAAGTCTCCCGCTTAAACGAAACTTCGGATAAAAAAGTTCGGTTTAGTTATTATACCGATACGGGTTCTAATAAAATAGTTATGCTTGGTAAGGAAAAACATTCTGTTGTTGTGGATGCTCCTAAAATCGGTGAAAAAATTATGTATCAGGGGGATTATGTCGAATTGAGAATTCCCGAAGATCAACCGGGTTATCCGATAAAATTGGGCTTGATGCTCAGCAACGCTCAATATCGCTATAATCGTATACATGGTATGCAATAATCAGGAGAAAAATATGTCTTATAACAATCAGGCTTTGTCCTCACGTATGGCCAATGCGATTCGTTTTTTGTCAGTTGATGCCATCAATAAATCTAAATCCGGACACCCCGGAATGCCGCTCGGCATGGCAGACGTCGCAACCGTCTTGTTCGGTCGCTATATCAAAATCAATCCTGAGGCGCCGCATTGGTTTGACCGTGACCGTTTTGTCTTGTCTGCGGGACACGGCTCCATGTTGCTCTATTCTTTACTTTACCTCTTGGGTTACAAAGATATTTCAATTGAAGATATCAAAAATTTCCGCCAACTCGGTGCCAAAACAGCAGGACATCCCGAATATAAACATTTGGCAGGCGTGGAAATGACGACCGGTCCGCTGGGACAGGGAATTGCTTCCGCCGTCGGTATGGCGATAGCCGAACGTCGCTTAAATGCCAAATACGGCAACGCTTTGTGCAATCACTATACTTATGTGATTGCCGGTGACGGTTGCCTGATGGAGGGTATTTCCGAAGAAGCAATCGCTCTGGCCGGACATTGGAAATTAAATAAATTGATTGTCTTTTGGGATAACAACAATATCACCATCGACGGCACGGTCGACAAAGCCAGCTCGGTTGACCAGATTAAACGTTTTGAGGCGGCAGGTTGGAATACTTTGTCAGTCGACGGACAAAATCAAGAAGAAATTGCCGCCGCTATCGAAAAAGCACAAAAGTCCGACAAGCCGGTGTTAATTGCCTGCAAAACCACCATCGGATTCGGCTCGCCCAATAAGCAGGGGACAAGCTCTTGCCACGGTTCGCCTTTGGGAGAGGAAGAACGTGCTCTGATGGCAAAAGAATTGCAATGGACGGCCAAAGAATTTGAAGTCCCTGCCGATGTGCTTGCCGCATGGCGCAAAGCCGGAGAGCGTTCTTATGAGGCTTGTGCCGCTTGGGAAAAGAAAGCCGCTGCTGCCGGTCAAAAATTTAATGACGAAATCAACGGCAAATTGCCCAAAAATTGGTTGAAATCGCTTAATGCTTTGAAAAATCAGGCAATTGCCGAACAAACCAAAGTTGCAACCCGTAAGGCTTCACAAATGTGTTTGGAAAAAATCGTTCCCGCCGTTCCGAGTATTATCGGCGGTTCGGCGGACTTGGCCGCTTCCAATCTGACTTTTGTGAAAGGCATGAAAACCATTACGGCCGAAGACTATGACGGTAACAACTTGATGTACGGTATTCGTGAACATGCCATGGGTGCCATTATGAACGGTATGGCTTTGCACGGCGGCGTAATTCCTTACGGTGGTACGTTCTTTGTCTTTTCCGACTATGTGCGTCCGTCGATTCGATTGGCGGCTTTAATGGGCTTGCGTGTCATTTATGTCTTAACTCACGATTCCATCGGTGTCGGCGAAGACGGTCCGACCCATCAGCCGATTGAGCATCTGGCATCATATCGCGCCATGCCCAATGTTTTGATGTTCCGTCCTTGTGATGTGGTTGAAACTGCCGAGGCTTGGCAGATTGCAATCGAAACCGAAAACAAACCGAGCCTGTTGGCTTTGAGCCGTCAAAATCTGCCGATGCTCAGAACATCTGCCCGCCAAAACTTAACGGCAAAAGGCGGTTACGTTATTTCGGATGTCAGCAAAGGAGCACGCCGTCAGGCGACAATTATTGCCACCGGTTCGGAAGTCTCATTGGCGGTTGAAGCACAAAAAATGTTGCATGAACAAGGGATTGAAGTCGCTGTTGTTTCCATGCCTTGTACCGAGTTGTTTGATGCCCAAGATGAAAAATATCGTAAAAAAGTATTGGGCAGAGCACCGCGTGTTGCCGTAGAAGCCGCAGCCAAATTCGGTTGGGAAAAATATGTCGGCGATAAGGGTACGATTATCGGAATGGACGGTTTCGGTGCTTCGGGACCGGCATCCGAATTGTATAAACATTTTGGCATTACGGCCGAAGCGGTAGTTGATGCCGTGAAAGCATATTGTCGTTAAAAGTTACCAAAAGAGAGGCGAGGGGCAAAATTTATTTTTGCCTCTTGCTTTTTTGGAGATTTTGCGAGTTTGTGCAGATTTATAAAAAAACTTGAAAAATTACGATGTCTGACTATACTCAAAACAAACTTTAAGATTTTAATTAAAACAGTTTAAGGAGAAAATATATGCCTTTAGTAACAATGCGCCAGATTTTGGATCACGCTGCCGAAAATAGCTATGGTGTTCCGGCTTTTAATGTCAATGATATGGAACAAATTATTGCCGTATTGCAAGCCGCTCGCAAGGTTAACGCTCCGGTTATTTTGCAAACTTCGACCGGTGCCCGCAAATTTGCCGGTGATCCGATGATTCGTCATATGGTTGCCGCCGGAATTGAAATGTTTCCCGAATTGCCGATTTGTCTGCACCAAGACCATGGTTCTTCGGTAGATATCTGCCAATCAGCTATCGTTAACGGCTATTCTTCGGTTATGATGGACGGCTCTTTGGAAGCTGACGGCAAAACTCCGTCTTCTTACGAATACAATGTTCATGTAACCAAAGAAGTTGTTGCCCGCGCTCATGCCGTCGGTGCATCGGTTGAAGGTGAGTTGGGTGTTATCGGCTCTTTGGAAACCGGAAAAGGTGACAAAGAAGATGGTCACGGTGCCGAAGGAACAATTGATAAAAAACGCTTGGTAACCGATCCGGACGAAGCCGCACGCTTTGTTGCCGAAACCAAATTGGATGCTTTGGCCGTTGCCGTCGGAACTTCTCACGGTGCTTATAAGTTCACCCGCAAGCCGACCGGAGATATTTTGGCTATTGACGTTATTGAAAAAATTCACGCCAAATTGCCCAATACCCACATGGTAATGCACGGTTCTTCTTCCGTTCCGCAAGAATTGCAAGATTTGATTAATGCTTACGGCGGTGCCATTCCGCAAACCTTCGGTGTTCCGGTAGAAGAAATCGTTCGCGGTATTAAGTCAGGTGTCCGTAAAGTTAACGTTGATACCGACTGCCGTATGGCCATTACCGGTGCCATCCGCAAATTGTTTGCCGAAAATCCGAAAGAATTCGATCCGCGCAAATACCTCAAACCGGCTATCGAAGAAATGCAGAAAGTATGCGAAGCTCGCTACATTGCTTTCGGTGCCGCCGGTCATGCCGACAAAATCAAAGTTATCCCGATGTCGGAAATGGCTAAAAAATATGCTGCCGGTGAATTCTAATCGCAAGCGCAAGTTAAAAATAAAAACCCCGCTGTTCGGCGGGGTTTTTTGTTGGGTGTTAAATTTATCATTTGCTGTAAATACGCTTAAAACGAGGATTTTTGCCCAAGCGGGAAAGCACCTCGTAGGCAATTGTTCCGGCATCGCGTCCGATATCGTCAAGAGTGTAGAATTCGTTGACGATATGTCCCAAATCACCGACCTTGAGGTTGGGCACTTCGGTTACGTCGCAAATAATGTTATCCATAGACAAACGACCGATAATTCTGGCTTCGCAAGTTTTGCCGCCGTTTAGGAAAAATACTTTGCCGATGTTGGAGAGCGAACGCGGAACACCGTCGCCGTAACCGATGGAAACGATGGCGATTTTGCGATTGTCGGCGGCGCGATAAGTTGCGGAGTAGCCGACAAAATCACCTTTTTGCAACTCGGCAATTTCCAAAACCGGAGCCAAAACTTTTACCACCGGCAACATCTGATTTTCGCGGTAAGGCGCGGTATTGATACCGTACATGGCCGCACCTAAACGAACAATATCAAATTGATAGTCGGCGCCCAAAAAAGTTCCGTCCGAAGCAGAAAGCGAGGCGGGCAGGCGAGAGAAAAATCTTTCCTTGAGGCGCAGAAAGTTTTGCAGTTGATGTTCATTCATAAAATGGTCTTTTTCGTCGGCGCAGGCCAAATGCGAAAGAACCAAAGAGAACAAATCCCTGTCGTCGGGAGACATTTCAAACAAATCTTTTTCTCTGAAACCCAAACGATTTAAGCCGGTTTCAATCTGAATAGCGGGTTTAATACCGTCAATTTTGTGTTCTTTCCAAAATTTGAGTTGTTCCGGTCCGGCGATAACGGGGATAAGTTTGGCTTTTTGAAAAGATTGCAAACTGTCTTCACCGATTCCCTGTAAAACGTAAATCTTTGCGTTGGGAGCGACGGCGCGTACTTTTTCGCCTTCAATGCCGTGTGCCACAAAAAAACAACGGCAGTCGGCTTCATCATACAAAACTTTTGCTACCGTTTCGGCACCCAAACCGTAAGCATCATCTTTGACTACGGCTGCGGCTTCCGATTTTGGTGCCAAGCCTTTTAACAAAAGATAATTCTTTTTCAAATTGCCGAGATTGATTTCCAAAATCGGTCTTGTCAAAATACTCATATCTGCTTATTATCCTTTCCAATAATTTGATTTTTTATAAAAGAGCAAAATTGTATGAATTTTAGCGATATGCACATTCACTTGCAAGATTATAAGATAAACTGTGCAACGGATATTATCAACGCCGCGGTTAAAATCGGCGTAAACAGGTTTGTCTGCGCCGCCACAAGTGAAAAAGATTGGCAAGCGGTCAAAGATTTTGCTTTAAATAAAAGGATTATTCCCGCCTTTGGTATCCATCCGTGGTACGTCGGCGATGTTGAACAAGGTTGGGAACAAAGGTTAAAAAACATATTGGAGCAAAATCCGCAAGCCTTGGTCGGAGAATGTGGATTGGACGGATTAAAACCGGATTTTGAACTGCAAAAAGAAGTGTTTGATGTTCATTGCCGATTGGCAATAGAATTGCAACGTCCGTTGATTGTGCATGCCGTCAAGGCGGTGGACGCTCTGAATTGCGTTTTGCCTGATATGCCGCCTCGTTTTATGATACATTCTTTTAACGGTCGGTCGGAGCATTTGCGTCCGATTGTGCAAAACGGCGGATATGTTTCTTTTTCGGCGTCGATTTTGAAAAACCGCGAGGGGCAAAAAATCATTCAAAACATACCGGCGGACAGATTGTTGCTTGAAACTGACGGACCTTATCAGGGACCGATAAAGGGAGAAGAACAAACACCGATGTTTTTGCCTGAATTATTGGCGCAAATTGCAAAATGGAAAAATCAAGAAGAAGAGGAATTGTCGGCTCAAATAGAAGTCAACGCAAAGGAATTTATTTATGGAAAACAGTAGATTTATGCGCATCGAAGCTCTGCTCGGAGAAGAAAATTTCAAGCGTTTGCAAAACAGCTCGGTGATGATTGTCGGCTTGGGCGCCGTCGGCGGCTATGTTTTGGAAGCCTTGGCTCGCTCGGGCATAGGACATTTGATTCTGGTTGATTTTGATAAGGTTGAAGAAAGCAATATCAACCGCCAGATTTTGGCGCTCGGTTCCACCATCGGGCAAAAGAAAAGCGAGTTGGCGGCCAAGAGGGTAAAAGACATTAATCCCGACTGCAAGGTTGAAGTCAGGGATATGTTTGTCAATGCCGAAACTTTGCCCGAGCTTTTGGAACAAAAAGTAGATATGGTGGTCGACGCCATAGATTCGCTTAATCCCAAATGCGGGTTGATGCAGGCGCTGACGGAAAAGCAGATTCCTTTTATTTCTTCAATGGGGGCGGCACTCAAAACCGATACGACAAGTATCAAACTTCAAACTTTGGATAAGACCAAAAATTGCCCGTTGGCCAAGTTTATCCGCAAGCGCTTGAAACATCGCGGGTGTGATTTGCACAAAATTTGGTGCGTATCTTCCGACGAAGTCGTTTCCGTTCCCGAAAGTGCTTTGTTTATGGAGGATAAACCATCTGACGGTGGCAGACAACGGCATACCATGGGGTCATTGCCGACGGTAACCTCCATTTTCGGTTTAACCATTGCCAATGAGGTTATTTTGCGGCTGTCAGGATACAAGAAAGCATAATAAAACTTGCAATTTAAATCGTTTTTTAATAATGCTCTGCTATTGTTAGACAAAATATAAAAAGTTTAATGAGTGTTAAGTTATGAAAATGATAAAGCCGATAGTTAATCTCTCTAAAGTCATTGACGCCTACGATGCCGTTGTTTGCGGCTTTAACGGCGTCATCCATAACGGTGTTGCTTTTATTCCCGATGCCATGGAGACTTTGATAGAGCTCTATAAACGCGGTAAAAAAATTGTTCTCGTCAGCAACAGTGCAATGCGGGTGGAAGAATTATGTCGTCTGTTTCATCAGGCGGGCTATTCTCCGCGCCTGTTTTCGGCAATGGTCACGGCCGGAGAAGTTTTGCACTATCAGTTGCCGAGTTTCGGCTTGCAAAAAAATTACTATAATCTCGGTGACCAAAATGCGGAATCTGTTTTTGACGGTTTGCCATATGTCAAAGTTTCGGATTTGAACAAAGCTGATTTTGTTTATATCGGCAATTTAGCCGAAGGATGCGGTGTCGATGCTTGTCTGGACAACCTGCATCACGCGGTCAGTTTGGGGTTGCCTTTGGTTTGCGTCGGTAATGATACCTCTGTGCTGTGGGGTGATGACGTGGTTTCGGCGGCAGGTTCAATCGCCGAACAATATGCCGTCCTAGGCGGCAAAATCATAACCGTCGGCAAACCTGATGCCAAAATAGTGGAATATGCCTTGGGGGCGTTGACAGATATCGAGCGCAAAAAAATATTATTTATCGGGGACAGCATGCCGACGGATATAAAAGCTGCTACTTTGGTCGGAATTTCATCATGTTTAGTGACCAAAGGCATCCATATTAATTTCTTGGGAGAGGGGTATATTCCCGATGTTACCAAAACACGCGAACTCGGTAATATGCTGGAAGCGTATCCCGATTATGTTATTTCAAAGTTGCGTTGGTAGCTTATTTTTTAGCAGCGGTAAGTTCTTCGGCCAACATCGAAATTTCGAGCCACTGATTTTCGTCAGTTTCTTTTTTGCTTTCAAGCTCTTCCAATTGTTTGCTCAGCTCCATAAAACGGTCGGGATTGCTCTGATATAAATCGGGGTTACTCAAATCTGATTTTACCTGTTCTATGGTCTTTTCGGTTTGAGCGATTTGTTCGGGCAGAACTTGGAGCAAGCGCTGTTGATTATAACTGAGTTTTGTGCGCGGAGCTTCTTTCTTTTCGGGAGCCTCGACGGTTTTGGCTTTTTGCAAAGTTGTTTTTTTCGTGGTTATCTGTTCTTTCTCGTTTTGTTTTTCGAGCAAGTCTGAGTAGCTGCCGACAAATTCCTCGACCTTACCGTCACCCTTCATATAGATAATGGAAGTAACGATTTTATCCAAAAAGTCACGATCGTGGCTGACAATTAAAATTGTGCCGTCATAATCGCTGAGCATTTCCTGCAACAAGTCAAGCGTATCCATATCCAAATCATTGGTCGGTTCGTCGAGCAGTAAAAAGTTTGAAGGTTGAGCCAAAACTTTTGCCAACATCAGACGATTTTTTTCACCGCCGGAAAGTGCGGCAACAGGTGATTTTGCCTGTTCGGGCGTAAACAAAAAATCTTTCAGATAAGCCACCACATGGCGGTAAGAACCGCGTACCCAAATATGGTCGCCCTTGTCGCAAAGGGTCTGCCACAAAGTTTTGTTGGGAGCAAGCGAAAATCTGTTTTGGTCGAAATAGGCTTCTTCCAAATTTTTGCCGATACGTACAAAGCCGGAATCCGGTTCGAGTTTTTTGGTAAGCAGTTTGATTAAAGTAGTTTTGCCGGCGCCGTTCGGACCGACGATACCGATTTTATTGCCGCGGATAATTTTGGTCGAAAAATCGTTAACAATAATTCGATTACCAAAACTTTTCATTAAGTGCTTGGCCTCAATGACCAATTTGGAGCGCCAGGCGGTATTTTCAATATCCATATTAACGGAGCCGATTTGTTTAATTTGTTCTTTGCGTTCCTGACGCAGTTGAATTAATCGGCGCAAACGTCCCATATTGCGTTTGCGACGGGCGGTAACGCCTTTGTGCAGCCATTCGGTTTCTTCGGCAATTTTTTTGTTAAGATATTTTTGGGCGATGATTTCTTGCTCAATAACCTGGTCCTGCCATTCTTCAAAGCTGCCGAATCCTTTGTTGTTGCGTCGCAATGTTCCGCGGTCGAGCCAAAAAGTGGTGCGCGAAACATTGGTCAAAAAGCGGCGGTCGTGGCTGATGACGACAACGGCACCGTTATAATTGCCGACAATTTTTTCAAGTTTTTCAATGGTCGGCATATCCAAGTGGTTGGTAGGTTCATCCAAAAGTAAAATATCAGGTTCTTCAATTAAGGCTTTGGCCAAGGTGGCTTTGCGTCTTTCGCCTCCGGAAGCGGTTTCGGGGTTGGCGTCTGCTTCAATACCGAGTTGCTCAATCCACATCTGAACTTTGTAGTCTTCCGTGCCGTCGTGCTTATCCAATCCCGATTCCAAGACTTCTCTTAAGGTTTTAAAAGCGGATAAGTCGGCATCTTGGGGCATATAGCCGATTTTGGTGTTGGGTTGAATAAAAATTTCCCCGTCATCGGGTTCTAAAATGCCGGCAATTATTTTGAGCAAGGTTGACTTGCCCGAACCGTTACGTCCGACCAAAGAAATTTTATCGCCTCGGTTGATATAGAGTTCGACATTTTCAAACAGTTGTTTGCTGCCGAAGCGAATTTTAACTCCTTTTAACGTATAGAGCGGCGGTTCAAAAGCTGGCATTTTTTAGTTCCTTTTTTTCTCAATTTTTAAAATCGGCGACATTATAAGTACAAATATCGGAAAAATAAACAAAAAATTCATAATAATTTTTTTGACAAAAAGTACAAAATCTAATATACTTTAAATAAAATAAAGGAGCAGGGTAATGTCATTACAAGATTTACAAGAACATATACGCAAGGGCAGTACAAAAATAAAAGAACAAGCGGAAAAAGCCCGCAAGGCAGTGGGAGTTGAAAAAGTTGCTACGGTAGTTGCTTTTGCCAGTACGGTAGTTCCCTCCATGGCTGGTGAAAAGACGCTGCAAAATCAGGAAAACCCTGCAAACGAAGTTAGAATAGAGCAAGTTCAAACTGCAGTATCCAATCAATCGAACGAGCAAAATAATACGATTGACCTATTTGGTGTGCCTATTACGCAAGAAAAAGGCACCAACGGCGTATATAACGAGATTAACGGCACGCCCATATCACCTTACGAACTGGATGGTAAAGAACTGAATAAGGAATGGAAACAAGAAGAAAAAGAACTTTTTGCCAATGCCAGTGAAGATGTCGTAGAAAAGGTTTCACTAGCTGAAATGGCTGATGGAGCCGCTGCATATTATGACTATGAAAATAAGAATATTACGACTAAATATATAGATATAAGCGATGACGTCATAGAACGTTTGGCTGATAATTATGTTAAGAACAATCCATCTTTGGATGAAAATGTTGCAAAACAGCAATTTTATTCGGCGATAGGTATGATAAAAGAGCTCAACGATCCGCAATCATTAACAGCCAAATGCCTTCGTGCGCATGAAGAACAACACAGAGTTAATGACGAATTGGGGATATATGCACCGGGTTTGTCTCCCGAGCAATATGCCGAACTGAATAAATATGATGAAATTTCGGCCAATGTGAGTGAATTGAACGGAATCTTAACGGAATATAACAAGTCTCTTAAATCGGGAAAGACAAAAGAAGAAGCCTTAAAAGTATTTGATAGTGACATAGATAAACGTTTTACTTTTTATAAGGAAGCCTTGGCTAACGGACTTGATGCCGATAGTAAAGAAGGGAAGAAACTAATGGTCGAGGGTACGACCAAAATGTGGCAAGAAAAATATCAATCGCATTATTATAACCAAGTTACAAATAAGGGAATAAATGCTGTTGATCGAAGCGATGCGGCGACTACGGCTCTCGGCAATGAAAAGGAATTCAATAAAAGAATAAGTAAAATGTTTGACAAGATTTGCAGTAATGAGTACTGCAAGCAACAAGGCATAAAATCTCCCGGAAACTTAAGCCAATACATCGGTGATGAAAAGATAGGCTTGGAAGCAAGTGAAAAAGAAGTCATAGCTGAGGAAGTTGAAAATCAAATAGGCTTGAGTGCCGATGCCCGCGAACAAATAGGGGATTCAATAAAAGGCAAAACAGATAAAGGTAAAATAAAAAATTTCTTGAAAGTTTTGACAGGTCGTAAATCTCCCGAGCAGGTTACAGCTAAAAAAGATAATAAGGATAAAACGCAAAATCTGGATATGACGGCTCAAATAGCAAAAGCCAAACAAAATGAACAAAATTATTAAAAAGATTTGAATAAGTCAAATTTTCGTATATGATGCAAAAAAAACTTATTTATCATGACGGGATTAAGACAATGCCGAAAACTCTGTACTTTGCTATTTGTTTTGGATGTATCGCATTTCCTGCCTTTGCGGCGGATGATGATATGTCATTAATAGATTTGTTTGGTGAAGAAACCCAAAAAGAAGAAAAAATATCCTCATCTGAAGCAAAATCTTTTGAACCGGAACAAAAAAAGGAAAAAAGCGAAGAAGTCAAAGTTGACGATGATGGCGTTTTTTCTTTTCTGAATTTTTCATTTTTGAAAAAGAAAGAAAAGGCGGAAGAGTTTACCCGTAAACCCGAAGAGCCGCAAGAGAGCTTTTTAGATCGTATGACACGTATGGCCGAAGAGGGTAATGTCGATGCATGCCTAACTTTGGGTTATATGTATTTGTATGGTGAAAACGGCGTTTCTCGAGATGAGAAAAAGGCTTTTCGTTACTATTCAATGGCCGCAGCTCAAGAAGATAAAATTGCCATTAATAATTTGGGAAGTTTATATTATAGCGGCATCGGCACAGAAAAAAATGTTTCAAAAGCAGTCGAAATGTTTGATAAAGCCGCTCGACTTGGTAATGGCGAAGCAGCCATTAATCTGGCCTTTATTTATTTAACGACTTCAAGCAATGTCTCTAATGCCAGAATTTTTGAGCTATTGCAACAAGCAGCCGAGACAGGCAATATAACAGCCCAATATATGGTGGGTTATTCTTACTATCGCGGTTTTGCCGTTCAAAAAAATTATAAAAAAGCCTTTAACTTAATTAAACAGGCCGCCGTGTCTTTTGATGAGGCACAATATGAATTGGCACAACGCTACATTAATGCCGAGGGAACACCGCGTAACTATGGCAATGCCGTCAAATATTTAACTGAGGCTGCACATCAAGGACATATTCAGGCCATGATGGATTTAGGTGATATCTTGGCAACGGGTACTTCATACCAAAAAAATGAGTATCAGGCTTATATTTGGTATAATATAGCTTCAGTTTATGGTATTGAAGGTGCGGCTGAAAAACGCGATGCCTTAGAAAAAATCTTAAAAATCGAGGAAGTTTTGCAAGCTCAAGCTGCTGCCGAAACATTTAAGGAAAAGCCGACAGAAATGACGCAATATATTCGTCAGACATTTGGTCTTAATTTGGCGAGTTATATTGATAACAAAGTTGGTTATAAAAAACCTAAAAAATCAAAACCGCAAGTCGAAAAGAACGACAAGCCTCAAGAACCCTTAAAATTACTATAACACAATAATTACTTGTATAAGCTGATAGCGGTATACAAGTCTAGCGATAATTGCGTGATTTTGAAGCTTAAGTGAACAAAATTTGATATGCTAATATCGTTTTGTCGGCTCGAAGGTTTATGACTTGTGATACAAGAAAAGCAAGTTTGAGACGTCAAGCGGTTGATAATATCGTTCCGTCTTGATAAAAGAGGCGGAGGTTCTTTGCCTCTCACTATATCGGTACGTTTTGAAAAAATCAGAATTTTACATAGGAATATAAGGCATAAGGTCAATTCTATATCTTTATCCTAAAATTTATTTTATTTGAAAGGCTTGCAAAAAATAAAGTAAAATTTCTATTGTAAAAATAGATTTAATGCCCATATCAAGGTATTATTAATCATTAATCAATTATTTTATGAAGACTCTAGCAAAAAAACTCGAAAATCAAGTTGTTGTACGTCTATTTGCCTTTATGGGCATAGGTGCAATGCTTTCGGCAGCCGTAGCCTATTTGTTAACACTTGTACAGGAATACAGAGAATTCCTTTATATTTTGGATGCAGACAACAAAATGGTATTGAGTACCAGCGGATGGATACTTTTATTATTACCGTTGCTTCTGTATTTAGCCATTCCAAAAGAACGAAGCAAAATGAGCTTTGCTTCTTTGTTGATTATTTTTTTATTGTTCTGCGGGCTCTTGGGTGCAGCACTAAGCAGTGTTTCCATAGTGTTTATTAAAGCTGACATTGCAAGAGGATTATTGGTTTCGGCCGGTGCTTTTTTTGGTATGTCTTTAACCGGAGCAATCTCACGCAAGGATATGATATCGTGGCATTGTATTTTGTTAACCTTTGCATGGGGAACAATATTAACATTGGCGGGATATTGGTTATTCCCGTTAAGTTTAACCGATTTAGCGGTAGGTTTGATTTCGGTTATGGTGTATTGTTCCATCATGGCTTATTCCGGTGAGGATATACATAATATTATTGCATCATCTGAGCAACAGCTCAAAAGCAAGTTAGCCATAAGAGGAGCCTTGGTTGTTTATTTGAATTTTGTCGGTTTGGTTGTAAAGACACTTCGCTTTTGGCAAAACAAAGGAGAGGATAAAGAGAAAAAACAATAGACAAAGTTCGTAAAAGAAAAACCTCAGTTTTGATAACTGAGGTTTTTCTTTTAACTTAAAACAGACTATTCATGCAAGTGCGGCATTTGAGCTTCTTGTTTCAATGCGGCAACAAAGTCTTCCAACTTCATAACTTCTTGTTTATCAGAGCCCAAACGACGTACGGTAACCGTTCCGTTTTCTTTTTCTTTGGCGCCGACAACGGCAATGACCGGAATTTTGGCTACGGAATGTTCACGAATTTTATAGTTAATTTTTTCATTGCGTAAATCTGTTTTGGCATAAAGTCCGGCTTCACGCAATTTGGCTGCAACTTCTTCGGCATAATCATCGAATTCGCTGACAATCGGAGCAACGACGACTTGTTCCGGAGAGAGCCAGAGCGGTAATTTTCCGGCATGGTTTTCAATCAAAATGCCCAAAAAGCGTTCGATTGAACCGAACAAAGCACGGTGCAACATAACGGGTTGATGTTTTTCGCCATCTTCGCCGATATAAGAAATATCAAAACGTTGCGGCAAGTTCATATCTACTTGAATTGTACCGCATTGCCATTCACGACCGATAGCGTCTTTCAAAATGAACTCAAGTTTTGGTCCATAGAAAGCGCCTTCGCCTTCATTGATTTCATATTTATATCCGTGAGAGGTCAGGGCGTTGGCAAGAGCGTTTTCGCACAAATCCCAAATTTCGTCGGAACCAATACGATAAATACTGTCAGGACGGGTAGAAAGATAAATTTTTACATCTTCAAAGCCAAAGTCTTTGTAGATATCTAAAATTAACTTTAAGGTTGTAATACATTCATCTTCCATTTGTTCGGGTGTGCAGAAGATGTGGGCATCATCTTGAGTAAATTCGCGTACGCGCATCAAACCCATTAACGAGCCGGAAGCCTCATAGCGGTTAACTTTACCAAATTCAGCTATTCTGAGGGGCAAATCGCGGTAAGATTTGATTCCTTGTTTATAAACCAATAATCCGCCCGGGCAGTTCATAGGTTTAATGCAGAACCATTTTTTTTCTTCGGTCTGACCGGAGTAGTTGTGAGCACCGTATTTATCCCAGTGACCGGAAATTTCCCATAAAACTCTATCCATAACGCGAGGGGTTGAGATTTCGATATAACCGTTATGTTCTTGGCGGTTACGCATATATTCAATCAATTTGCGATAGATTTTGTAGCCTTTGTCGTGCCAAAAAACGGCTCCCGGCGCATACTCTGGTTCAAAGTGGAACAAGTCCATTTCTTTGCCCAATTTGCGGTGGTCACGTTTTTCGGCTTCTTCAAGCATTGTCAGGTAATCTTGCAAATCTTTTTTGTTGGCCCAAGCTGTTGCATAAATACGTTGCAACATTTCACGGTTGGAGTCGCCGCGCCAATAAGCCCCGGCCACTTTAGTCAATTTGAAAGCGTCGCCGATTTTTCCGGTTGAAGGAACGTGAGGTCCGCGGCAAAGGTCGGTGAAGTTGCCTTGAGAATAAAGGGAGATAACTTCCGATTCGGGAAGGTCTTCAATCAATTCGACTTTGTAATGTTCGCCGATGGATTTGAAATATTCAATAGCTTCGTTTCTGGGCAAAACTTTGCGGGAAACTTTTTCGTCACGTTTAACGATTTCGTGCATTTTAGCTTCGATTTGTGCAAAATCTTCGGTTGTAAAAGGTTCTTTGCGAGCAAAATCGTAATAAAAACCGTTTTCGATAGCCGGTCCAATGGTAACTTGTACATCGGGCCACAGTTCTTTAACGGCTTCAGCCATGACGTGAGAGCAAGAGTGACGCAAGATAGCCAAACCATCTTTATCTTTAGATGTGATAACGGTTACGGTCGCATCGGTTGTGATCGGAGTGCTGAGATCTTGCAATTTATCATTAACCTTCACCGCTAAAGCATTTTTTGCTAAACCGGCACTTATTTTTTCGGCGATTTCCAAACCGGAAACGGCGCCGTCGAAATTCATAATACTGCCATCCGGCAATTTTATAGCAACCATTATCTTATCCTTTTAATTAAAATTTTATTTCATATTTATAAGTTCGTTATAAACCGCAATAGTTTTATCACACATAATCTTTTTTGTAAAATTATCTCTGACATTTTTAATTGCGGCGGCGGAGATTTTTTTCTTTTCCTCCAAGGGGAGGTCGAGAGCCCATTCAAGCGCATCCGCCAACGCTTGCGGGTTATTGCTTTCAAATAATTTTCCGGTAACGCCGTCGATGGTATTTTCGAGCGAACCGCCGATATTTGAAGCAATGACGATTTTTCCCATAGCTTGTCCTTCAATGGCGGCTCGTCCGAATGCTTCGGGCTCAATAGCCGTAGACAAGACGATGTCCGAAACCATTAACAAGGCTGGGATATCAAAACTTTGACCGATAATTTTGACTTTGTGTTCCAGACCATATTTTTTAATCATATCTTTAAGTTCTTCGGTATATTTGACGCGTCCCTGATCGGAGCCGACAATCATGCAGAAAAAGTCACGGTCTTTAATTTTAGCGAGAGCTTCGAGTAACAAATGTTGACCTTTCCAACGAGTAATACGTCCGACGAGAGAAATAATCGGCAAGTCTTCAGGTATCTGATTTTCTTGAATGGTGCGAATAATACGTTCTTGTGAAACAGCACCGGGTGAAAATTTGTCAATATCGACGCACCGCGGAATGAGTCTGATTTTATTTTCATCAACCTGATAGTTATCAATCATATGTTTTTTGATATGATTGGAAATGGCGATAACAAGTTGTCCGTAAGTCATGACGCGGTTATAAAATTTTTTAATTCCTCTGGGACCCAAGCCGTATGTTCCGTGGAAGGTTGTTAAAAATTTAACACCGGCGCGTTTGGCTGCCCAATAAGCACTCCAAGCCGGAGCGCGTGAGCGAGCATGTACGATATTAATCCCGTTTTCTTTGATTATTTTTTCCAATTTTAATGAATTAAGATAAATTTTTATCGGATTTTTGGTTTTTAACGGCAGCGTAAAATGAGGAACTTTAATTTTATCTAATTCGTATTCCATACGACCGCCTGCAGAAGCGACGAAATTTTTAATTTCGGCATCTTGCAAAGCAGAAGCGATTTCGATTGTTCCCATTTCGACACCGCCGTGGTTGAGTTCGGGTAGGACTTGTAGAACAACTGGTTTTTGTACTTTACCTTTTTCCATTTTCTTAATATAATCCTCGCAGTTTTAAATTAATTTATGTTGGACCGACTAATTATGTCAAAGTACACTTTTAAATCTTGCTTTGCAACAGATTTTGAACATATTGCGCCAAAAAATAATGCACCGACGATTTTATATCTGCATGGTTTTTGTTCGGATTGCTGGGGAAAGAAGCCTGAAACGGTCAAATGCTTTTGTTTGGAGCATGGTGTGGGGTTGTTTCGTTTTGATTATGCGGGACACGGGTCGGATAGAGAAAATTTGGATAAAGCCGATTTCGAAATTTGGAAAAGTCAGGTTTTAGAAGTCATTGACGAAGCCATAACGGGAGATGTGGTCTGTGTCGGCTCTTCCATGGGCGGCTGGCTGTCACTGATTGCGGCAATAGCGCGTCCCGAGCGTGTTAAAGGTGTGGTAGGCTTGGCGGCGGCGCCGAATTTTGTGAAAAGATTTGCCTCAATGGTCACGGCCGAACAAAAAGCCGATTTGGCGCAAAAAGGTCAGTTTAGTTTTGGTAATAAAGATTTTACTTATACGATTACCCAAAGATTTATAGATACGGCTTTTCAGAATTGTTTGCCCGAAAACGAAAAATCGTGGCCGATAGATTGTCCGGTGCATTTTATTCAAGGAATGCAGGATGCCAGTCTGCCATGGCAATGTGCTTTGGATTTTGTGCGGGCCGTCCGCTCCGAAAATGTTGAGCTGAAATTGCTCAAAGCCTCCAATCACCGCCTAAATGATGATGATGCACAGACAGAATTGCTTAATTCTTTGGCAAAGGTTGTGAATATCTGAAAAAATTGCTTTTTATAATAAGTGAAAAAAGACTACTCTAAAATAAAAAATGATGTAAATCAGGTGAGAAAAGTGAAACAGCAAAAAAAACATTATTCATGTGCTCAAGGTTTGGCCGCTGCCGCGGTCAGTTTTGCTCTGGGTTTGGCGGTCATCTTGTTTGCGGCGGCCGCGTTAACTGACCGGCGACCGACAATCAATGTATATGAAACTTCGGAAAGCCGAGACGGCGCGCGTCGTGCCGAAGAGATATTTTTGGCCAAACGCATTGTGAATGTGTTGGAACCTTTAGTCGGCAAAAATAAAGTAAAAGCCGAAGTTTCACTCGATGTCGATTATGATACCGTTGCCACCAGCGAAGAAATGTATGATCCAAACGGACAGGTCTTGCGTTCGTATAAAGCGGCACAAAATTTTGCCAGCGAGGGCGAATATGCCCTTAACAAATATAATCGACTGATTGTCCAAAACGGCGGACAAATTAAACAAATGTCGGTTCTGGTTTTGATTGAAGGAGTTAAAAAAGGTGATGAATATTTTGCTCATTCTTCAAACGAACTCAATGCTTATGCCGCTTTAATCACACCGGTTATCGGTTTTGTTGCCGAACGCGGCGACAGATTGCAAATCGAAAATTATCGTCCGCAAAATTCATCTTCTTTTGTTTCGGCTAACTGGGGCTGTTTGCTCGGTATTATCATAATTTTGATTTTACTGTGGTTGATTAACAAAAAACCGCAAGAAAAAACACCAAACAAAAAAAATCAACTGCCTTTATGGGATAAATTGGAACAGTCGGATGGTAAGAGCCTTGCCGAGTTTTTACGGAATGAAAATCCTGCAATAACGGCTTATGTCCTCGGAAAACTCAGTCCCGATACGGCTTCATCCGTGCTCAATGCACTGCCGATGGCAACAGCCGTTGATGTTCTGTTGGCCATGAGCGAAAATGCGCCGATAACACGAGAAGTTGCAAAAGCCATAGAGCAATCTTTGACAAACTCATTGTTTCAAGAAAAAAAACGTGAACGTCAAAGTGTTTATAAACTCTTTTCTTTGATGAATTTGACTAAACAAAAACAAATGCTGGAAGTCTTGGAAAAACAGAATTCACCTTTGGCTGATAAATTACGTGAACTGATGTTTAATTTTGAAGATTTTGTGAATGTCTCTGACAAAGATATCAGACGTCTGTTCGATGATGTTGAAGCCGAAAGATTAGCCGTAGCCTTGCGCGGTGCTTCCGAAAAATTAAAACAACATCTTTTTGCCAATATGTCTTCGGCAGCGGCGGAATATGTTCAAAAACAGATGAATGAAATGGGACCTGTACGTCTGATTGAAGTTGAAAAAGCTCAGGCAGAAATTATCTGTTTGGCACAATCTTTGGCATCCCGCGGAAAAATAAGTCTGGACGATACAAAGAGCGGAGGTCGACATTAATGGTCCAAAAAGAGATTGAGTCCAATAATATAAAAATTACGGATGAAAATGCTCCCGCCGTTTTAGATTTGTCAATTAATCGTCCTTTTGTTCCAAAATTTGAACCCGATGAGCAAAATAATCAACAATTACTCAGTCGCATACAAGAGCTTTTGCAACAAACTAAAAAAGAAGCTAAGGATAAACAGAACAGATTTGAAAATTTTCCGCTTGATATGACAGTAGAATTCGGTCAAATTGAGATAAACAATAGTGATTTGAAAAACATAGAAAACGGCATTGATACAAAAGTTAAGCACAATATCGGCGATAATGTCAATATTTGCTTAAACGGTCATCTTGCTGCTAAGGGAAAGCTCATGTCAAAAGATGGCAAACTTGGCGTATTGTTGACCCAGATAGTAAAAATCGAGGAGTAAAAATGCGAATAAAAAAATTCGTCGATAACGATATGATACGTTTAATGCACCGTGTTAAAGAAGAGTTGGGAGACGAAGCGGTTATTGTATCTACATCACAAACGGCTGACGGACGCAGTGAATTGGTTGCGGCTGTTGAAACGGATGATGTTGAATTTTCGGATAAGGACGAACCACAAATTTATGCGGCTTCATATAGCGATGCCGTCATTCGCGAACGTCTTGATTTTCACGAAACAGGAGCTTTGGCACAGGCAAAATTACTGTCTTTATGTCGCCGCAAAGCTATTGAGGCAAATCTGAAAGATGATGCCGAAATTTTAACGTCTGTTTTGAGTGATTTGTTTACCACGTATGACATTTTGGATAAAATTCACCCCATAAAAGTTTTTGTCGGTTTACAAGGAAGCGGAAAAACGACAGCCTTGGTTAAAACGGCGGCTTTAGCTCATTTTAAGGGTCTGTCTGCGGCTATTGTCAGTATGGATACGGTTAGAGCCGGAGCCAATGCGCAATTACGAGCTTTTGCAGGGATTCTGGGCGTGGAGTTTAATCCGCTGACACATGCTAAAGAATTGCTGCAAACGATTCGACAGGCGAGCGCAACAAATGATTTGGTGCTGGTTGATACTCCCGGATTAAATCCGTTTTCAGCAGATGACAATGAGCGTCTTAAAGAGCTTGTTGCAGAGTCAGGCGGAGAAACCATATTAACACTTGATGCCGGATATAATGCTTATGATGCAGGAGAAACCGGATTTTTGTTTGCGCAAGCCGGTGCAACATGTTTGCTTCCGACAAAATTAGATTTATGCCGAAGAATGGGCGGGTTGCTGTCAGCAGCGGTAGAAGGAGGTTTTCGTTTGGGCTGGGCATCGGTCAGTTCCAATATAACTAATGGGTTAACATCTTTGGATATGCCGTCATTGGCGCGGGCTCTGTTGGCTTAGGGGAGTTATGATGGAGCAGTATATCAGAACAGATTTCAAAGATTTACGCTTACAACAAGCTAACCGAATGATTGCAATTGCCTCAGGCAAAGGCGGAGTCGGTAAAACGTGGTTTTCCATCACGTTAGCACATGCTTTGAGCGCGATGAAACAAAAAACACTGTTGTTTGACGGCGATTTGGGAATGGCCAATATTGATGTGCAATTAGGACTGATGGTGCCTTTTGATTTAGGAAATGTTGTTACCGGTGCCACAACGCTCAATCAGGTTGTCCATTATTGCGACAAGTGCAGATTTGATGTTATTGCCGGACGTTCCGGTTCGGGCGGATTGGCTTCAATGCCGATAGGGCGGTTACAAATTTTGGCAGAAGATTTAGCATTGCTTTCGGGATCGTATGATAAAGTCATTTTAGATATGGGAGCAGGGGTCGAAAAATCGATTCGTATTTTATCAGGTATGTCCGGACGTGTGATTGTCGTATGTACCGATGAACCAACGGCCCTAACGGACGCTTATGCTTTTATCAAATTAATGAATATGCAATATCCCAAATGCCGCTTGGAAGTCGTTGTTAATCAGGCCGAGAGCTTGCGTGAAGGTAAGCAGACATTTGACATTTTGCAAAAAGCATGTCAAACCTTTTTAAAAATATCGCCGCCGTTGCTGGGAATTGTACGCCGAGATGCTCGTGTTCGTGATGCCATTCGCAGCCAGATGCCGCTAATCAGCCGTTACCCGACTTGCGAAGCCGCGGAAGATGTGATTGAAATAGCTCAAAAGATTTTGCAGGATGAAAAAAATGTATAATCAAGATCCTTTAGAATATTATCAAATTTTGGATGTTTCGCCCGATGCCGATGCAAAGACCATCAAACTTCATTATCGGGATAAAGCAAAAGAATGGCATCCCGATTATAACAAAGCTGAGGATGCAATAGAACATTTTCAAAAACTCTCCGTGGCATATGATATATTGCAAGACGAGAATAAGCGTTTGCGATATGACTTGCTGGCCTGCATTTATGATAAAGATAATTTTCCTCAGATGGATGCGCTGAGCATTTTGAAAGATAGGATGAACGAAGAAAATCCAGATGTCCGAGCTTTTGACTTACGTTATGTTTTCGGCAAGATTATTAAATTTTCACATCGTGAAGAGCGTCTTATTTGTACGGAAAAGCAAGCACTTAATGAAATTCTGAAATGTTCTCTGTCTAACTGGCTTTGCGGCTGGTGGGGAATAAAATCTTTCGCAGTCAATTGTCGGGCTCTGATTGCCAATTATAAACATATCGGTACCAATCGGCAGGACAATTTAACCGTATTATTGCATAATGCTTTAGCCTATGATGAAGAAAAAAAGGAAAAAAAATCGCTTTACTCTGCAATCTTAGCTTTGGAATATGCTTTGCCCGAGCAACGTCCGTTGATAGAACGTTTTATTAAAAGGTTAGGCGGAAAAGTTCAAAAGCCGCCGCGTTGGCGTTGGTTTAGGTTAAAAGCCGCTAATTTACTAGTACCGTTTATTCTGTTGATGGTTATCTTGTCGCCGATTGCAAATTCTGTGTTTGGCGGCCTGCAACAATATGTCAGAAAAGAAAACGAAATTACCTATTTTCAAAAAGTTCAATTTAACAATGGCGGTGAAACTTTTGATGATATTGTCGTTTCTAAGATTTTTGATATTCCGGTTGATATTTATGATGACAAGATGCTTTATCACCTCAAAGCCGATACGGATGTGATGTATGGTCCGGGAGACAAATTTGATGTTATGGCGAAAGGAGTTGAGGGACAAACGGTTCGTTTAACCGGATTTACGCCGGATAAGAGTTGGTATAGGATTATGCTTGATAACGGTGAAATGGGTTTTGTTGAGAAAAACGCTGTTGAACAAGGTATGGGTAAAGCGCCGTCCATCGGGAGCAAAATCGTGGCCGAAACACGATAATCAGATTTATTTAATCGGTTCAAATTCCCACGGAAAAACCAACCATCGTCCGGCTTTTTTGGCAGCCGCGGGAAAGTCAAGTTCAGCATTGGGATTTTTGCAAAAAATGACGGCAATTTTAGCTTTGGGATATTTTTCTTTCAAGTAACGATAGGTACTTCCTGAATCGTATAAATCATCAACAAACAATGTATTTTCATCCATACTGATTTCGGGAGGAACCAAACATTTAATTTTGGACTGTTGCTCTCCTTCGTAACTGGCAAGGGAAATACTGCTGATTTCTCTGATATTGAGCATTTGTGCTAAAATACAAGCGGGAACGAGACCGCCGCGAGCCACGGCGATTATTCTTTTAAAGTTGCCGTCTTTGAGAATTTGAGCCAATTTTGCACATTCGGCATTAACTTCTTCGTAAGTGATGAATTCTTTATCGGGCATATTATTTGTCTCCTTTAAGGCTGAATTGTTCAATTGATTTTGCCAGACCGGTGTGGTTATCAATATCGACGGCGATTCCCCAAACGGTACCGTTGGTTCGACATACTTCCAAGCGATTGCCGTTATATTTTTGACAAAGCCGATCTATGGGAGCTTGTTTGTCAAAACCTAAAACAGAATCATAGTTGCCGCACATGCCGACATCGGTAATATATGCGGTACCGCCGTTTAAGATGTGAGCATCGGCAGTCGGAACATGGGTATGGGTGCCGGCGACGATAGAAACTCGACCGTCGAGATAATGTCCGAGTGAAAGTTTTTCGGAAGTACATTCGGCATGTACATCCACCAAAATGGCGTCGATATTACGTCCGAGGGCATAATTTTTGAGCAACTTATCGAGGACAAAAGCGGGATTGTCGACATTTTCCATAAAGACGCGTCCCAAGACTTGGGTAACTAATATTTTTTTGCCGTTTGCCAGTTCAAAGACGACAGCTCCGTGTCCGGCAGCTGTTTCGGGATAGTTAAGCGGACGGACGATTTGTTTGGATTCATCTAAGAAAGGAATAATTTCTCGCTGTTGCCAAACGTGATTACCCGTTGTCAGTATATCGGCCCCTTTTTCCAAGAAATCTTTAGCAATTCCTGGGGTAACGCCAAAGCCGTGAGCAGCATTTTCGACATTGATGATTATGACATCGGCTTTAAATTTATCGCGAATGACAGGGAGATTGTTAAGGACGGCATCTCTGCCGGCTCTTCCGACAACATCACCACAATAGACAATTTTCAAAATTTTCTCCGTAAGATTATTAAAAAAACTCCGATAACCGGAGTTTGCGTAACAGCAAATGATAAAAAGGAGAGAGAACCGTCGGGCCGTATATGATACATTCTGTCTCGAACCGCATCTCACTAGGTGGGCACCATATAACAAAACCACGATTTTGCCAGAGACAGTTCCCTAAAATATAACGTTGGCTCGGAAGATCTGCGGAATTACGCACCAAACAGTCCTCTCTACATAGGAATATACTATAATGATTCGATTTGATTTGCAACAGCTTTTATTGTTTCGCTAAGGGCTTTTATCTTAAGAGAGATATCGTTATCCAAAGCCGTATAATCGATAGTTGAGTTTTGGGGTTCGGCTGTTTTTGCGGCAAGCAACTTGCGTGTTTCGAACAAGTCATCGGCGACAAGAATGCCGATCATGGCCAAGAGCATATTTTCGCTGATTTTTCCGCTGATACCTTTAAGTAATTTTGCTTTTTCATCTAAGACGGAGGCAAGCTGCATAATACGAGCTTCTTGTCCGTTTTCGCAAGCGATGGCATATTCACGGGAGTTAATTGTTATTGTTACCTGAGCCATTTTTTGTTCCTGCTGGATTGAGTTTGTTAATAAGCGCATCAATTTGGTTAATGGACTGCATTGTATATTTTTTAAGATTATTTATTTTATCTTTTTTGGTTTCTGCAATGACTTGCAACCGTTTAACGTTATTTTCTAACTCATGGAGAGCGTCAGCGGTTTGTTTAAAATGAGAGAAATCATTATCCATATTAAAATTTTGCTTTCTTTTCTTATCAGTTGTATATAATATTTTGGAATAATACCGTGATTAACATTTTTTTCAAGCAACAAAAGATACATATGCCAAAATTTATTTTAAGAATATCGGAAAAAAGCGAGAATGATTACATTAGGGATACGGAAGCAGAATGTTTCATTTATTCAAGCAGCTTACCTGATGATTATCTAGAGGAAGAAATAAAGAAAGCGCAATCAGCGGATAAGATTATTTTATTGGAAGGTGAAGAAGCTGAAAGTAAGGCAAAAATTTTGTCGGTTGACGGCATCGTGGTTGATTTGAGTGAAACAACGAGCCTAAAAAAAGAAATATGTCGAATACGTGCCGCGTTGCCGCATAGTTTTTTGGGAGTTATTTGCCGCAATCGTCGACATGAAGCCATGATAGTGAGTGAAAATGAACCGGATTTCATTATTTTTAGGATTTGGGAAGAAGGAAAAGAAAACACATTAGAATTGGCTAAATGGTATAATGAATTTTTTTTGCTGCAAATGGCGGTAGAACCGATGGATAAACAAGTTGATTTTACGAGCTATCCGGCCGATATGGTTATATTAAATCCGGAAGATTATAAGATTTTAGTTGCTAAAAAATAAAGATTAGAGTAAATAACTTGTAAATTTTGAATAAATGTTATGAAAATCGAAAAAATTAAGGAGTGAATAAGAATGAAGCAACAAGCAGTATCTATCAGAATCGGCTGGGTCATTGAATATAAAGGCAAACCATGGACCATAACCAAAGCAACCCACATCAAGCCGGGCAAAGGCGGTGCTTTTATGCAGGTTGAAATGAAATCTGTTGAAGAGGGAACAAAGACCAACGAGCGTTTCCGTTCGGAAGATACCGTTGAAAAACTGATGGTAGAGGAAAAAGACTGCCAGTTTCTTTATGAAGATTCTCTCGGACTCACTTTTATGGATTCGGAAACTTTTGATCAATTTGTTATGCCGGCAGATATTTTGGGTGATTCTCGTCCGTTTATGACCGAAGGCATGACGGTTTATATCAACTTTATAGACGGTCGTCCGGTTGCAGTAGAATTGCCGCAACAAGTTGTTTGCACCGTTGCCGAGACCGAACCCGTCGTCAAAGGTCAGACTGCGGCATCTTCATACAAACCGGCTATTTTGGATAATGGTGTCCGGATTATGGTTCCGCCGTTTATTAACCAAGGCGAAAAAATTGTCGTTGGTACGGCTGAAGCCAATTATGTTGAAAGAGCCAAATAATGTCATATCTTTCTCCAACGTTAACTCTTTTGGTCGGCGCTGTCAAAAAAGCCACGGCGTCGCTTGATCGCGATTTTAGCGAAATTGAACGTTTGCAATCTTCGGTTCGCGGTTATCAAACTTTTGTACAACGTTCATATGAGCGCGTTACGCAAACATTACGAAACGAGTTGGCTCGCATGCGCCCTGATGCGGTGTTTGTCGAAAACAAACAACCGATTGAAAAAGGAAGTTGTTTTTTGGTAAATCCGATAGACGGTATGGCGAATTTTGTTCGCGGCGTACCTCTGTTTGCCACCACGGTTGCGTATTGTGAACATGGAGAAGTAAAGGCTTCGGTTATCTATAATCGCGCGAGCGATGAATTGTACTTTGCCGAAAAAGGAAATGGCGCCTACAAAGAGGGTTTCCGTAATCATGAACGTTTGCGGGTATCGGCAACAAAAGACGGGGATTATGCCGTAGTCAATGCTGCCATCGGTTATTCTCACGGCACGCCTGAATATACGGCTGCTTACCGCGATTTGTTTGCCGAGACTGAAAAAGTTCGAGTTTTGGGTTGCGTGTCCTTGTCTATGGCGGGTGTTGCCGCCGGCAAGGCAGATGTTTGTCTCAGTTTAGGTAATAATTTGAATTCGGTTATAGCGGGCTTGCTGTTGGTTCGCGAAGCCGGCGGATATATTTATAATCTTAAACGCAAAGAGCTTGCTCCCGAAAAGATTGAACAAGTTGTCATTTCTGACGAATTAGCGGCAACCAATACATCATTGCAGGAATTTATTGGCCGTCTGGTTGGTTAGAAATTGAAGCAAAAAAAATTTAAATAATGCTTGCTTTATTTGAAACACTAATGTATAAAAGCGGCAACTAACAATTCGTTATGGAGAAAATAAATGAAAAAAGGTATTCATCCGGATTATCATGAAATTACCTATGTTATGAGCGACGGCAGTGTAGCTACTACCAGATCTACATGGGGTAAAGCCGGTGATAAAATGACTTTGGAAATTGACCCTAAATCTCATCCGGCTTGGACTGGTGTGTATCGTTTGGTTGATACCGGTGGTCAATTGTCGAAGTTCAAAAACAAATTCGGCGCTTTTGTAAAACCGGTTTCCGATAATCAATAGTATTTTCTTAATACTATATTAAATTTTTTCAACTAACCTACATTCCATAAAAAGAATGTGGGTTTTTTGCTCACAAAAATTGTGTGCTAAAAACAAAGGAAAGGATAAAAACATGACAACACCGCTTATGCCCAAAGCCACAGCTGTATGGTTGGTCGAAAATACAACACTAACATTTAAGCAAATCGGTGATTTTTGCGAGCTACATGAGTTGGAAATTCAAGCTATTGCCGACGGAGACGTCGCTTTCAACATTGTCGGTCTCAATCCGATAACCGGCGGCCAATTAACGGCAGAAGAAATTAAACGCTGTGAACAAGATGAACATGCATCGCTTCAAGCTCTGGAGCCGGAACATAATGTTAAAATACAAAATCTAAAAGCTAAAAAAATGCTGTCGCCGTCACAACGTAGCGACAAGCCTGCTGCCATTTTATGGATTTTGCGCCATTGTCCCGAAATTATCGATTCGCAAATATGTAAATTAATAGGTACGACTAAAAAAACAATTGAAGGTTTGCGCAACGGTACACATCGAGAAATGGAAGGATTGCGTCCGAAGAATCCGGTTGCCATAGGTCTATGTAAAGAAAAAGACTTAGATGAGGCTATTGCAGTTTCTCAGAGATGGCTTGAGCAAAAAAGTAAACCGAAGAATATCAAAAGCAAAGTAGCTAAGAAAGCCGCGGACAAAGAAAAAGCGGCAGCTAAGAAAGCCGCTAAGAAAGCTGCGGACAAAGAAAAAGCGGCAGCTAAGAAAGCCGCTAAGAAAGCCGCGGATAAAGAAAAAGCGGCAGCTAAGAAAGCCGCTAAGAAAGCCGCGGACAAAGAAAAAGCGGCAGCCAAGAAAGCCGCTAAGAAAGCCGCGGACAAAGAAAAAGCGGCCGCTAAGAAAGCCGCCAAAAAAGCTGCGGACAAAGAAAAAGCGGCAGCTAAGAAAGCCGCCAAGAAAGCCGCGGATAAGGAAAAAGCGGCAGCCAAGAAAGCCGCCAAGAAAGCCGCGGACAAAGAAAGAGCAGCAGCCAAGAAAGCCGCCAAGAAAGCCGCAGCCAAAAAAACAGTAAAAAAGAAAACAGCTGTTGTCGAAAAATAATTAAGATTGACAACAAAGAAAACCCAAAAAAGAACTTTCGTTGAACAGAAAGTTCTTTTTTGGTGTCAATGATGTCAGAGATGTTTTGTTTTGACAAAAAATCCTTGAAATCGGCGGCTTATGTTATATACTCGCACCAGATTAAAATTAATCGAAGGATAAGATTGAAATGTCAGGAATAAAAGTAAGATTTGCACCGTCACCGACGGGTCGTATGCATATCGGAAATACCCGAACCGCTCTGTTTAATTGGTTGCTTGCCAAGAAAAACGGCGGTGAATTTATGCTCAGAATAGACGATACCGATAAAGAACGTTCCAAAGCCGAATATGAAGAAGGTATCAGAGATGCTTTGAAATGGTTGGGTTTGAATTGGAGCAGCGAAGCCAGACAATCGGCTCGCTTTGACAGATATAACGAGATTACCGAAAAACTGAAACAACAAGGCTTAATTTATCCTTGTTACGAAACTCCCGAGGAACTGGAATTGATGCGCAAAACAATGCTTGCCAAAGGTTGTCCGCCGATTTATGATCGTCGCTCCTTACGATTGACGGCTGAGCAAATTGCGGCTTATGAAGCCGAGGGGCGTCGTCCTCACTATCGTTTCAAACTTATGCCGGGAGAAATTGTCTGGGAAGATATGGTTCGCGGTCATTGTCATTATATGGCAGAAAATTTAAGTGATCCGGTGGTTATTCGAGCAGACGGTTCTTACCTTTACCATTTGCCGTCGGTTATAGATGATACCGATTTCGGTATTACACATATTGTTCGCGGAGAAGACCATGTTACCAATACGGCTTCTCAAATCAGGATGTTTGAAGCCATCGGCGGAAAAATCCCGACTTTTGCTCACTTACCGCTTTTGACGGGTAAAGAAGGAAAATTGTCCAAACGCTTAGGCTCTGTCGGTGTTGCCGATTTGCGCGCCGAAGGTATTGAAGCTATGGCTATTTGTTCATATTTGACCAAACTCGGAACATCTGAGGCCATAGAACCTTATTACGATTTGAACAGCTTGGCCGACAGTTTGGATTTTAGCAAACTCGGACGTTCACAACCTAAATTTTCCGAAGAAGATTTGCGCCATTTTAATACTCATTTGGTCAGAAATTTGAGCTATGCTCAAGTTAAAGACAGAGTTGGTGTTGATGAAAAGTTTTGGAATGCCGTCAGAGGCAACTTGGAAATCGTTGATGATGTCAAGCTGTGGCAAGACATTTGTTGCCGCGAGGTTGAGCCCGTTATTGAAGACGAAGAATTGACCAAGTTGGCTGCGGAATTGTTACCGTCTGAGCCGTGGAACGATGACACCTTCAACGCTTGGATAAACGAGATTAAAACCAAAATTGACCGCAAAGGTAAGGCTTTGTTCCATCCTCTGCGTAAAGCCATCACCGGTACGGATAACGGTCCTGAGTTGAAAGTCTTATTACCGCTAATCGGTCGCGAACGAGTTTATAAACGCCTGATGGGTATCAAAGCATAAAGGAGATAAAAATGCCAGAAATGTACTTACACAATACGTTGAGAAGACGCAAAGAAAAATTTGAACCGATTGATGCCCAAAATGTTCGCATGTACGTCTGCGGACCGACGGTTTATGACCGCGCACATTTGGGTAATGCCAAATCGGCTGTCGTTTTTGATGTGTTAAATCGTGTATTGCGTCAAGTTTATGGCGATGAACATGTTACCTATGTGTCAAATATTACCGATATTGATGATAAGATATTAAACAAACATCAAGAGACGGGTAAACCGATAGAGGAAATTACCCGTGAAACGTTTCAATGGTATTTGGACGATATGCATGCCTTGAATGTTAAAGATCCGGATTATCGTCCTCGTGCAACCGAATTTGTCAATGAAATGATAGATTTGGTTAAATTGCTGATTAAAAACGGTCACGCATACGAAGCCGAAGGCCATGTTTTGTTTTCGGTCGATTCAATGCTGAATTACGGTTTTTTGTCGGGTCGCAGTATGAAAGAGATGTTGGCCGGTGCCCGAATAGAAGTTGCCGATTATAAGAAAAATCCGGCTGATTTTATTTTGTGGAAGCCTTCGGAAGCAGGTCAACCCGGTTGGGACAGCCCTTGGGGCTTTGGACGTCCGGGATGGCATTTGGAGTGCTCGGCGATGAGCTCAAAATATCTGGGGAATTCTTTTGATATTCACGGCGGCGGTTCGGACCTAATCTTTCCGCACCACGAAAATGAATGTGCTCAATCTATGTGCGCTCATCCTAATGATACCTTTGCCCGCTACTGGGTTCACGCGGGGATGTTAATGGTTGACGGGGTTAAAATGTCTAAATCTTTGGGCAATTTTTATACCGTAAATCAGCTGATTGCGGAATATCCGGCAGAGGCTTTGCGTCTGTTGTTTATCAGTACGCACTATCATCAACCGTTTAATTTTACTTTTGAGGGCTTGAAACAGGCTAAAACAGTATTAGATAAATTCTACAATGCTCTGCAAAAGACCGATGATATCAAAATAGAAAAAACTGCGGTTGATGAAAAAGTTTTGGAAGCTCTGTGTGATGATTTGAATACGCCGCTGGCTTTGTCGCATCTGCACGAAATTGTTAATAACCTAAACAAGGCAGAAACCGAAGAAGAGAAAAGAAAATATAAATCATTGTTGCTCGGTTCGGCAGATATGATGGGACTTCTGTATCAAAATGCCGATGTTTGGTTTAAGCAAGGGGCCAATACAATTGCCGAAGACGAAATCGAACATTTGATTTCAGAGCGTGCCGAAGCTAAAAAAAGCAAAAATTATGCACGCGCCGATGAAATCCGAAATCAGCTTAAAGAAGCCGGTATCTTGTTGGAAGATAGTGCGACAGGAACAACCTGGAAAAAAATTTAATTTAAGAATTTTTTAGCTTTGTTCTTGTCGTTGTGGTGCTGAATTTGAGCGAACACGCTGTCGGCAAAAGATTTTTTTGCCATATAAGTAATGAAAAGCGGCTCTTGAAGTTGTAATTTTCCTAAAGTCTCTTCAAGAGCCTCAAAACTTTTATAAATTTTATCAATCAAAATTAAATTTTGTTCCTCTTGATATTCGGCGATTGTCTTTTTCTTAACAGATTGCCCCATAGTAACCCCTCTTAATCTTAATATAATATGTTTTCAATAAACATAAGTATAGCATACCAGTATATAATAGGTAGGGGATAAAAATCAGTATGGGGTAACGAAAAATAAGCACACTCAAATACAAATTCAGTTTTTAGTATTTTCTTTTTTGCTGTTTAATTCTATTTGCAAAGTATTTTCCGAGTAATTATAGATAATATATTGATGGTGATAGACGTTTTCGACAACCACATCAATAATGCGCTTATTTTTTGATTTTTCAAAAGGCGGCGCAAAAATTGTAAGTTTTTGGATAAGAAAGTATATGTCTTTCATAAGTTTCTCCTTATCAAGCAAGATAAGTCTGAATAAATCAAAAACAACCTAGACGAAAATATTGCCATAACTAGATATTATGTTTATAAAAGGCCCTAAAAGAAATATAAAAGGAGCAAGTCATGGAAACAAAAACCAATGCCATGCGTATGCTTGATAAACATAGAGTACAATATAAATATTATACCTATGACGCGACGCAAGCGATTAGTGGAATTGAGGTAGCAACAGCTCTGGGACAAAATCCCAAGCAGGTTTTTAAGACACTGGTAACGGTTGGTAAGAGCAAGCAGCATTATGTGTTTATGATACCGGTTGCGGAAGAACTTGATTTAAAAAAAGCAGCTATCGCGGCAGAAGAAAAATCGATAGAAATGGTAAAATCAAAAGAATTATTGGGTTTGACCGGCTATATTCATGGAGGTTGTTCACCTTTGGGCATGAAGAAAGTTTTTCCGACTTTTGTTGACGATACGGCGACAAATTTTGAAACTATCATTTTCAGTGCCGGAAAAATCGGTATGCAGATAGAAACTTCTTTGGAAGGTATTCGACAAATTATACCGCTGAAAGTTGCCTCATTGACGGTCTGAAAAGATAATGATTTGACAAAATAATGATGATGTGCTAGCTTTAAAAAAATTAAAATTTTTAATGCTATTATGAATAAAAACTCAAACAATACGGTTACGGAACAAGAAGTTCAAGCCGTTTTTGACAAAATTAAGTATATTGTTGCTGAGCATCTGACATGCAAAAGGAGCATGGTAACCTTGGATACAAGATGGAAAACTTTATCTGCGGACTACCTTGACCTTGCTTATTTGGCAATGGAGGTAGAAGATTTGTTTCCAATCATTGTTAATGAGAACCAGGGCTGGACGCCTTATAATACCATACGCGAAACCTGCATCAGTATAGCACAAAGTCTGAATAGTAGAAAGTGACTATTCCGAAATTCCAATCCCCAAATTCTTATCTTATCAGAATTGGGGATTTTTTTATAAGCCGTTATACAGATTTCAAAGCCGAACAACATGCGGTTATCTGGGTTTGAAGTTCCCGTGACGGACAAAACATAAGCCAGAAAACAGATATAGATACCTCCTTGGGGTTGGAGGTATCTATATCATAGAAACTCTTGCAAGGGCAAGAGCAAGGAGATAGGGTTGTCCTATATTTACTTTTGCTTTTGTGTAAGTCAGTTTTTTTAGTTTTTATAAGCACGCAAAGCATTGACAACGGCAAGTAAAGCCGTTCCCGTATCTGCAAAAACAGCGCCCCACATGGTCACCATTCCCATGGCTCCAAGAATTAAAAACAAGACTTTGACGCCTAAAGCAAAAATAATGTTTTGATGAACAATAAGCATGGTTTTGCGAGCAGATTTAATTGCGGTAACAACCTTTTGCGGATTGTCATCCATAATAACGGCGTCGGCAGCTTCGATTGCGGCGTCAGAGCCCAATCCGCCCATGGCAATGCCGACATCGGCTCTTGCCAAAACCGGAGCATCGTTAATACCGTCACCGACAAAAACAGTTTTTCCTTCATTATTTTGTGCCATAATCTGTTCTATTTTCTCAACTTTTCCCGCCGGAAGCAAGGAATGTTCAAAATGTTGAATGTTGAGCTCTTTAGCAACAAAAGCAGCCGTTTGAGCATTATCGCCGGTGAGCATATATGTGGCAATTGATGCTTGATGCAAACTGTCAATGGCCGCCTTTGCATTTTCTTTTGGCTGATCAGAAATTTCGATAGCCCCCAGATATTGATGATTTTTTGCAACATAAACAGTTGTTAAAGTTGGTTGAGGCAAAATATTTTTTATGCCGTAGTGTTCCATTAACAAACGATTGCCTACTAAAATTTCACTATCTGTCATGGCCTTAATTCCCATACCGGCAATTTCTTCAATTTGCGGATTTATATTGTCAAAATTCATTTCTTTTGCGGCACGTTTGATAGATAAGGCAATCGGGTGATTAGAAAATTTTTCGGCAATAGCGGCATAGAATAAGACATCGTGTGCGGTAGCCGTTGTATCAGGGATAATTTGACTGACTTCAAAATTTCCCTTAGTTAGCGTTCCCGTTTTATCAAATACAACGTTTTTCGTTTTTGCCAGATTTTCCAAGAAATTTCCGCCTTTTATCAATATTCCTTTACGCGATGCGCCTCCGATTCCGGCAAAGAAAGTAAGAGGTACGGATATGACCAAAGCACAAGGACAGGAAATAACTAAAAAGGTGAGTGCGCGATTCAGCCACATTGAAAAATTTTGTTGCGGCAGCAGCAAAGGCGGAAGCAGAGCCAATAAGACAGCGGCAATGACAACCACAGGCGTGTAATAATGGGCAAAACGTGTTATAAATTTTTCTGTATGAGCTTTTTTTGTTTCGGCATGTTCGACCAATTCAATAATTTTGTTAACGGTGGATTCACCAAAAGGACGTGAAACCTTAATTTTAAGCCAGCCGTCGGTATTGATGCAGCCACTGATGGCTTCGTCTCCGATTTTTAATTTTCGCGGCAGCGATTCTCCGGTCAGAGCGGAAGTATCGACATTAGCTTGTCCGTCGACAACGATTCCGTCCAAGGGAATTTTTTCACCGCTTTTAACAAGAATAATTTGTCCGATTTTAATTTGTTCGGGTGATTTTTGTATTTCACGATTATCTTCAACAAGCCAAGCGCTATCGGGGCGAATGTCCATAAGCGCCGCAATAGAGCCTTTTGATTTTTCAACGGCTTTGTGTTGAAGATATTCTCCAATCTGGTAGAGAATCATAACCATGGCAGCTTCAGGGTATTCGCCGATGGCAACGGCGCCGACAGTAGCGACGGTCATAAGGGTATTTTCATCGAGCCATTTAAGTTTTATTAAGTTTTTGAGGGCTTCGAGAATGACTTCGTAACCTGCGACAAGCCAAGAGAGAAGTAAGATAAAGTGGCTAAGAGAAGGGGAAAATACGGAAGATATACCCAAAGCAAAGAGGGCGAGGGCAACAAATATAATTTTCAATATGCCAAATTTTTCGGTTTCGGGATGAGAACCGCATCCACTATGGCAACTTGTTTGTAAGTTATGGTTATGATGATTTTTCATTTTTTTAGTCCTACTGTACATTAAATACTTAAGCTACATATATAATAGTTGAACAATTGTTCAATTGTCAAGATAAAAAATAAAAATCTTGTACTTCAACCACAATATGGATATTGTAAACATAAATATAAAGCGAGGTTGAAGAAAAAATGAAAGAGATACAATCAGATTGCACGGCAGTAAATCCGGAAATTGTTAAAAAAGTCAGTTCTCAAATGCCGGACGAAAATTTACTGGGCGACCTCTCGGATTTTTTTAAAGTTATGGGAGATGCTACCCGAATCAATATTTTATGGGCCTTAGAAAAAGAATCGGTTTGTGTTAACGACTTGGCAGTTTTGCTCCATATGACCAAATCAGCCGTTTCGCATCAACTAAAAATTCTGCGCACGGCAAAATTAGTCAGAGCCGATAAAAAAGGCAAAAACGTTTATTATGCCCTAAATGATGAACATGTTAAAACGATTTGGGCCAAAGCCATAGAACATTTAACTGAAAAGTAAATATAAAATGTGGGTATTATTTGCGCTTTTGACAAGTTTGTTGGATGCCAGCTATTATCTGTGTAATCAAACGGTAAAATTGTCGCCGCAACTATTTATTTTGTTGCGAGGTTATATTCCAGCCTTGTTGGTTTTCCCGTTTTTGCCGTTTTTTCAGGCTCCCGAAAAACCTATATTTTATCTTGTCTGCGTCGGGCAAGGCATATTTATCGCATATCATGATTTTGCAGGCTTTAAGGCTATTCGCCGATTCGGAGCGGAAATCGTATCTTCGATATTGCCGCTTAGCACCGGAATGTTGTTTGTCTTTTGGTTGGTGGCAGAGCCGTCAATGTCTGTTCAGTATTGGATGAATAAAACACAATTCCTTTTAATAACGGCGTCGGTTACAGGAATCATTTATTCAGTATACAAATACAATCATCAACCGGAGAGTTCCGCGGCATTAAAATACATGTGGTTGATGCTTTTTGCCGCGATGTCAATTAATGTGTTAAATAAGGTTGCAACGGCAAATGGAGATTCTTCTCCGATGTCCATCGGTATTTATTATGCTTTTGTATCGAGTCTTTCGGTCGGAATTCTGAATACAATTATATATTTGAAGTCTTCTGAGCGAAAAAGGGTTTATGATTTATCAATGTTACGCAGTCCCAAAGTCTGGGGAATATATGTTTTGCTCTTGTTAAGTATGATTTCTAAAAATATGGCAATGAATTACAGTCCCAATCCGACTTATGTTGCGGCATTGATTTATCTTTCGATTCTATGGATTGTTATAGGCAATCACTTGCTGAACAAATTAAAACTAGCTCCGGTTTATCCGCATACCAAATGGCGCTATGTTCTTTTGTTGGTGATTTCAAGCATTGTTCTGATATTAGTTACGAGTACAAATAGCTAAATTGATTGAAATTACGAATTAAATAAATTTTTTTGCAATTTGAGGTTTTGTTCATTGCGGTATTCTTGATTTGAGAGTTTTTTGGCTGTGTTTGGAAAAATATATTTGCAGGAGTTGGTACTTTTATGAAATCTTTAATATTTATTTTATGTGATTGGATATTTGAAGCAAAAAAAAACATCTTCCGTTTGCGAAAGATGCTTTGTTATTGGTGAGCTCGACGGGATTCGAACCCATGACCCTTTGATTAAAAGTCAAATGCTCTACCGACTGAGCTACGAGCCCGCTCACTTAACGAGCAAATGTATAATGGATAAAAAATCCTAAGTCAATAAAAAAATCTAAAAAAGTTAAAAAATATAAAAAATAGTTTATTTGTTAAGAATTGTATGTTATCATCACCAACATATTTGAGAGTAAAACATCGTTATTTAAGGATTAAACAGATGTCAGACATAAAAAATTCACAGCAATCCGGACGTTATGATATGCTGCAGAATGCTGCCGGAGAAATTCTCATCATCATTGAGTATAGAGATGGTGGACCGGAAAACCCCCGTTTGGTCTATGACGGCGGCGATCAGGCTTTGTTGTATCGTAGTCGTGAAAGTGCTTTTATGCTTAACTCTATTGCACAGGAAGCACGTATGCCGCTTAAGTCAGTTAATGAAGTGCTGATGGTTGAAATTGAAAATGATGATGTCGCTCGCGAGTATAAAGTTCCTGTTCGTATTGTTAGAAATTTGCAAGCGTTGGCATAAACATAACAACTTAACAACAAATAAGGGCCCAAAGAGCCCTTATTGTTGTTATTAAAGTTGCAACGGAAAATAAAATGTTGGTTAAGGTACTTTTTTTGCTTCTGAGTGCCGGAATAATCTCAGAATTTGTTCCCAAAAATCGATTGCCGATTCTATGGTCGCTGATTGCTTCTGCCGCAGTTGCCTTTTTTATCTATATGTTAACTCAATTGGGACCAACACCTGATTTAAAAATTGATTATCCTTGGTTAGAAATTCCTAATTTGGCGGTAAATCTGGATATTATACTCAATTCTCATAATATTCATTTGGTGTTTGCGTTGTCAGTTTTGGCTTTTCTTGTGCTTTTGCAAAGTGCTTTTGGCGAAGAAAAAGAAAAAAATACCTTTAACGGATTGGTTCTGCTAAATTTGTTTTCGGCATTGATGCTTGTCTTTGCTGATAATTATATACAAATGCTGGTAGCCGTCGGTGTTTGCGATGTATTGGTTTTTAGCGTAATCAATAACATTGAAGCCAAAAAAACATATATTTATGCAAATTTTCTGGCCGATATCGGCTTGTTGAGTATATTTGCCGTTATCCTCGGACAAGGGGGCGGGCTGGATTTAAAAAATTTGGCGGATTATGCCAAATTCGGCCACCACAAAGATTTTGTGGCTATCATATTGTTGGTATGTATTTTTATCAAAACAGGTCTATTCCCATTTCATGGTACGTATGTCAAAATGCGTCAAATCGGTTTTAACCGCCTGAACTATGTCTTATACGCAGCAACGCCGTTGACCGGTTATTTGTTGTTGTTAAAAACAGAGCCTTTGTTGCAAATTTCCCATTACTCCTACCCCTTGTTGCAAATTATGGCCTTATTGTCTTTAGTATGGGGGTGTGTGGGAGCCGTAACAATTGATAATTTAAAACAGAAAAATGTATATTTTGCATTAATGTTTTGGGGATTTGCTTATGGCTTTACGGCTTTTGGTACCAGATTGGAAGATTTCTATTTTGCTTCAGTCTTAACAATGTCTTTTTTGTTTGGACAGATTTTGCTGTTGGCTTACAAAATCTGTTCCAATGAAATATATGTTTCTGAAACGGGAGGATTTTTACCTAGAGTCAAATTTACGTTTTTACTTATCATTTTGGTGATAAGTTCATTTTATGCCGTTCTGATGGTTCCGGTGCAACAAAATCTCTGGTTGAGCATTGTATACGGAATTATCTTTTCCATAGTTTCGGCCCATGTGCTTTCTCAAATATTACTTGGCCCAAGTAAAGCAGACGACAGAGTTCAGGCTATGGCTAAAAATCCATCGATTTTGCTTTGGCTGCCGATGGCAATAATCGCATTTGCCGTATTATGGCATTTTAAGCCCTCAATCACCTCGCTTTTACTATGCGTATTTACGTGGATACTGTTATTTGTATATAGGCCGCTCAAGCGCTTTGATTATTTGTATGAAAAAGATAATATTCAAAAAGCGGATTATATATCTGAAGTGTACAATTTATTGATTGTTACGCCGATTACGGTGTTTGGGCGTTTGTTGTGGGTAACGGTAGAATTCGTTTTCTTTGAGCGAACCATCATCAGCTCAATACAAAAATGTCTAGATTTTATGGTCTTTTTGTTTCGCCGTATCCATTCCGGTACTTTTTTGGGAGCTGTCGCTTTTACGACAGTAGGAATTTTGGTTATGTTTGTGGCTTGGTGGTATGGGAATAGATAAATGGAAAATTTAAAAAATCTTGTTAATATAATTATCATAATCCCTTTACTCGGAGTTTTCTTTACGTCACTTTCACGTGAAGACAACAAAAGCCGTCTCAGTAATGCTTTTTGTGTCGGGGTTTTTACCATTTTATCAAATCTGATTGTTTTGTGGCGTGCAGCTTTGCAGATTAATATAGGTAAAGACAGTTGGCAGGTTGTAGAAAAATTTAACTGGATGGAAAATCCCAAAATCGAATTGGTATTTGGAATTGATGTGTTTTCACTCATGCTGATAGCCGCAGTACATATTGCGGTATTGCTCGGCATGATAGGTATTCGTCGCAACACATATAGGCAAAAGGCGTTAATTGTTTTTGCCTTGATGTTTTTAAGTCTGATAAGCGGCTACTTTTTGGCTTCGGACTTTTTTTCTTTCTATATCTTTTTTGAAGCCTTACTGCTGCCGTTGTTTATGATGATAGGTATTTTTGGAGACATAAAAAAGCAGCAAATTTTATATCGTTTCTTCTTGTACAATCTTTTGGGAGCCGTTTTTCTCTTTGTGGCGTTGATGGCTCTATATAATCATCAAAACGTAAGCATTCGGGAAGTCAGTCAAATTGTTTTGTCAGGACATGGCGAAGTACTGGTTTGGGGATCTATTTTTATTGCCTTTTTATCAAGAATACCGATTTGGCCGTTTCACTACTGGATATCTTCGGTCAGCGTCAATATCTCAAATCCACTGGTTTTTATGGTAGCTAATATTATTCCGTTGACAGGAGTTTACGGTCTGATACGCTTTTTCCCGGTTAATGCACCGGAAGTATTACGCCCCTATTTGTTGATTCTGGAAATTATAAGTATTGTGACAATGCTGCTGATATCATTGATAGGTATCACCAAAAAAGATATTCAGTATAAGATATTTGCATATATGACGGTGTACTATATTATGTATTTGCTGGGTGCGTTGCTGCCGACAGATGCTTTATTGATGAATATAGGTTTTTCTCTGTTTTCTTATTTGATTATTGTTGCTGCGTTGGAAGTCATGGTTGCGCATATAGATAATCAGAGACAAAGCGGAGAAATTAGCGATTGCGGCATTTTGTGCAGTATTCGCCGCAGTTCCGTCGTATTTTCATTTCTGATTTTGGCGGCAATAGGAATGCCGTTATCTTCCATGTTTTTGAATAATATGGTCATTTTGTCCGGATTGATGAAGTTTAATATAAAAATGGCGGTGTGCATATTGTTGGCAATGGTTCTTAGCGCCATAGGTTTGCTGCAACATCTTTTTTATTTGAAATATCCTCCCGAAAAAGATGAAATGAGTTTGAATTTTAAAGAAAACGAAATTGAAGATATATCCATGAGGGTTTTTGGTGTCATGATTATGACGGCGGCACTTTTGGTTTTATCATTTATAAATCCGTTATGGTTTATTGGCTAGGAGATAAAAATGATTGTCAAATATATTGCTCTATTACCGGAAATAATTTTAATTTTGGGTATTGGGCTGCTGGCGATGGTGCGTATTTTTCGCTCTGCTAATACCCAAAAAACGTTTTATACCATTAGTAAATGGACCTTAATCTTAACCATAGCGGCAACAGTGATTTTTTATAATCGCAATGTTGGAGAGTTTTGGCAAAACAATAATTACACAACCTTATTTAAAATATGCATATACCTGCTCTCCATAGGTTGGGGTGTCTTATCGCTCAAAAGATTTCAAAATAAAGAGTATATCAGCTTTTGGTATTATTTTTTAATATTGATAAATTTATTGTGTTTTGCCATAGCTTTGTCATACAGTTCCTTATTGTTGTTAGCAATGATGTTAACATTTTGCCAAATTTTTAATTTCTTCTTACTTAGGCTGGATGTAGAAGAAGACGAGATGAGCTGCAGTTGGAAATATCTGTTGCTTTCAATGTCTTTTTGCCTGCTATTATGGGTAGGGGTATTTATTTTATGGCATTTGACGGGTAGTTTTGATTATATGGCTATCAAAAATTATTTGTCTAATCCCGAGCATCTGAATAAACAGATAAGTTTGGCTTTTGTCTTGATAACAATATTCTTTTTGTTTGCACTTGGGGTGGCTCCGTTTCACTTTTGGTATGCCAATGTGGTTTCTTGTGTTATTTTGCCGGTTGCCGGATATTTAACTTTTATTCCGACTTTGGTCTATTTCTCAATATTTGTGAATCTGATGAATAATGTTTTGGCACCGCTCTACGGAACATATGAAAATGCCATTTTATTTTTTGGTGTGTTATCGGTATTTATGGGAGCAATCGGTGCCAACAGCGAAGATAATTTGCGCAAAATTTTTGCCTATGCCGGTCTGTATTATATAGGTGTGGTCATTATAGCCGCGGCCGACATGCAGGATCAGAGTTTACAAGGGGCTTTTATTTATCTTTTTGTGTATATCTTAGCATTTTTCGGGGTTTATACGGTTTTTGCCGGCTGCCGCAGTAAGGGGGATTATTTGCATAATTTGGATGAGGTGCGAGGGCTTTCCACTCAAAGACCGCTTTTGTCGGCAACTTTGCTAGTGTTGATGATTTCACTCATCGGTACGCCGCCTTTGGTCGGTTTTTTGGGAAAACTTTCGGTAATTAATGCGTTGGTTGTGAGCAATCACTATGGATTGATGGCGGTAGTTGCATTCTCGGTGCTGATTTTGGCTTGTGTTTATTTGAGGGTTATTACCGCGGTTTATTTTGAGCCGAGAAACATCAATTTTGATCGTGTCGATAAAGAGGTATATATTTGTATTGCAATAAATGTTATTTTAATTGTAATGACTGTTCTTAATCCGAAATATTTGATGCATGATGTTGAAATGATGTTAAACGTCAACTTGTGAGAAAAAACAATGTGGCAATATTATGATTATGACGAATTGGGCAGCACCAACGACAAAGCAATTGAGCTGACGACCAAAGCAACGGGTGAAAAAATAGCGGTTACGGCAGAAATGCAAACCGGCGGCAGAGGTCGACGCGGTCGTCGTTGGGTCGGGGCAAAGGGAAATTTGTTTTTATCTTTGGCTCTGCCGTTTGAACTCAAAAATTGCGGGGCATTGGTTTTGATTTCGGGGCTGGCGTTGCTTGAGTTGATAAAAGAAGTCGCGCCTCAAAGCGATGTTGTACTTAAATGGCCGAACGATGTCTTGCTTGACGACGGAAAAATTTCGGGAATATTGCTTGAAAAAGGGGAAGCTGGGTATATGATAGTAGGTATCGGGATAAATGTAAAAATTGCACCGATAACCGATGCCGTCTACAAAGTGAATTCTTTGGCAAATGCCGGTTTGCTTTTTGACAGACAGGAAATAAAAGATATGTATTTGCGGCATTTTGATGAGTTATTAGATTATTGGCAACAACAGGGAATGCCCGCATTAGTTAAACGCTGGCTTCAATATGCCAAAGGAATAGGTTCGCCGATAGAGGTAAAAATGCCGAATACAACCAAAGATGGAATTTTTGCCGGTTTAAACGAAGACGGTTTGTTGATTTTGCAAACCGAACAAGGGCAAGAAGTTATCAGTGCCGGAGATATATTCTTTAAAGAAGAAGGTATAAAAAGATGATTGGTAAGTTTGAAAAAGACGGTTTGTATTTTATAGCCTTGGGCGGTGCCGATGAAATCGGTATGAATATGTATGTTTATGCTTATAACGGAAAATTTATAATGGTTGATGCCGGCTATGGTTTTTTGAATGATAATTTTCCGGGGATGGATGTTTGTTTTGCCGATGCAAGTTTTTTTGCAAATTATGCCGAAGATTTTGAAGGGATTTTTATTACTCACGCTCACGAAGATCACTTTGGCGCCATTGCTCATGTATGGCCGTTGATAAAATGTCCGGTTTATGCCAGTGCGTTTGCCTTGGGGTTGATAAAAAATCGGTTGCGGGAATATAAACTGGAAAATGAAGTTGAGCTTAATCCGATTGTCGGCAAGCAGACAATAAATCTGCAAAATTTCACGGTTGAATTTGTGCCGGTTGTCCACTCCGTACCCGAGACCGCGGCCCTGGTGATTAGAGCGGGAGACAAAACCGTTGTTCATGCAACCGATTGGCGTTTTGATGACAGTGCAATCGAAACTCTGCAAACCGACTATGATGAACTGCATTCGGTCGGCGGTCACGGTGTCGATATGTTTGTTTGCGATTCGACAAACATTGAGGTCAACAATATTTTGCCAAGTGAAAAAGAGGTCAGAGAATGTTTGATGAGGCTTATTCCTAAGCTGAAAAAAACAGTTGTGGCAACATGTTTTGCCTCTAATTTGACGAGGTTGGAAAGTTTGGTGTTGGCGGCGGAAACGGCAGGACGTACCCCGATTTTGGTTGGTCGCAGTTTGCTCTATAATGTCAAAGTTGCCAAAGAAATCGGCTATTTTAAGGATATGCCCAAATGCTATGATATCAAAGACGCGGTAGATGTGCCTTCTGATAATGCTTTGTATATATGTACGGGTTCACAGGCAAATTATCGCTCGGCCTTAACTTCTATTGTGAATAATCAAAACAAGTATGTCAAATTGGGCAAAGGCGATACGGTTATCTTTTCTTCGAAAATTATTCCCGGCAATGAAGAAAAAATCAGCGACATGCAAGAAAAACTGATTGCTCAGGGTGTCAATGTAATTACCGATAAAGATGATTTGGTGCATACCTCAGGGCATTGCAGTAAAGAAGAAATTCACAAGATGTATGAGCTGCTTAAGCCGCGTTTGGTTGTTCCCGTCCACGGTGATAAAAGATTTATCCGCGAGCACAAAAAATTTGCCGCCGAATGCGGTATTGATAAAGTTTTGAGTATGCAAAACGGGGACGCAGTGATGCTCAAGGGCGACGATGCTCTTATAGTCGGTGATGTGCCGACCGATATTTTGGCAGTCGATCGCAAAGAAATTGTGTCGCTTAACTCTGAAGTGGTTAAACGCCGCAAACAAATAGCTTACAACGGCAGTGTGTTTATCAGCGTTATTTTTGGCGAAAAATGGGAACTGATAGCTTTAAGAATTTCTTCAAAGGATATTTGGGAGCCGGAAGCGTTTGCGACGCTGAGAGATAAAATTGTCGAAGAAGTTTCTGAGGCTTTGCCTGAAGTTGCCGCCGGATTGCATTACAAAGAAACGGCAATTTTGGATTATATCAGGGTGCAGGTTCGCCGCAAAATCGAAAGAGCAACCGATATGAAACCGGTAACTTTTATCCATTTTTATAAGTTACCGTTGGAAGAAGAAAAATTGGAGCAGGAAGAAGATGTCGATGCCGGTCAGCCGATGATAATTTATCCGTCGCCCGAGGTCGAAAATTAAACCGATTGCTTGTCTTGCTTTATCGGCAGGTAAATAGTAAAGGTGGTACCGTTTTTTTCGGTTGAGGTGACACGCATATTGCCTCGGTGACGAATAAGAATATGTTTGGCAATGGCCAGCCCTAAGCCGGAACCTTTAATATTTTGATTTTTGTGGGTTTGCATTCGATAAAAACGTTCAGTTAATCTGGTAATTTGTTCGTCGGCAATTTTGTCGCCGAAATTATGTACGGATAAAGCCACGGCTTTTCCTTTGGCGACTTCATAAGTTTTTGACGGCGGAATCTTATCGACTTGTTCGGCTTTTAGGGTAATATCCGTATTTTCATAGCCGTATTTAATGGCATTATCGCATAAATTTTGCAACAACTGACGGATTTGGGCATAATCCGCGGTAATTTCCGGCAACTGTTCATCAATTTGAATATTAAAGTGCATATTGCGGTTTTGGGCTTTAAGCATCAAAGCGTTACAGACATCTTGGGCAATCGGCAGCAAACTGATTTTTTCTTCGGGCGGTAAATCTTGTGTCAGCTCTATTTTAGATAAAGACAGCAGATTTTCTATCAAAAGCGACATATAATTAGCCTGCTCACTCATAATTTTTAAGAACGTATCACGAGCAACGTCATCATCTTTGGCCGTTGTTTGCAGTGTTTCGATAAAACCGGAGATAACGGATAAAGGCGTGCGCAATTCGTGACTGGCGTTGGCCACAAAATCGGATTGCATTTTTTCGATTTTGTTGACTTTGGCAAAGTCGTAGAGGGAGATAACCGCGACAGCTCTTCCTTTAGAAATCCAAGGTAATTTCTTGATGTGAGCATAAAGTTTTCGACTGTCGTCTTTATTTTTGTCCTTATTGGGGTGGACATAGAAAATAAGATTTTCAGATTCACTCTCATTATGAAGAACTTTGGCAACGGCATTGATAAAATTGTTGGAGGCAAAAATTTCTTCGACATTGCGGTCGGTAATATTTTGTCCGAGCAGATTGCGAGCGGAGGTATTGGCTCCGAGGATATTACCTTTTTTATCAATCATCAAAATCGGGTCGGGCAGAGTGTCAAGCACGGCAGTGTCAGAGATGGTTTGAGCCTCGAGCTTTTCGGCCTTTTCCGCCCAAAAGCGATGCATCTCGTTAACCGCATCAACAATTTGCTTGGTATCGGATTCGGTCACATTAAATTGTTCTTCGGTATAATTTTCTTTAGACAGGCGAAAAATATATTTGCGAATTTGTTGCAGTTCAAAGGTTATCGGAAACAACCAGACGATATTAAAGAAAATGATTGAGGCATAAGCCATCACGGCAATACTTGCCGGTAAAAGTTTGAGGGCTACCAACATAATAAAAACCAAAGCGGCGGGAAGAGACAAAGCTAAAATGCGGCTGGCAAAATTGTTGTCTTTTTCTATTGCAAATATTTTGCTTTTACGCTTATCAAACATGGTGATAACCTCGGAAAAACATTAAAAATAAGTGGACGAGTTTTGTGAGTAATATATAATGCAATAAGTTTAAATTTATTAAAAATTTGAAAAAGAGAGCAATGACGACAGAAGAAAAAAATATGGCCGTAACGCCGATGATGGCACAATATTTGGAGACTAAAAAAGCCTATCCCGAATATTTGTTATTTTATCGGATGGGCGATTTTTACGAAATGTTTTTTGATGATGCAGTTCAAGCCTCAAAGGCGTTGGATATAGCTTTGACCAAAAGGGGAAAACTGGCCGGAGAAGACGTGCCGATGTGCGGTGTGCCTTTTCATGCCTATGAAAGCTATTTGGCCAGATTGATAAAACACGGTTTTAAGGTTGCCATCTGCGAGCAAATGGAAGACCCGAAAGAGGCTAAAAAAAGGGGCTATAAAGCAGTTGTCAAAAGAGATGTGATTCGTTTGGTAACGGCAGGAACTTTAACCGAGGATACGTTACTTGATTCGCGTCGTAACAATTTTTTGCTGTCGTTGTCTAAGCAGGGAGAAGTTTTAGGCGTTTCATGGATAGATTTGTCAACCGGCGATTTCTTTTTGGAAGAATTGGATTTGCGCGGCAAACAGGAAGCAACGGTTTTAAGCGGGTTGCTCGCCAGACTGTCGCCGGTCGAAATCTTGGTTTCGGACAGTTATTTGCAAAATCCGAAATTGTTTGAAGTTTTGAACGAATATCGCAAACAACTTTCAATTTTGCCGCAGGCAAGATTTAATTCAGAAAATGCCAAAAGAACTTTGCATAATTTGTTCGGCGTGGAAACATTAGATGCTTACGGAAGTTTTAGCCGCGCAGAAATCACGGCGGCAGGCGTTTTGATAGACTATATCGAAACAACGCAGAAAGGGCAAATGCCCAGAGTTGAAAAACCGGTCAAAATATACGAACAACAAGTTATGGAAATTGACGGCGCAACTCGCCGCAGCTTAGAGCTGCTGTCTTCTGTCAGCGGTGAAAAAAACGGTTCGTTGCTTTCGGTTTTGGACAGGACGGTCACAGGTTGCGGTGCACGCATGTTGGCAAGTCGCATCGCAAGTCCGTTGGTTGACGTTAAAGAGATTAATGAACGACTGAATGTGGTCGAATTTTTTAGTGAAGAAGAATTTGTTCGCCAAGATATCAGAGAGATACTCAAGAGCTGTCCGGACATGGAACGTTCATTGTCTCGTTTAAGTTTGGAAAGAGGCGGTCCGAGAGATTTGGCAGCGATAAAAACAGTTTTGGCTTCGGTTCCGAAAATAAAAAATATATTGGCAGGCAACAACGGTAAGCAGATTGTCAAAGAGCTGCCCGATGCCGTCAGTCATATTGTTTCCAAACTCGGACATTACGAAACTTTGGTTGACAAATTGGAAAATGCTCTGGTTGAAGATTTGCCTTTGCTGGCGCGTGACGGCGGTTTTATTAAAGAAGGCTTTTATCCGCCGCTTGATGAAATTAAGCAAATGAAAAACAACAGTCAGCAAGTTATATTAAACTTACAGGAAAAATATGCGGCTGCGGTTAATATTCCGAATTTAAAAATTAAATATAATAACCTGATAGGATATTACATTGAAGTTCCGGCAAAATTTGCAACTCAAATGATGGAGCATACCGATTTTATCCACCGTCAGTCGGTTTTAAATGCCGTTCGCTATACGACGGTGGAGTTAACCGAAATAGAAAATGAAATTCGCGGGGCCGGAGAAAAATCTTTGGCGATGGAATTGGAGTTATATGCCCAACTGGTAGATGAAATAAAAATTTTAGCCGATGATATTTCTCGAACGGCAAAGGCCTTGGCGGAGCTTGATGTCGGAGCGGCTTTGGCAGATTTGGCGGTTGAAAAAAATTATTGTCGTCCGCTTGTTGACGATTCTTTGGTGTTTGAAGTTGAAGACGGTCGCCACCCCGTGGTTGAAAATGCCTTGTCTAAAGAAAACAGCGGCAGTTTTGTCGGTAACGACTGCTATTTGGGCGGAGAGCACAGTAATATTTGGCTGATAACCGGTCCGAATATGGCAGGAAAATCAACGTTTCTGCGCCAGAATGCCATCATTGCGGTAATGGCGCAAATCGGTTCTTATGTGCCGGCTCGAAAAGCTCATATAGGTATTGTCAATAAATTGTTTTCTCGTGTCGGCGCATCGGACGATTTGACACGAGGTCGTTCAACTTTTATGGTTGAGATGGTGGAAACGGCAAGCATATTAAATCGTGCCGATGAGCGTTCGCTGGTTATTTTAGATGAAATCGGTCGCGGTACGGCAACTTTTGACGGTTTGTCCATCGCTTGGGCGGTGGTGGAACATTTGCACGAGGTCAATCGCTGTCGTGCTCTGTTTGCCACCCATTACCACGAATTAACCTCGCTTGTGAACAAACTACCGAAAATGTCACTTCACTGTATGAAGATAAAAGAATATAAAGATGAAGTTATCTTTTTGCACGAAGTTATTGATGGTGCGGCAGATAGGTCATACGGTATTCATGTTGCCAAATTGGCAGGCTTGCCGCAAGTCGTGCTGAAACGAGCCGAACAAGTGCTGAATTCACTGGAACATGATAAGAAAAATACCAATATAAAGGCTTTGGCCGATGATTTGCCATTGTTTGCAAGTTTGAAAGAAAAAGAAGAAAAGCAGAAACCGTCGGCGGTAGAAGAGGCGTTGAAAAACATTAATCCAGATGATTTGAGCCCGCGGGAAGCATTGGATGAACTCTATAAATTAAAGCAATTGTCGGAGGAAAAATAAATGCCTTTTGCAGAAAATAAAATTCGTCCGCTAACGGTTGCGGTCATTCGTAGAGGTAACAATGTACTGGCAATCAAAGGAATTGATTACAGTAAAAAAGAAGTTTTTTATCGCTTGCCCGGCGGCGGAATAGAATTTGGAGAAACGGCGGAAGAGGCGTTGAAAAGAGAATTTATGGAAGAGTTTGGCGTGGCAATTAATGTAGGTCGCAGATTGGATGTGATTGAAAATATTTTTTGCTACGAGGGAAAAAGAGGACACGAGATTGTATTTATATATGAGGCTTTTTTGCCCGATTTGAAAATACAAACTGATGACGGGTTGTATTTTATGGAAGAAGGGCAGCAGAGTCCCAAAGCTGAGTGGGTGGATTTGTCCTCGGATATTATTGTCTATCCCGAAGAAGTTAGGCGAATACAATCGGAATTAATATCAACGAAATAAGGAGAAAAATATGTTAAAATCATTAATGGCAATCATTTTGGCTTTGGGTATCAATATCCATAGCGTACATGCGGCTGATGTAGCTAATCCGTATGCAAATGTTAAAGATCCCGAGAATACATTGCTACTCAAACTCAAAGACGGAGATGTCCTGATAGAAATGTATCCGGAAGATGCTCCGAAACATGTTGCCCGCATCAAAGAGTTGGTTAGAGAGGGATTCTACGACGGTCTGAAATTTCATCGTGTAATTGACGGTTTTATGGCGCAGACCGGAGATCCGAGAGGCAACGGTACCGGCGGCAGCGGTCGCAATCTTCCGGCAGAATTCAATCAGCGCAGCCACCAACGCGGGACGGTGTCAATGGCAAGAGCGGCAGATCCGAACTCAGCAGACAGTCAGTTTTTTATCTGCTTTGATGATGCCAGCTTTTTAGACGGTCAATATACGGTTTGGGGACAAGTGATTTCGGGTATGGATGCTGTCGATAAAATTAAACGCGGCACCGGTCCGAACGGTATGGTATACAATCCCGATAAAATTATTTCGATGCAAGTTGTATCGGATTTAATCGCACAAAAGGCGCAAAAGTAGAATATGATTAGCAAGGAAAGAGGCTCTGCAAAAAGTAAGAGCCTCTTTTGCTGTGTTAAGAACAGATGAGATTTGGTATAAAAATCAATAGAATCAAGGTGGTAGCCTGCGGTATTATAATACCGATAATTAAAATATTGAAAAATACGAATTTTTATAGTTGACAAAGGCAAAAGTTTAGCTATATTGACAACGAATTTAATAACCATCTTTAAGAAGAGAGAAAATATGAACACTTATGCAACAAAGCCATCGGATATTGAAAGAAAATGGTATGTCGTTGATGCCAGCGGTGTTGTATTGGGTCGTCTATCTGCCGAAATCGCTAAGATTTTGCGCGGCAAACACAAACCCAGCTTTGTACCGAATCTGGACTGCGGTGACTATGTAATCGTTATCAATGCCGATAAAGTAAAATTGACCGGTAAAAAAATGACTCACAAAGTTTACTATCGTCACACCGGTTGGATTGGCGGAATCAAAGAAACTACTCCTGCAAAAATTTTGGCAGGTAAATTCCCCGGTCGCGTAATCGAGAAAGCCGTTGAAAGAATGATTTCTCGTAATCCCCTCGGTCGCCAACAAATGACCAAGTTAAAAGTTTATGCCGGTGCAGAACATCCGCATGCAGCTCAGAATCCGATTGTTCTTGATATTGCAGGCAAGAACCCGAAAAATAAAAGGAGTCCGTTATAATGGCTAAGTTAGAATCTTTGAAAGATATTAAAGTATCTGCATCAGAAGGTGTTGCAGAAGTACGCAAGCCCAAACGCGACAAATTCGGTCGTTCTTATGCCACAGGTAAAAGAAAAGATGCCGTTGCTCGCGTATGGATTAAGCCGGGTAAAGGAGATATTACCGTTAACTCTAAATCTATTGACGAATATTTTGCTCGTCCGGTTTTGAAAATGATTATCAACCAACCGTTTGAAGTAGCAAATCGAGTTAATGAATTCGACGTTATCTGCACCGTAAGCGGCGGTGGTTTGTCCGGTCAGGCCGGAGCAATCAAACACGGTATTTCCAAAGCTCTTAATGAGTATGAGCCGGAATTGCGCGGTGTATTGAAAGCAGCAGGTTTCTTGACACGCGATGACAGAATTGTAGAACGTAAGAAATATGGTAAAGCCAAAGCTCGTCGTTCTTACCAATTCTCTAAACGTTAATCCGGTATATTTACAAATTTTGCCCAAAAAGGAGAGATTTTTATCTCTCCTTTTTTGTATAAAAAATTGACATTTTTAATTAGGTAATGTAAAAGCAAATTAAATGGTATTAAATATAAATCATTATGAAAATTAAACAATTTGTAGAAACTTATCAGGCCTTTGAAAATATGCAAACGCTTGATATAGTGTTGCCGGTATCTAAAAAAGAAATGCCGGACGACAAGGTTGTTAGAATAGGGATGCGGGGTGTTTTGCCAACATCTCTGGCTTATGACGGTTGGAATGAAATTATTTCTTACCAACGCTTACAGTTGAAACTCTATTGGAAAAATTTTTGGCAAGAAATGCTGGAGTCCAATAGCATAGAAGATACTGACTGCTTGTATGACTTTTTGAGGCATAATCCTGATCTTATTTCATTCATGGAAGAAGATTGGATTTTCTTCATAAAAACATTGTATGAAAAAACTTACGGACGCCGTAATTCTGAGATAGAGGAATTGCTGACAAGCATATATAGCGAAGAGAATTTGCTTAAATACAGGTATAATACTCGTTGTCAGGAGGCTTTAGCGCAGCTCATGGTGTCAAAAGTGGTTCATTTTAATGAAACTCTGAGTTTCAGCGTCAACTATGGTATTTTTATCAACTGGTTGGCAGCAAGAAAAGATTGTTATCCTATGGTTTGGTCAGCGGTTGCCGACAAACTTAAAGAAATGAAGGATAACGGAGAGATCAATCTTCATTGTTATGAAGAACGCCGTTTATATAATCTTTATTGCTTGCCCGAATAGAGTTTTATTTTGAGGTCAAAAAAAGAGGAAAGATATTTCCTCTTTTTTTTGGCTATAAAGAAAATAGAAATTTCATTGAGGAAAAAACAATGTATTAACCACAATTGATTCTGTTTTTGAAAGTCGCAGGTCATAAAACAGATTTACTAAGAGATATCCATGGTATATTCTCTCTTGAAAGAAGATATATAAACTGATTTCTAAATTTGGAATTTTTGTTTTACACAAAAAGAGTTGACAAGCCGGCAAAAAACGTTATATTACAGAAAAACTTGCGTTTAACACTAAATAGATAAGAGTATAAAACAATGGCAAAAGCAGTAAAAGTTAAAGTTAAAATGGAAAGCACAGCCGGTACCGGTACATTTTTCATCGCCGAAAAAAATCCGAGAACCCATCCGGAAAAACTTTCTATGAAAAAATATGATAAAAAATCAAGAAAACACGAAGAATTTGTAGAAAAGAAAATGAAGTAGTTTTCTTGCTCATAGTTTTAAAAAATCCCCGTTTGAGTATGAACGGGGATTTTTTATGGTTTGAATGAGATATCATCAGCCTAAGCAAGTAGATGTATAGTTAAGTGTAAGACTTGCAAGATTTTGAAATTTTTAAATGTAGTTTTAATATCATAATGATTATTCGGTTGAGCTTTATTTTGGAATTTTAAGAATGGTTGATGCGTAATTTTTATATTATTTACAGATAGATAAAAACTCCTGCCTAATGTATTATAACAAGCTAAACTTTTGACTATATAACAAATAGGGGAGGATAATATGAAAATCAGCACAGTCATAGTGACCTTGCTGGCAGGGACGTTTTTAACTACGTCAGTCTTGGCGGCAGATAATGTTTATAGCATAGAAGAAGGGACGTCGAGCGACTATAACTTCACGCTGCAGGAGGCGGATAGTGAAGGCAATTTGACGACGAAATATTATAAGATTGTATTAAATCCAGCGGAATTCAACACTTCATCAAGCATTACATGGGAACCGGCAGAGGCTGCAGGAAAGAATACGATAGAAGTTCAACTTCCGAACAATCAAACTCAATATTTCAAATATACTTATACAAAGCCGGATAATTATACGGAAACGAGTGAGCGTATTGATGATACTTTAGCTTCAGCTAATGTTAC
>CALXPO010000023.1 GCA_944390315.1 uncultured Alphaproteobacteria bacterium
TGTATGACATGGCTAATGTCGCTTTGGTACAGCATGTAAACAATGCTCTGAAAGCTCACATTATGCAGATTAAAGATGTGGATTATATTGTTAAGGACGGTAAAGTCGTGATTATTGATGAGTTTACCGGGCGTATGATGGAAGGACGCCGCTATTCCGACGGTTTGCATCAGGCTATTGAAGCAAAAGAGCATGTCGCTATTCAGTCCGAAAACCAGACTTTGGCCTCAATTACTTTCCAAAATTATTTCCGTCTTTATCCCAAACTTTCGGGTATGACCGGCACGGCTATGACCGAAGAGGCAGAATTCGGTGATATTTACAATTTGTCTTGTATAGAAATTCCAACGAATCGTCCGGTGCAACGTGTAGATTATCATGATGAAATTTATCGTACGGCAAAAGAAAAATATCATGCAATCATTAATACGATTTTAGAATGTCATCAAAAAGGGCAACCGGTACTGGTTGGTACAACTTCAATAGAAAAATCGGAATTGGTGGCGGATATGTTGAAAAAAGCCGCAAATGTGAAATTTGAGGTTTTAAATGCACGTCATCATGAACGCGAAGCCGCTATTGTTGCTCAAGCAGGCGTTTCCGGAGCCATTACGATTGCGACGAATATGGCCGGACGTGGTACCGATATTCAACTCGGCGGTAATCCGGATATGAAATTGAAAGCCATGCTTAAAGGTGATGAAACACCTGAACAAATCGAAAAATTGAAAGAACAAATTAAACTTGAGTGCGAAGCCGATAAAGAAAAAGTCATTGCTGCAGGCGGCTTGTATATTTTAGGTACGGAACGCCATGAAAGTCGTCGTATCGACAATCAGTTGCGTGGTCGTGCCGGCCGTCAGGGTGATCCCGGAACTTCTAAATTCTTCCTTTCAATGGAAGATGATTTGATGCGTATTTTCGGTTCGGAAAGAATGTCGGCAATGCTTGAAAAAATGGGGCTGCCCGAAGGCGAACCTTTGGTCCATCCATGGATAAGCAAGGCATTGGAAAAAGCTCAGCAAAAGGTTGAAGAACGTAACTTTGATATTCGTAAAAATTTGCTCAAATATGACAATGTTATGAATGATCAGAGAAAAGTTATTTATGAACAACGCCGCGAATTGATGAAAACTTCCGATGTTTCCGAAACTGTTGCCGAAATGAGAGATGAATATATCAATGATGTTATTTCTCCTTATTTGCAACAAAGTTTGACTCCCAAAGAATGGCCATTGGATGAGTTAAAACAAGAAATTTGGAAAATCACCGGTTTTGCTTTGCCTCTTGAAAAATGGGCGGAAGAGCCTGAAATGGATGCTGAAACCATGAGCAGCAAAATTGTTGATGTTATTGAGCAAAATATTCTGGAAAAGAATAAAGACGTTCCCGAAGAATTGGTACGTTTGGTCGAAAAAAATATTTTGTTGCAAGTGCTGGATCAATTGTGGAAAGAGCATATTGCTGCATTGGATTATATGCGTCATACAATCGTTCTTCGTGCCTATGGTCAGAAAGATCCGCTTAACGAATATAAAAAAGAGGCTTTTAACATGTTTTCGGATATGTTGGATTTGCTGCGTGAAAAGGTTACTTTCCTGACTTGTCGCGCGCAGATACAAACGGCTCGCGATAACGATTTGCGTTTACGCGAGCAAAATACTCGGATGCAGGCTATTCATGAAAAACCGCAGAATTTGATTGGCGGCAATGAAAAACCTAAAGAACCTGAAAAAGCCGTTCCTTTTCAATATGCCAAAATTGAGGTCAATCCTAATGATCCCAAAACTTGGGGAAAAGTTGCCCGTAACGATCCATGTCCTTGCGGCAGCGGCAAAAAATATAAACATTGCCATGGACAAATATTGAATTAACTATATTAAAAGTGGTGTCTTTAAGGCACCGCTTTTTTAATTATTTTACGGATTGTGAAATGAAAAATCTTGTTGCTTTTGCACCTCCCACGCCAAATTTAGGTGAATTAAACCAAATAAGAGGTATTTTTACGGCTTTAATGCAGTGCCAAAATGATGAACGAAAGCGTTTTGCTTTTAATTTGGCCGTTTGTTTTAAAAATATTGTCGGCGGCTCGTTGAGACTAAGCAGTTATGAAAATTACGAAGATTTCAAGGCAGATGTTTTTCGGTGTTTGGATTATTATTTTTCAAAGCATGTTTTGATACCGAGAATATTTGTGATGGCCTATACTCAAAGTGACAATATCCGAGGAATATCAAATGTGGATTCTATGTGTCGGGCGGTAAAAGAATATTATGAGCAAAACAGACTCGGTTGGATATATACAGTTGCCGTAAATGCAAAGCTCGGAGATTATCGGTGGACTGATTTGATTTTGGTTGCTGGTCATATGTTGAGCGAGGCGGATAAAGATAGACTTGCGGCAGACGAAGAGTTGAAAAAGAAAGTATTTGTTTCGGAAGGAATTGTACATAACATGAGCCGTTTATATATTCGGCAAAAATTCAGACAAAAAAAAGTACAAACATTACTGACAAAGTATAAAAATGGAAAGCCCAATGTCGTGTTCGTTTGCGGGGGCAGGGTAGCCGGTCCGGAAATTAGATTGCCACTTGAAAATGCAGAAAAAATTTATGCAAAAATGGCGGAGCTGGCTGACAAAGGGTATAATTCCGTTATCTTAAACGGTCCAAGAACCCCTAATGAAGTAACCGATTATTTTTGCGAACAGAGCTTGTTGAGCGGCGGAAAAGTCGATTTCTATAATTCTAAGTCTTTGTCCCATGATAAAGGGAGTAAGTTGTTAGAGCCGTGGCGTGTTTACCGTGGAAAATTTGAAGAAAAATTTGGGGTGGAGCAAAAACAATACGGGGCAATTTATCCGGCAATTTTAGGCTTGGAAAATACATTGGCGGTTCATAGTTTTGATTCATTTGCGAGTTGCGAAACTGCCTCTTCGGGAATTCCGACAGCCATATGTCGTTGGGTTGAAATAGATAAAAATATTCGTCCTGATTGTTATAGATTGGCCGACTTGTTAACAAATGGCGGATATGCCGTTGATTTCGCCGATTTTGACGGTCGTGTTGAGCCAAAAGATTTGAAATTGAAACTGTTACCGAATTCAAATTTGGAATTTGCAAAGCGAATAGTTAAGGAGTGCCTTGTTTAAATAAAAATTTACTTAGACAAAATATTGACATATATTAAAGATACATAATATTATTAGCTAATTTATTATATGAAAGAATTTGAAACTAACGCAAAAATTTTGCGAAATGCCGAAAAAAATCCGTATGCATTTTTTTCAGCTTTGAGTAAAGAAAGTTCCCGTATTAAAGACATGCTTCTGAAATCCGAACAGCTGCCCGAGCAAGAATTGTTGCATCGTGCCAAAAGAATTAAGCCATTAATAAGAATGGTCGGAGGACGAAAATTGTTGGTAGGTGAAAGATGTCTTAACAGCTATTTGGCTTATACCAAGCCGTTTGATGTCCACGCCTCTTATTACTTTAATTGTAAACCGGAGCATATTATCCTTCAGACAAACAAGACCCCCTTGCCGGTTGAAGGTTTGAAAGAAATCGGAAGATTTATCTGCTATCATAATTATGGCGGATATTATCAGTGTATACGTCCGGGAGTTGATGAAGTATTGCAGCAACTGCCGATGAAATTTGTCGACAAACCGATTGATTCTTTTGAAGTGGTTTTTTGTTCGGGGGTATTTAATGAGGTTTACAGTTACCAGCTTGACAGGCATGTTTCAACGGTTATTCTTTACACGCATGAAAAAGGTTTGCCCGAGGTAATTAAAAATCAGGAAGTGATTATCGGTGATAAGATTTATTACTGATTTTGGGCTTAAATATGAAGAGGTGTTTCGGTTGTCCGAACACCTTTTTTTTTGCTTGACTATTGTTTTTTATCAGCTATATTCAACCCAAATTCAATGATGTTTCATTGTGTAAATTTTAATATTAACCACACTCCGAGGAGTGCCGCCGGCCAGCGAGGGTTCGCACACCGGCGTGCAATAGTTTATAGGTATAAGATATGTTTGATAGTCTGACAGATAAACTCGGCACGGTGTTTGCCAAAATTACCTCTCGCGGGGTATTAAATGACAAAGATATCGACGAGGCAATGAGAGAAATTCGAATTGCGTTGCTCGAAGCCGATGTCGCTTTGCCGGTGGTTAAAGACTTTATTGCTAAAGTTAAAGAAGAAGCACGAGGCGAAAAGTTGGTGCGTTCAATTCAGCCGGGGCAATTGGTGATTAAGATTGTACATGATGAATTGGTCAAATTATTGGGAGATGAAGACGGCGGTCTTAATTTTAACGTTGTGCCGCCGGCAGTTATTTTGATGGTTGGTTTGCAAGGTTCGGGTAAAACCACCAGCTCTGCAAAAATTGCCAAGCAGTTGGGCAAAAACCGTAAAGTGATGTTGGCATCGCTTGACGTCTATCGTCCGGCAGCGCAAGAGCAGTTGGAGCAATTGGCTAAGCAAATCGGCGGTTACAGTTTGCCGATTGTCAAAGGTGAAAAACCGCTCGAAATCAGTAAACGTGCACTGGACAGTGCCAAAAAAGGCGGTTTTGACGTGGTCATTTTGGACTCGGCCGGACGTTTGCATATTGATGATGCGTTGATGGAAGAGCTTAGAGCGGTTAAAGAATTTGTCAAACCGGTAGAAACTTTGTTGGTGGCAGATGCTTTGATGGGGCAAGATGCCTGCAACGTGGCTAAGGAATTTAACGAACGTTTGGGCGTCAGCGGTATTGTCTTAACCCGAATCGACGGTTCATCCAGAGCAGGTGCGGCTCTCTCAATGAAAATGATTGCCGGTGTCCCGATTAAATTTTTGGGAACGGGCGAAAAGACCGATGAATTAGAAGAATTTCATGCCGACCGAATTGCCGGTCGTATCTTGGGACAAGGCGACGTGGTATCGCTTGTCGAAAGAGCGATTGAAAAGGTTGACCGAGCCGAGGCCGATAAAATGGCGGCCAAAATGCTCAAAGGAAAGTTTGATTTGGAAGATTTGTTGTCGCAACTCCGACAAATCCAAAAATTGGGCAGCTTGGGCGGAATTATGGGAATGATTCCGGGGCTGTCAAAGTTCAAAAATCAGATTGCAGATGCCGGTGTCGGCGATGCGCTGATTAAAAAACAAGAGGCAATTATTCTCTCAATGACGGTTGAGGAGAGAAGAAACCCCTCTATCATCAAAGCCTCACGCAAAAAAAGAATTGCCGCGGGCTCAGGTGTGGAAGTTCATGATGTCAATAAGTTGCTTAAACAATATGAGCAAATGGCTGACATGATGAAGAAAATGGGCAACGGTCGCGGCTTGGGCGGTCTTGCTTCGATGATGAAAAATATCCCGATGGGAAAATTTCCCGGCGGAATGGGTAACAGATTTCCGTTTTAAGCCATAAGGCGGAATGATAATTTGTAAAACTTTTTAGAAAGGAATAAAAAAAATGGCAGTTCGTATTAGATTATCTCGCGGTGGTTCTAAAAAACGTCCGTTCTATCGTGTCGTTGCTGCTGACCAAAGAGCTCCCCGTGACGGTAGATTTATTGAAAAACTCGGTACATATAACCCGTTGTTGCCGCAAGATCATGAGCAAAGATTGGTTATTAACGAAGAAAGAGTTAAATATTGGCTCGGCGTCGGTGCTCAACCGACCGAAAGATTACAAAAATTGTTTTCTAATCTCGGTTTGGTAAAAGCTCCTGCTGTTCGTGAACAACCTAAAAAATCTGCTCCGAAAGCTAAGGCTCAAGAAAGAATGAAAGAAAAAGAAGCTGCTGCAGCTGCTGCTGCCGAAGCCTCTTCTGCCGAATAATTTTTTTAACGTTTAAGGAACAACTTTTATGACCAATGAACGCAAAATTTGTCTGGGAGCCATCGTCGGTGTTCACGGAATAAAAGGCGAGGTTAAGGTAAAAAGTTTTACCGAAACCGACCGTAATCTGGATCACTACGGCACGCTTACCGATCAAAAAGGACGTTCTTGGGAAGTAAAAGTTACCGGACATTCTAAGGAATTGCTCAGGGTAAAACTTAAAGGCATTGATGACCGCAACAGCGCCAGAGATTTAATTGGTTGCAAATTGTATACCGATAGAGAAAATCTGCCGGAAATCGAAAATGAAGATGAATTTTATCAGGCTGATTTGATTGGTTTGGAAGTTCGTCTCAAAGACGGAAAAGCTGTCGGTAGGGTGAGTGGAATATATAATTTCGGAGCCGGCGAAATTGTAGAGATTAAGCTCGCAGAAAGCGGTCGAGAAGAAATGATACCTTTTGACCATGAGTATGTTCCCGAGGTAAATATTAAAGACGGTTATATTATTGTCAGTTCGGTTTCGATGATTTTTGCCGAAGATGAGGAAAAAAATGGCGCTGAAATTTAAGGTATATACCATTTTTCCCGAAATCTTTCCCGGATTTTTAGGTTATTCTTTAACCGGAAAAGCCTTAAGTGAAGGGAAATGGTCGTTGGAAACCGTAAATATCAGGGACTATGCGTTGGATAAGCACGGCTCGGTTGATGACACGCCTTGCGGCGGCGGCGCCGGAATGGTGATGCGTGCCGATATTTTGGGGAGAGCTTTGGAGGCTAACCATAAAGGCGGACGAATTTTGGTGATGAGTCCGCGCGGCAAGCCGTTGACACAGCAGATGGTGCATGAATTCAGCCAAGAGGAAGAAATCAGCGTAATTTGCGGTCGATTTGAAGGTATTGATGAGCGTGTGCTTGAGGCTTATCAAGTCGAAGAAGTCAGTATCGGCGATTATGTCCTGACCGGAGGCGAACAAGCGGCACAGATTATGTTTGATGCGATTATCCGCTTACTTCCGGGGGTTTTGGGAAACACACTTTCCACCGAGAGTGAGAGTTTTGAAAACTGTTTGCTAGAATATCCGCAATATACCCGTCCGATAGAATGGGAAGGACGTAAGGTTCCCGAAGTGCTCTTGAGCGGTCATCATAAAAAAATTGAAGATTGGCGGAAAGAGCAAGCAATTAAAATTACCCGTGAAAGACGTCCGGATCTGTTGAAAAAATATCTTGACTCGAAAAGGGTTTAGGCTTAGAAAGTAACAAAATATTTGTAAGTAAAGGTAACTCAAATGAACATTTTAAAAGAAGTAGAAAAAGAGCAGATTGCAAAGCTCACCGAAGGAAAAGACCTTCCTGCATTTAAGCCCGGTGATACTTTGAGAGTTCACACTAAGGTTAAAGAAGGCGACCGTGAACGTATTCAGGTTTATGAAGGTGTTTGCATTGCTCGTAAGAACGACGGTTTGAATTCTTCCTTTACCGTTAGAAAAATTTCTTTCGGTGAAGGTGTAGAACGTGTATTCCCGTTGTATTCTCCGAATGTTGCAAAAATCGAAGTTTCCCGTATCGGTCGTGTACGTCGTGCGAAACTTTATTTCTTGCGTGCTTTACGCGGTCGTTCAGCTCGTATTGCCGACGATTTGCGTGCTGCTCAAAAAGCAAAAGAAGCTGCATCTTCTGAAGAAAAATAATTTTTCTTGTTTTGCTTTTTTAGAAAAATTTCAAAACCTCCCACAAAATTTTGTGGGAGGTTTTTTGTGTTTCCAAGATGGTGGTACTGTGTAAGTTAATAGATGTTGCAAGACATGGGTTGCAAGGGTTAAAATGCAAAGTTTTTACTAATCTATAACTTTTTATGATAACTGAATAATATATCAAAAGTTTTATTTTATGTTGTCAAAATACAAAAAAAATTATCTTCTTCAAAAAGATATTTTTAATATTCAAAATATTAAAAGATTTATTTTTTGACAGGGGACAATTATGAAGATGAGCAAAACAATGTTTTTATCGCTGTTGGCAGGAACATTTTTAAGCACATCAGCTTTAGCGGCAGACAATTTTATAGCATAGAAGAAGGGACGTCGAGCGACTATAACTTCACGCTGCAGGAGGCGGATAGTGAAGGCAATTTGACGACGAAGTATTATAAGATTGTATTAAATCCAGCCGAATTCAGTACTTCATCAAGCATTACATGGGAACCGGCAGAGGCTGCAGGAGAGAATACGATAGAAGTTCAACTTCCGAACAATCAAACTCAATATTTCAAATATACTTATACAAAGCCGGATAATTATACGGAAACGAGTGAGCGTATTGATGATACTTTAGCTTCAGCTAATGTTAC
>CALXPO010000024.1 GCA_944390315.1 uncultured Alphaproteobacteria bacterium
CTTTTTCTAAAGAAAAAAGCCATTGAAAATCAATGGCTTCTCATTTTGCTTGGCTGGGGTGGCTGGATTCGAACCAACGAATGACGATACCAAAAACCGTTGCCTTACCACTTGGCGACACCCCAATTCTTATCTGTCGTGAGAATCTCATCTCTGCGACTGGACCTATATTTATTCTAATTTTTTTTGATTGGCAAGTTTTTTTTTCATTTCTTTTGAAAATTTTTCTTTTTTATACTCTTTGGAAATTTCTTAATAATATATCTATATCATATAAACAATAAAAAAACAATGAGTTACCCCCAACACTTGACTTTTTATACAAAATGCTTTGTATTATGGGTAAATTTGAGTATGTGTCGGAAGGTTAATATGAAGAAAAAATTTAAAACCGTATTTTTGATCTTACTTACCGCTACTATTATCACCGGTTGTTGGACCTGCTGGAAAAAATACAAAATATTTCAGCAGGAGGAATTAGCAAAATCATTAACCGTTAAAGATAAAAATTTTGATTATAATCAATTGGTCGATATGGCTCGAGATTTGGCTTCAAAGCCTTATGTCCTGCCACAAAACAATATTCCCGAAGAAATTGCAAAATTAAATTATGATCAATATCGCGATATTCGGTTTATTCGTGAAAACGGTCCTTGGTATGGGAAAAAACTTCCTTTCGAAGTTCAATTCTTTCATTTAGGTTCGCTCTTTTTAACTTCCGTACCAATTAATGAAATTGTTAATAATAAGGTCCATCCCCTCTCCTATTCTCCTGATTATTTCAGCTACGGAAAAAATAATATCGATACCTCAAAACTTTCAAAAATCGGCTATGCCGGATTTAGACTGCATAACCAACTAAACACTAAAAAATATTTTGACGAACTGGTTTCTTTTTTGGGTGCAAGTTATTTCAGAGCTTTGGGTAAAGGACAAAAATATGGTCTTTCCGCCCGCGGTTTGGCTATTGACACCGCCGTTCAAACCGGTGAAGAATTTCCTATATTCAGAGAATTTTGGTTAGTACGTCCCAAAAGAAACGATAAATCCGCCACCGTCTACGCTTTACTTGACAGTCCGAGTGCAACCGGAATATATACTTTTATAATTACTCCGGGCGAAAATACAATAATGGATATCGATGCCAAAATTTTTCCGAGAAAAGCTATAAATAAGCTCGGAATTGCTCCGCTTACCTCTATGTATTTGTTTGGTGAAAATACGAAAAACAAATTTGATGACCACCGCCCCGAAGTGCACGATAGCGACGGATTGCTCATCTTAAACGGAAATAACGAATGGCTGTGGCGACCGCTGGATAATTCAAAATATCTCCGTATCAGTGCTTTCGTTGACGAAAACCCCCAAGGCTTCGGGTTGTTACAACGTGATCAAAACCCTGCTCATTATCTCGATTTTGAAGCTAATTATGAGCAACGTCCAAGTGTTTGGGTCGAACCTATCGGTGATTGGGGAAAAGGATGGGTCGAATTGGTGGAAATTCCTTCTCTACAAGAAATTCATGACAATGTTGTCGCTTATTGGGTTCCGAAAGAAAAAGTCATACCGCAAAAACAATTAAATTACAAATATCGCTTATACTGGTTTAAAAAACTTCCCGTCAAAAAAATTCCGGGCGACATTACCGCTACCTATACCGGTATCGGCGGCGTATCCGGAATGTTGGAAGAACATAAACGTAAATTTGTTATAGATTTTGATATTCTCAATATGGAACGCGAAGTTGAAAAAGGAATTGCCACTTTGGAAGTTTCCACCAGTGAAGGAGAAATTGTCGGAAAACACTTAATGTATAATCCGGTTACAAAAGGCTTGACAGCTTATATAGACTTTAAGCCAAACGGCAAAACTTCCGAGCTACGTGCTTCCGTCGTCAAACGCGGTAAAAATATTTCCGAAATATGGAGTTACCAATGGTTGCCATAAAAATTTTGAGTAAAGAAGATGTCATTGCCGCTTATTTGTGCAGCTTGAATTTTCCTGTTTCGCATATTGATACTTTAGTTCATCTTCTCAAAAACAAAATAAGTTTGAACTCAGATGATGCAAACGACCTCATTAAAGAAATTGATTGCCTGTTGCTAAATATGGCACGAAAAGTATTTCCAAATACTAAACTTAGCAATGAACAATTATTAACCCAGTTTAAACTTCAGTTCATTCTTAATAATGGGGCAAAACAATGTGTTAAAAACGGCATCAAAAATTTTGAGCTGCCGACACAGCTTGTTGAAAACATGCGTGCAAACTTATTTTTTAGTGCTCCCTCTTATCATTACAGCGAGATGAAACCGCAAAAAATTGAAACCTTCGGCTCTAAAAGGAAAAAGAAATGAGCTCTTATTTTACACCGATTTCAGCTAAGCAAATTCGTCACAGAAGACTGTGGATTTTCGGATTAATGTTTTTCAGCACACTAATGGCAACCTTAAAATGGATTACCGTTATACCAAGTAGTTCTGCTCTGATAACTAAGTGCTTGATGGTTAGTTTATTTATCTTAACTTTTGCATGGATTGCTCTATTCTTTTGGTCGAGTATTTTTGGTTTTTGGCAATTGCTGCGTAAGAAAAAAGTTCTGGGTGTACATTGGCCGGAACAAAATTTTGACTTAAACACAAAAACAGCCATACTAATGCCTGTTTATAATGAATCTCCGGTTAATGTATATGCTAATTTGTTGGCCATGGCTCACCAACTGGAACAAACAGGGCAAATGTCAGCCTATGACATTTTTGTTTTAAGTGATACCACCAATCCCAAAATTTGGGTAGAAGAAGAATATATGTGGAATGAAACCCGTAAATTGATGCCGCAAGGTATGAACATCTATTATCGTCGCCGTCCTCAAAATACAGCTCGAAAAAGCGGCAATATCGAAGATTTTTGCAACAAGTGGGGAACACTCTATGATTATATGATTATACTTGATGCCGATAGTTTGCTTGACGGACAAACAATGGTTACCATGTCCAGACTTATGGAAATCAACCCACAAGCAGGTATCATTCAGGCTCCGCCGATGTGTATTAACCGTAATTCTTTATTTGCAAGGATTCAACAATTTGCCGGAAAAGTCTATGGGCCGATTGTATCTGCCGGTTTAGCCTATTGGCAAGTCGGTGACAGTAATTATTGGGGACATAACGCCATTATTCGGGTTAAGGCCTTTATGGACTGTTGCAAACTGCCTGTCTTGGAAGGAAAAGCACCGTTCGGCGGTTATATTCTCAGTCATGATTTTGTTGAAGCGGCCCTTATCCGCCGCGGAGGTTGGAATGCTTGGTTACTGCCCGAACTTAAAGGAAGTTATGAAGAATGTCCTCCGTCAATGATTGATTTTGCCGTACGCGATCGGCGTTGGTGCCAGGGAAATATGCAACATATTAAAGTTTTGTTTTCAAAGGGGTTGCATCCGGTCAGCCGCATTCATTTTACCATCGGCATCATGTCTTATTTATCCTCACCGATTTGGTTGTGCTTTTTGCTGGTTGGTCTTGCCGTTGCACTCGGGCGAAATCTCTTTCCGCCGGAATATTTTCCGACAACCTATACTTTGTTTCCGACCTGGCCCATTTTTGATAAAATAGGCACCATCAGCTTGTTTATTATCTCTATGTTTATGCTTATCTTTCCGAAATTTTTGGGCTTGATTATATACCTCACTCAAAATAAGTGGAAAAAAATCGGCGGCTTTTTCGGGGCCTGCAAAAGTGTTTTGGCCGAAATTGTATTTAGTGCCTTAAATGCACCGATTATGATGATGTTTCAGAGTAAATTTGTATTTGACATCTTCGCCGGAAACGATGCCGGATGGAATACGCAAAACCGTGATGAAACGGGAACGTCATTCAAAGAGGCCTTCCTCCGCCATCGTTGGCATACTTTACTCGGCATTGCAACAACAATTATTGTGTGGTTTTATGCCCACAGTTTGTTTTGGTGGATGCTGCCGATTACACTCGGACTTATGCTGTCAATTCCTATTTCGATATTTTCTTCACGAGAAACGGTAGGGCAAAAAGCCAAAAAAGCTAATTACTTTATTATTCCCGAAGAAAATGATAAACCTGAAGTTTTAAAGCGTTCTCTGGCTTTTCGTAAAAAATTTGAAGAAATTCATCAAAATAAAGTTTTTGGTGTCGAAATCGTTACGGATGATACCGTTATGAACCTTTTACATCTTATGATGCTTCCGGTAAATGGTCCGGCTCCCGAATTTGGCACAAAAGCCTTGGAAATTGCAAAAATAAAATTGGAAAACTATGTCAACCATGATTTGAAAATGGATTTGTCCAAGGAAGAAGAAATTGCTTTGCTGTACAGCCCAAATACGCTTAAAATAGCAAATTTAATCAGACAATTGAGCAAAATCAAAAAATAAAGATTGTTTTTGCATTGAATGCTATTGACAAAAATCATGTCAACTTGTAGCATGTCCTTTGTTTTAAATAGTTGTGAGGTCTGAAAATTAATTTATCATGAGTCCCGTATACACTTACGTCGTCAATTTATTTTTTGTTTTTTTACTTGTCTTTGCTAACGCTTTTTTTGTAGTTTCCGAGTTTGCCATCGTCAAAATTCGACGTACAAAATTGGAAGAATTGGCTCATTTTGGAAATAAAAAAGCCAAAATAGCTCTGAAAATTACGGAAAATCTTAACACCTATCTCAGCGCCATTCAATTGGGAATCACTTTGGCTTCTCTGGGACTGGGCTGGATTGGTGAACCTGCCGTTTCAAAACTTCTTGAAGATTTGTTCAGAGATTTTTTTGCCGACAATAAAGTATTGTTACACTCAATCAGCTTCAGCGTGGCTTTTGGATTGATTACCCTGCTCCACGTTGTCTTGGGAGAATTGGTACCAAAATCTTTGGCTATTCAAAATACCGAAAATTTTGCCCTGATTATCGCCAAACCTCTTTATGTCTTTAAACATATTTTTGCTCCCTTTATTTGGGTTTTTGATCAAGTAACCGCCGGTATCTTGCATCTTATGGGAATTCAACAATCAAACGAAACCGACGATGCTCACTCTGAAGAAGAAATTAAACTGATTATCGATGCTTCGCAAAAAGGCGGCGTCATTGATGATACAGAAGGTGAAATTATTCAAAACGCCATTGATTTTTCAGAAATTTTTGCTCACGAAATTATGATTCCACGGCAAGACATGAAATGCCTTTATCAAAATTACACTTTTGAACAAGCCATGGATTTTGTTAAAAAGAATAATCATACACGTTTTCCTTTGTGCAACAAAGATAAAGATCATGTTATCGGAATGTTGCATATTCGTGATTTGTTGGAATATGAAGGTGACGGAAAAGATAAAGATGTTCTGACAAAATTAGCACGCAAAATTTTATTTGTTCCTGAAAACAAATCCATTTCCGAAATTTTGCACCAAATGATGTCGCGTCATATCCATTTGGCTATTGTGGTCGACGAATATGGCGGTACCGCCGGTTTGCTCTCTATGGAAGATATTTTGGAAGAACTTGTCGGAGATATTATGGACGAACATGACGACGCAACAAATGAGCCTATTAAAAAAATTAATGAAAACATGTGCGAATTTGACGGCGTAGTTTTGGTTGAAGATGCTTTTGACAGTATGGATTTGCCTGAATGCGAACACGAAGAAAGCACAATGGGCGGTTATGTCTTCGGTTTGCTCGGACGCTTACCAAAAGTCGGCGATAAGGTCGAAGATGTTTACTGCGAATATGAAGTTATCGGTGTGGATAATATGCGCATCACTCGCATTAGAGCCAAAATAAAACCTTTTAGGACGGACAATGATGAAGAACAGTAATACCGTGTCTTTATTGGTCGGTCTGTTTATGCTTTCTTATTCCGATACGTATGCCGGTTGCTTAGATTTGCCTCAACCTCAGGCAAGGCAGGCTTTACAAATTTTAAGCACGCAAGATATGATTGTCGAATATTGCGAAAAATGTTCCGACAATATTCATCAAATTATTGGCATACGTTCAACAGGCATTGTTTGCGATAATAAGAATATGTGTCGTATTTTGATAAACGGTCAAGAAGCGGATATGTCCCGTCTCTTTGCTCAAAATGCCGATGGTAAAGATGAAAATATTGCATATGCCATACATTGTCCCGATGCCCTGCTTTATAATCCTCGTTTTTTAGATTTTAACAAATAAAAACTGTTGCTTACTGTTTTTAATGATTATATAACAGTTATGAGAATTAACATCAAAACGGAAAACATCATGGAAAAAATTATCAATTATATTGCTAAAGGTCAGGGTTTAGGCATCAAATATTTACTTCTTTTTGCCTTAATCGTAACGATTATTTTTAGCATTAACATCAAGTTAATCGGCGAAGATATTATGGTGCCCAAGGCTCAAGAAATTGCTAATCAATTTTTACCTGTCAAAATTGAGAACGGCGAAATTGTAGAACCTATCAACATCGTAAAAAAGCATACAATCATCGTCGGTGAGGGTGAAAGCGCTCAATCTTTCGATATCCTTATGGATACAACAACGTATAATCTTGATCCGACGGAATTAAAAGATGGCATCTATATTACACGCTCCGCTGTTTATACCGTTAATGACGGTGAAGCAAGAGTCCATAAATTAGAAGATTCTTTAGACCTGCCGAGCGGCGACTATACTGAATTGTTTACCTCATTTTTGAATTGGGGAATTTTTATTTTCGGCATTTTTGCATTCTTAGGTTTGGCGCTGTTCTATTTTATAGCTGTTATTTTTTATGCGACCTGCTCTTACCTCATTTCGCTGATTATGCGTAAGAAATATAACTACGATTTAAGAATGAGATTAAGCACATTAGCTTTCATCGTGACATATATTGTCTTTTCTATTCTCGAGCTATTCGGCTTTGGCAGCAACCTTATCTTTTTCTTAGCTGTTTTAGCTTTGCAAAGTTTAGTTATGAAAGACATTCCGACCCAAGAAGTAAATCAATAATCTTGAAAGTATGATTTCGGCCTCGCTTCGGCGAGGCTTTTTTTGTCTACTATCCATAACTATTCTACGGTAGATAATGCCAAATTATATTTACATTATTTATTTTTTATGTTACATTAGACAAAATTGTTCGAAAGGGTTAATATGAAAAAAAATTCGCTATGGCAAAAAATAAAAGATAAATTTTGTCACAAATTTATCAAATTGGCTATACTTTCACTTCCCATACTCGGAACAAACGCCGGCGAAAATACTTCACCGCTACCTTCCTCGGATATTGCCAAGAATAAAGCCTTAACAGAAAAGAGCGTCTCTCCTTCTCGGCAAAATAACTTTGTCCCCCTCAATTCCGATGAAATCATTGCTCAAAAACTTCTTTCCGAAAAACAAAATATTATCGGAAATTTTAATTTGAACGACAGAGAATTTTCTGCCGAAGATTTGTCACGAATACAACAATGTCCCCTAAACGAACAAATCATTAAAACTGCAAAAAAAAATGCCAAACGAGGCGTCCCCGGCTCCGGACAACAAACATACTGTCTCGGCGCCGTTAAGGAATTTTATAGCGCCAACGGAATAATTATCGACGCTCAACGTTTTGCATACCGCGCCGTTGATAGTTTGCAGACAAATTCAAACTTTACGGAAATAAACGTTAACATATCAGACTTTGCAAGCATGCCTGACGGCGCTCTGATGGCATGGGAAAAAGGCACGACACGCTATGGACATATTGCCATGAAAATCGGCAATAGAGAATATTGCGACTATGTTTATAACCTTCATACCAATAATCGCCGCGGAAGAACAGGACAACGTTATGGCAAAGCCCATGTTTTTCTGTTGAAACAAATGCCTCTTACCGAAGATTTTACTCGTAAATTGATTGCGGAAGGACGGCTGAAAGATGATGTCAGAAAAAGAATTGAAGCTAAAATCAAAACAGATGATATGTATGCCAGATTGAAATATCACCCGCTAAAAACTTTTGATGTTGCAGATTCTGCTTTATTTCAAAGAAATTCGGCGTCCGTCGAAAGTCCAACTTCGCATTCCCAAAAATATGCGGGAAACCAATTTGATATAAACATGATTAAAAAAACAAAAGAGAAATCACGTTAACTTTTGTCAATTGATTATTTGCATAAAAAAAACTGGATTTTAATTTTGAAAGTGATATACTAGACAGAAATAGACAATTAAGGCAAAGTAAAATGGGAAAATTTTCAGCAGATAAAGATTATGCACCGCGCGTCTCAATGCATAGGGATTATGAACAGCACAAAAAACGCGGCGAAGCCTTGAGTGCTCGAAAAAAACAAATTCTCAGTAAAAACAAACAGTCTGTCGATAAAAATCGTGTTACCGAACAAACCAACATCAGTCAACCAACGCCAAGTAACGTCCCCTCTCTGACCGATGAACAAATTTATTCCAAATTAGAAGAATTAAGTGCAAAATTCAGAGCTACAAACGGTCAAACCGAAGAAGCCGAATTAAGAAAATTTGCCGAACAATACCACCTCAATTTACGCGTTACGTCCGCTGTTTCAAAAACAGACAAAAGTGCCATTGCTCGTATGGTCTTTAATGGTGGTGTTGAAAAACCAATGATCGGTTACTCTCCAAAATTCGCCGATATTGCAAATTATCCTTTTAAATATTCCGTAAATCCTAAAAATCCAGAGGATTACAATTTGGATGATTCTACAATTTGGCAGGCTATGGCCGAAGAACCAAGACTCTTTGAAATGAAAGATAAAATAAAATCGGCTCTCGCTAAAGCCGGCGTTCCAAAAGAGATTCTTCCCGATATGAATCTAAATGATTTTAAGTACCTCATGTTTAATTATTGCGGTGCTCAGAAAGGTCTCGGTTTTACGAAGCTGTTTCAGGCAAAAGATGAGAATGGAACACCTCTTACCTATAAAGACAGAAACGGAAGAGATGTTCCTATATGCACCAGCGCAAAACAAGAAAATGTAATGCGTTTTATGCGCGAAAATCCGCAATTTAAGACCATGCTTATGAAAATGCCCGGCATTAACAGAGCTTATGTCGATACCTTAACCAAAAAAATGTCAGAAACGGGGCTGACTGATATGTCCAAAGAACTCGAGCGCCACCCGGAATGGGCAAACCAGCCCGCAATTGACGTACATCATATCATCAATATCAAAGATTGTCGTTTGCTGGAAGAACAAGGAAAATCTTATGCTGCCGTTAATAATTACGAAAATATGTGTATTGTCAGCAATGGTACTCTGCTCGATGCCGTTAGTCGCGCCAGAAAAATGTCTTCGGAAAACAAAAATACTTCCGTTCATGCCGGTATTCATACTGCCGACGTTGTCTTCAGCGATAAGACAGATAAAGGTGATATTAAGCGGACAATGGCACGCCTTGAACCCCAACCCGGAGTTAGATGCATGCTCGGATTTAATGACGATATGATTATTATGGATTCAAATTATCAACAGCAAACTAATACTCAATCTAACAATAACAATTCGCAAATGTTTTTCATAAAGCAAAATAACGGAGCCGCAAGAGCATGACTATTCAGGAATTAATTGATTACATCAAACAAAATGACGAGGTCGGATGCAATAAAGCCACTTCTGATGTAAAAATCGCCATCGGCGTTCTTAAATTAAAAGAAGCCGGTCTTCCCGAACCCAGTACCGATTATTATAAGCTGTTGCGACAATTCAACGGTCTTTCAAATAACGGTGGCTATGTTATGGGAATTAATCCTGAAAGTACTTTTTTTCCAAATCTTATTGACTATAATCTAAAAGAAAAAGAAAATCTTAATACGGGTGAGATTATTCTTGGCTATGATGATGATTATTGGCTAATTTATAACCAAAATAATAAAAATTATAAAATTGTGGATCCTGATGACGGTTCCGAAGAAGGGACATCAAACAACTTAGCCGATATTATTCCTTACGTACTCCATATATGAAGGATATTTGATTATGATGGAATATATAAAACGAAAACTTTGCAGATTAGAAGAAAAAAACGATTGGCGTAAAAAAATCCCGTTTCCGCATTATTATGAAGAAAACGGAAAAATCGTAAAAGAAACGGCTGACGGGAAAAAATATGTTGTTACTTTAGACGATGCTTATAATGAAGTGATTGTGGAGCAAATAAAATGAGAATGAAAAAACCTTGGATGGTTGTGATTGCCGGACCAAACGGCGCAGGAAAATCGACTTTTTATGATTTGGTCATTAAAGACGATCCTTTAATGAAAAATGCTCCTTTTATCAATTTGGATAATATTGCAAGAGATATATCCGAACCTCAGGATAATCCAAACAACAACATGATTAGTGCCGGAAAAATTGCCTATCAAGAAGTGGAAAAACACATTATCGGTAAAAAAAGTTTTGTATATGAAACGACGTCGTCGGGAAAAGTACACTTGCGCTTTATGGATGAAGCCAAAAAAAGAGGTTTTAAAGTTGCAACAATATTTATAGGTCTTTCGACACCCATGTTATCTTATTTGCGTGTTAAAGACAGAGTAACAAAAGGCGGACATGATGTCCCGACAAAAGATTTAAGACGTCGATATCCTAAAATAATGAAAAACTTTCCCGATATGCTAAAACGCAGCGATATCGCCGCTGTTTTTGATAATTCGGGCGATAAACCTTTCAAACTTATTTTTCTCATGGACGATAAGGCTTTTCGCATTTTTTATAAATATCCTAAATGGCTTGAGGAATCTATCAAAGAACGCAAAACCCGCAAAGACATGATTATGGTAAGAAATTCTCCTTCTGTTCATCAACTCAGCGATGAACAATTGCGCGAAATTTCAAATCAAGCCCTTAGCGCCGTAGCCGGTCTTAATAACGAAGCTATTCCGAATATTGTCGGTTCGGCCGATACCATCCCCGAAGATGCACGTGAACTTCCTAATCTACTTGAAGAAAATCAGGAAAAAAGCCGTAATGCAGCTCAGTGGATAAAAAGAATTAAAGAAGAAAATCAAAAATAGACATTTCAGCCAAACCGAGGGGTGCTGTACAACCAGTAACTGGTGACTTTACTCACTCAGTTGAATTTGTAAATTGTCAATCTGATTTCTATACAACCTGCAAATTTGTGACTTGACTAACCTTTCTGACAAGACACCGTATTGTTTTCTCAGCGCATTGAACTTCAGCCTCAAATAAATACCCCATTTTGTGAGAACCAACTTGTAGAAATAACTTAAGATTATTCTTTCATTTTTTGTCGGTCTGCTCAATATATGGCATAATTGCTGTTTTTTACAATATGATATGCATGATTGACTTAATGTGTATGAGATTTAACTTTCCGACGAAGCGGTTAATATGAATATATGTAACTTATTTATCTTTTTGCTTTTAAGCAATAAACTTAAATTAAGTTGGTAGAATTTATCAATAACTGAACAAGCTATATCTTTTATCTTTCAGCATAAAACTTGGGTACATAATTTGAGTGCATAACTTAGAATTTTGAAATTGCTTACAAAATTCTAGTAATTCCCATCATAATTATCACTCGATGGAGGATATTCATTATATTCGCTATATCCGTTTTGTTGTTCTCTCAAGCGTTGTTGCTGCTCATAATAACGCTGTTGACGACTTCTGGCTTCCTGCTCTGCCGCGGCTTCATAAATTGCGGTTATAATTGTATCACGAAATTCACGGGGATGGGCAATATCTCGGATAACCATACTACTTTCATCGTTTCCGACTTGAACAATGGCATCACCTGCTCCAAACAATCTCTGAATTAAACTTTGGACTATCTGCACATCGTTTATTTTTGCCAACGGAATATCTTTTTCTTTTATATTAATAATACCCCTGCGTACGTAAACACGCTGATTGGTCACGGCATAGATTTTTAATTTATTATCAATTCTGCGATATATGTACGGGATAAACAAAATACCACCGATAAACGTTAAAAGACCTGCCACGGAATAAATATGTCCCAGCACATTAAAATGCTCTCCTTTACCGACACCGCTCCATGCTGCTAACATCATCAATATCCCGATAGACATTAATAAGGTAGGAATAACAAAAACTTTATAACTAAAATGCGCCTCGATTTTTACATATTCGTTTGGACGTAGTGCCAATGTCATTTTGCAGGACTCCTTTATGTCTTTTTGTTTGCGATTATAATTTAATTTTTTCAGAAAGACAATACGGATATTTTAATTGTAAATTAATAAAAGCAAGATTACTCTGGTATAGAGATTATTATAACTACGATGAAAGGAGAATATTATGACAACAAAACGTTTTATTTTAAACGAGACCAGTTACCACGGACAAGGAGCCATTTCGGCTATTGTTGATGAAGTCAAGACACGAGGTTTTCATAAAGCTCTGATTGTGACTGATGCCGGTTTGGTAAAGTTCGGAGTTGTCAAAAAAGTTACTGATTTGCTTGATGCTGCCGGATTAAAATATGAAATTTTTGACGGCGTAAAGGCCAATCCGAGTGTCAATGTAGTTAAAAGCGGCGTTGAGGCTTTTAAAAAGGCCGGAGCTGATTATATGATTGCCATCGGCGGTGGTTCACCACAAGATACGGCAAAAGGAATCGGCATTATTATCAATAATCCGGAATTTGCCGATGTTGTTTCCTTGGAAGGCGTTGCTCCGACCAAACATAAAAGCGTACCGGTCATTGCCGTTGCCACAACTGCCGGAACTGCCGCAGAAACAACTATCAACTATGTTATTACCGATGAAGAGAAAAGACGCAAATTTGTTTGTGTCGACCCTCATGATATTCCTGTTGTCGCCGTTGTCGATCCCGACATGATGGCCTCTATGCCCAAAGGTTTGACTGCAGCTACCGGAATGGACGCCCTAACCCATGCCATTGAAGGTTATACGACCCTAGCTGCTTGGGAATTAGCCGATACCCTCAATCTTAAAGCCATTGAAATTATTTCCCGCTCCCTGAGAAAATCTGTTGCCGGTGATGCCAAAGCCAGAGAAGATATGGCTCTTGGTCAGTATGTAACCGGTATGGCTTTTTCAAACGTCGGCTTGGGTGTTGTTCATGGTATGGCTCACCCTTTAAGCGCTTTTTATGATACGCCTCACGGGGTTGCAAATGCCGTACTTTTGCCTTACGTTATGGAATTTAATGCACCTTATACCGGTGAAAAATTCCGTGAAATCGCTCGAGCCATGGGAGTTAAAAATGTTGATAATATGTCACAAGAAGAATATCGTCAGGCAGCTATCAACGCCGTACGACAATTATCAAAAGATGTAAATATTCCTCAAACCCTAAAAGAAATCGGCGTTAAAGAAGAAGATTTGGATGCTTTGGCAGAAGCAGCCATGGCTGATGTCTGCACCGGCGGCAATCCGCGCCCCTGCACCAAAGAACTGGTCTTAGAAGTTTATAAGACTGCTTTCGGTAAATAAAATATGGCGGCTGGCTTCAAAAAAAAATGAACCTCATAAAAAATATCTCGTTATAGCCTATGTATGGAGGGAAAAATGGACGATATATCAAAATTGCTACAAGAAGCCAAGCCGCTTTATTTTGCCCGCAAAAAACGGAACAACCAAATTAAAGCCGTTCTTTGTATGGCATTATTTGCTATCGGACTAAATTGGAGCATTCTTTCTTATAAACCTACTTATGAAGGCTATGAAAATAATGTTTTGGTTTCGATGCTGGAACAGCAAACTTCTTTGACCGACCAAGAAACGGTTATTGAGCAAATGGGGCTTCCGGTTGACGATTACGGTTTATTGATGATTGGATAAAAGATGAAAGAAATAATTGCCGGAAACAAAAGTTTGGTACGTGCCATCATCAGAAAAATTACCGGTTCTTATAACGAAGACATAGAACAGGAAGTTTATATCAAGACATGGCGTAATTTGGATAAATATAAAGAGGAAGGCAAATTTCGCCAGTGGCTCGGAACATTGACAGCTAATGTTTGCCGCGATTATTTCAAATCCAAACGCTATATTCAAAGCCGCGTTGAAACCAGCGACGAAGAAATACTTGAAACACCTTGTGTCTCTTCTTCTCCCGAAGAAATTATCGACAGCAAAAATCGTCAAAAAATTATTTTGAATGCCGTAAATCATCTTCCGGCAAAAATGAAAAAAGTTGTTGTACTTGCCGAATTTGAAGGTTGGTCACAAGAACAAATAGCCACTAAGCTCGGTATTCCTGTCGGAACCGTTAAATCTCGTCTGTTTAATGCCAAAAAAATACTAAGCGAACAGTTAAGCTTTTTAATTAAAGGAGAATAACATGAATAAAAAATTTTTAACATTAGCTTTGGCCGCTCTGCTCATCAGCGTATCTTCCGCCAATGCCGCGCCAAAACCACGTCCGATGGATGATCCCAAACGTCCGTCTCCGGAAATGATGGAAGTCAAATTGATTGAACAATTAAAACTGACACCCGAACAATATAATACCATTCAGGAACGCCGCAAACTCGATAGGGAAAAAATGAAACCCCTGATGGATCAAATGAAAGAATTACATCAACAAATGAATGAAATTCGCAAAGCTAATATGAAGGCTTTTGAAGATATTTTGACCCCTGAGCAAAAGGCTGAATTTGATAAAATCAAAGCCGAACGTAAAGCTCGTCATGAAGAAAGAATGAAAAGACATCCGGGACCAAAAATGAAAAGAGGACATTTGCCGCCGGAACATATGAAACGCCCGCCGTTACCGGAACATCACCTTGCTGCACCGGCACCTAAAGATGCTCCTGCTCCGATGCCTGAAGATATACTGGCACCAATGCCTGAAGATGCCCCTGCTCCAATGCCCGAAGCACAACCGGCTTCCGAAACTCCGGCACCAAAGCCTGAGCCGGCAAAATAAGCTAAGACAAATAGATGCCCCCAGTTTACTGGGGGTTCTATAACAGCTGCAAACCTTACGGTTTGACCACGCTCGTTGGCGTGGAGCGGTGTTGTTCCAACACCTTGGCATTCGGCCCCGAGTAAACTCGGGGTTTTCTGTAAGGCAACTAATAAAAAAATCTCCGTTTATACGGAGATTTTTTATTGTTTCCACCATTTCAAAAAATTATCCCAAACCGAACTCGTCTTGGTCGGTATTGCTTTTTCAGAGTATTTGTTCGCCGGTAACGGAAAAATCTCTTTACCGTAAGGCGTTAAAACCTGCTTGATATATTCCGTACTGACGCGGCAAGTATGTATTCTTTTAAGCGAAGATTGACAAATATTAAGCCAAGCATCACCTTGGGAAAACAAAAATAAAGGATTTTTTGATTTTAAAAATATCTTTGAAAACTCCGTCGGCTGAGATTGAAAGACCAATACCGACAAAAAATCACTTCGCTGCAAAAAAGAAATTTTTTCATAGTCATTATCCGAAGTCGACAGGACTAAAAAAATTCCACAAGCACCACCTTTTTGCAGCAATAAAGACATATAATTTTTAATCATAGATTCTTGTTGCATTAGACTGAGAAATTCATCTAAAACAACAATAATATACGGCAATTGTCCGACATGATTATGATAATCTCTGATATGGCGGCTGCCGCTTTTTTGAAAAAGCAACCGACGCCGTTCCGTTTCTTCGCATAACCAAGCCAAAGTCTCATGAACCTGCTCCGGTGTATTTAAAACCGGTGCCAACAAATAACTTTGCTGATTATATATATCAAACTCTCCATCGGCATTGAACAGAATGAACTTTATTTCATCTATGTTTTTCTTTAGAACCAAAGACAAAATCAACGCCTTCAATGCCGATGTTTTGCCGCAGCCGCTTGTACCTAAAAGCAACAAATGTCGCATTTGATACAAATCAAATACTTGCGGAATACCGCTTACATCGGTTCCAAAACAGACGGGCAATAAGGCGTGCGTCTTTTTAAATACTTCACCGGCTGACAAGGTTTCAAAATCAAGGGGGCTTTCCTGTTCAGCCGAAATTTCCAACAATAAGTTTTCAGTTTCGGGAAGATTCTCGCTAATAACTGACTTGCATCCCAGCTCTTCCATCATTTGCGGAATAATTTTTTCCAGCTCACGGCTTTGATTTTCATCTATCCATACCAGCTCGGCCAACTCACATCTCGGTCCGCGACCTTGATGAATCATCTTGACTTTTAACCCGTGGACGTTCAAGTAATTTGCAACTTGCGATATCACCTTTTATCCTATAATTTTGCCAATTTTTGAGCTATTTGCAAAGCCAACTCATTAATCAACTTACTCTGCACTTCGGTTAAAGATTCAAAATCTGCTCCGAGCTCTGCCGATTGTTTACTTCTTTGTCTGTAAATGACGTCACCGTTTTTATATACCGTCCACCAAATATCCGTTTCCATTTTTTGACCTAACACGGCACTCCAATTATTAATTTCGATTGTGACCGTATAAACAAAACTTTCCGAGCTCAAAGTTTTAAATTTTACGACTGACTTCGGCAAATATAAAGATATGTCATCGGCCAAAACCCGTGAAAATGAACTTGAGAGAGGTTCTGCCCAGCGGTTGAACTCAGATACTTTTAATTCTGCCGTTCCCGCTTCGGCGGTCACGATTTGCGGTCTGTCCAAATATTTCGGAACAAAGGCCTCTTCCACACCGATATCCATACGGCGGTTACTCACGGCTTTTACATTTGTATCGGCAACCTGCAACTGATAAAAACGAGATTGATTGGTACTTCCGAAAAAGCAGCCGCTCAATAAAAACATCACGGCCAACAATACTATTTTTTTCATCTCAGTAACCTTCCTTTCCTCTTAACAATGCTTCGGGATGTCTTTCGATATAATCGGCGAAGTTGCCTAACGATTTGGCGGCTCCCGAGATATTATTCATCGCCCGATTAAAATTACGCAGGGTTTCGGGAATTTCCTTTGTCTGTTGCGGAATTTTTGCGAAATCCGTTAATACCGTATTGAGTTGCGGCACGATTTTTTCATTCAGCGAATCCAAAAATGTATTCATTTTTACCACGGTTTGTTTAAGCGGTATATCCTGAAAATCTCGAGAAAGAGCGGCCAATGGCGATAGTACGGTCGGAATTTCGGGGACATTGCCTATTGTTTTATGATAAACTAACGGCGTATCCGGCAACATTTCAAGCTCTATCATCAGCTGTCCGGTTAGATAATTTTGTGTATTCAGTCTTGCACGCAAACCTTTATCGACCAATTGGGTCAAAACTTGCTGTCTGGTTTCGTTCGGCAATGACGGATTAAAGTTTTGACGATTGAACGATACGTAAACGGGAATACTGAATTCGCTGTCTTTTAAGTTGGTTATCAAATCTATTTTAGATACGCGCCCGATATTCACCCCTTTGAACACAACCGGAGAACCGACATCCAAACCTCTTAGGGATTCCGAAAAATACATAACCACCATACTTTGATTCTGCAAGGTAATTTTTTCGGCAACAAACATGCCTATGACGGCACCAAACATTAAAACGCCGCAGACAATAAACAAGCCTATCAATTTGCTGTTTGGTTTCTTACGCATTTTTTGCTTCTCCTCTGGTTAAAAAATTGTAGACTTTTTCATTCGGCGGATTTTTCAACATTTCTTTGGGATTGCCGTATCCCATAATCGATTTGCTTTCACCGTCCAAAAAAATTGAATTGCTCCCGATAGCAAAGATAGAGGCCAACTCATGCGTAACGACCACGATGGTTGTCCCCAAATTGTGATTTATATCCAAAATCAGGTCATCCAGCAATTTTGAGCTGACCGGATCAAGACCGGCTGACGGTTCGTCAAAATAGACGATTTCGGGATCCAGGGCCAAAGCTCGTGCCAAGCCTGCTCTTTTTTTCATACCGCCGCTGATTTCGGAAGGATAAAATTCTTCAAATCCGGCCAACCCGACCAAGGCTAATTTGAGCGATACCAACTCATTAATTTCTTGCTCGGAATAAGTGCTATACTGTTGCAACGGCAAAGCTATATTTTCTGCCAAAGTCATTGAGCTGAATAAAGCGCCGCTTTGATATAAAATACCGCATTTGCGCATAATGTCATCGCGGACTGACGGTTTGGCTTTGGTAAAATCAATACCGTCAATCATAATTGTTCCTTTTTGGGGCATAACCAAACCGGTTAAGGCTCTCAGCATTGAACTTTTGCCGCAACCGGAACCGCCCATAATGATAAAAACATCACCTTTGTTGATGTTATAATTCAAATTTTTAAGCAAAACGAAATCACCATAACCTATGGTTAAATCTTTAACCGCTATTTGCACTTCTTTTGTCATATTCCGATTACCTCACAAATAACGGTTATAAATCCGGTCATAACAATCATCCACACTATTGCCGAAACAACGGCTTTAGTCGTTGCCACGCCCACGCTGTCGGCATTGCGACCGCAATAAACACCGTAGTAACAGCCGCAGACGGCAATAACTATTCCAAAAATAAATCCGTGAAATATGCCGACCATGAAATTATTAAAACTGATGGCATCTATCGACATATCCCAGTATTTTTGCAAAGGAATATCCAACATGGTCACACCGACAAAACCACCACCGAGCATTCCCATAAAATCAGACCACATCGTCAACAACGGCATCATCAGTACCAGAGCCATCATTCGCGGTAAAACCAAAAAATCGCCGACAGGGATTCCCATTGTTTTTAGGGCATCTATTTCTTCATTGACCTGCATGGTGCCGATGGTCGCCGCGTAGGATGCCCCTGTTCTGCCGGCCATGATAATTCCGGTCATAATTGCCCCCATGATACGGGTCATACCGATAGTTACCAAACTGGCCACATATATTTCGGCACCGAAAGTTTTGAGTTGAACCGCACCGACAAAAGCCAAAATCAACCCCACCATAAAACTGATTAATGATACAATCGGCAAAGCCTTGTAGCCGCAGTCTTCCAATGCAAACAAAAAATCGACCTGCCGCATAACCGCGCGTCCGCCGAGATACCGTCCGAAAGACTGCAACGCCTTTACTAAAAAGCCATATCCTTTTTTAACACCGACGGATACGGCTATTCCCCAATTACCGATACGTTCCAAAAAAGATGCTTTTTTTATTTCTTCGGTAACGGGTTTGCGGTCTACCGAAAAAGCCAAATCAAGCATCTGCTTTACTCCTGACGGAGCTTGATTAAGAGAAAAATTCTGTTGGTTTTGGGTGGCCGATTTTCGAAGATTATACAAAATAACCAACAGAGAAGAATCCCACTTTTGGAGCTCTGAGGCATCAATTATAATGGATTTTATGGTTGTTTTTTGAGCAAGGGCATATAAGCGGCGAATGGTTGCTTCGTCGTCAAAGCTGGTATAATTTCCGCTCAACTTGATGCTGAGGGTTTCTTTTTCCTGTTCAAACTTCAGTATATTGTCCATTATTTTTCTTTTCAAATCTTTTGCTTAGTTTAGCACTTGGAGACACAAGGTCAAGGAGATTGCGACTTTATTTGCAGATATAATCTTTTTATTAGAAAATACCAGTATGCCATTTTAAAATAGCAAAATACCTCAAGTCGGTAACTTGAGGTATTTTCTTATTACATTATTTCAGTTTTGTTATTTTGAGATGGCGAATAATATCCGTGTCTGCCGGCGGAAATTCATAATTATCCAAATCTTCGGGCGCAACCCAAGCAAATTTTTGATGAACATTGAGCTTGGGTTCGGCATTTTCGGGAAAATAAGTCCGATAAAGATTAATTTTGAACTCGCCGTTCGGATAACTGTAAGTCGTATCCATAATAAAATCGCCGACTTCAACATCAAGGCTCAGTTCTTCCTTTATCTCTCTTTTCAGGCACTGTTGAAGGGTTTCGCCCTCCTCCAATTTTCCTCCCGGAAATTCCCACAGATTAGGCAGCGGTTTTCCCTCGGGACGCTGAGCAATAAAAATTTTTCCCTCTTTAATCACCAAAGCCGCACTGACTTCTTTCATCTCTAGGCTCCCAATTTAGCCAAAGCAGCTTGGACACGATTTAAGGTTTCTTGCTTACCCAAAATTACGGCAATTTCGGTTGCACCGCCGGCCGTGGTTTCTTTGCCGCTTAAGGCTATACGCAACGGATATAAAATCTGTCCGTTTTTCAGGCCGTTTTCTGCCGCCAGATTTTTCAAACATTCAAACAGGTTCTCATTCGTCCAATCCGCAACCGTCGGCAATACTTCTGCTGCCAATTTCAAAGTATTTTGAGCAACCTCGGCATTGGTTTTCATCTTTTTATTTTCATAAAACGACAAATCATATTCAGGTACGTTTTCTAAGAAATCGGTTTGGGAAACAATATCAGCCAAAGTTTCAACACGCGGTTGCAAAACCTTGCTCAAAAACTCTAAGTTAAGCGGACGTGTCAGATATTTTTGGTAGTAAGGCATAGCCAGTTCGTGAAATTTTTCGGTCGGCAGTTCTCTGATATAGCAACCGTTCATCCAAGTCAGCTTAACTATATCAAAAATCGCCGGTGATTTGTTAAGGCGAGAAATGTCAAACACTTTTTCCAACTCGGAAAGTGAGAAGATTTCTCTGTCATCGCCCGGATTCCAACCAAGCAATGCAATATAATTCAAAATGGCTGCGGGCAAATAGCCTTTGGCGACCAAATCTTGGAAAGAAGCGTCACCGTTTCTTTTTGATAATTTATGCTGAGCATCTTTCATAACTTGCGGAACATGTACATAAATCGGCGGCGTCCAACCAAAAGCCTCATAAATCAAATTATACTTCGGCGTGGAAGAAATATATTCGTTTCCGCGGACGACATGGGTAATGGCCATCAAATGGTCATCAATCACATTGGCAAAGTTATAAGTCGGAAAACCGTCGGTTTTAAGCAAAACACCTTCATCCAAATCGTCATAATCGATTTCAATATCGCCGTAGACTTCATCATGAAAATGAGATTTTCCCTTTTTATTGATGGTTTGACGAATGGTATAAGGCTCTCCCGCCGCAACTCTGGCTTTAGCTTCTTCCAAGCTCAGATGTTTGCAGGGATCTTGAAATTTGGTCGGAACGGCTGCTTCTTCACCGTCTTCGCTCTCGGTTTCTTCTTTTTGTGAACAGAAGCAGTAGTGGGCGCCACCCAACTCTACCAATTTGTGCGCATATTCGGCATAAATCGCTTTTCTTTCCGACTGAATATAAGGACCGTAATTGCCGCCGATATCCGGACCTTCGTCCCAATTCATTCCTACCGTTTTCAAAGTTTGGTAGATAATATCGGTTGCTCCTTCGACATAGCGTTTTTGGTCGGTATCTTCAATACGTAACAAAAAATCACCGCCGGTAGATTTGGCGATTAAATATTCATATAATGCGGTACGTAAATTTCCGATGTGCATATAGCCGGTCGGAGAAGGAGCAAATCTGGTTCTTGCTTTCATGTTTTCCTCTTTTTATCAAAAAATCAAATTTTTACGAATCTATGTTTGAGAATATCCCAATTTTAAATTTTAACAAGCCTTTTATCTGTGCATGATTTAAGCCGACAACAAAACTTTTGCCGCCGCTCTGGCTTCGTCGGTAATGTGTTCGCCGGCAAGCATTCTGGCAATTTCTTCGTGTCTTTCCTCGGGGCTTAACTCACGGACATAGGTCGTGGTTACATTATCGACCGTTTTCTTTTCAACTTTGTAATGATGCTTTCCGCAAGCGGCAACCTGTGGGGAATGAGTTACCAGCAAGACTTGTACATCTTGCCCCAAACGCGCCAATCTTTCTCCCACCGCCTGAGCCGTAGCTCCGCCGACACCGGCGTCGACTTCGTCAAAAATCATTGTTTGGCAACCGCCGCAAGCCGCCAAGTTAACTTTGAGCGCCAGCATAAAACGTGCCAACTCACCGCCTGAGGCAATTTTGTTGAGCGGACCTTGCGGAGAGTTCGGGTTGGTTGAAACCGTGAAGGTTACACTGTCAAAGCCTTGCTCGTTCCATGCGCTTTCGGGCAATTTTTCGACCTGAGTCACAAAACGAGCCTTTTCCATTTTCAAAGGCGGCAATTCGGCCATAACTTTCCAATCCAAATCGGCGGCGGCACGGCGTCTTTTTTCACTCAGAGCCTCGGCTGCCTTCACATACTCGAGCTTTGCCTGCTCTTCTTGTTTGAGCAATTCGTTCAATCCGTCTTCGCCTAACTCAATCGTGGACAGTTTTTGGCGCATTTCTTCCAAGACCAAAGGCAAATCGTCTATTCCGACTTGATGTTTGCGTGCGGCGGCTCGCAGAGCAAACAAGCGTTGCTCAATATTATCAATTTCACTTTGGCTCAAACTGACGGAAGAACTGGCTTCTTCAATTTGTCGTAAACTTTCATCGGCATTAATCAAAGTTTGTTCCAGACTTTCGGCCAAAATATCAAACTTGCCCTGAACAAGGCGGTTGGCTCTTTCTATGGCCGCCTGTGCGTGACGAACGGCAGAAACGACATCTGCCGACTGAGTCAGGCTGACATAGGCCGTATTTAGGTTTTCCAGTAATTTTTCGGCATTCATCATTTCGGTTCGACGGGCAGACAATTCCTCTTGTTCGCCTGCAACCGGTTTAAGTTTTTCCAACTCGTCAACCCAACAACGTAAATTTTCTTCCTCTTGTTTGGCCTCGGCCAAATTTTTTTCCGTATCCTGACGTTTTTGGACCGCCTGTTTATACAATCTATATTTTTCCGCAACCGTATTTTGTTCGGCTTTATATTGTCCGTAACCGTCCAAAATTCCGCGATGCAACGTTGGGTTAAGCAAGCCCTGATTATCGAATTGGCCGTGCACTTCAACCAAAAAGCGCCCCAGTTCTTTAAGAACTTTTAACGATACTTGCTGGTCGTTAATAAATATTTTGCCTTTACCGTTTGTATCCAAAGTGCGTTTTATGATGATTTCGTCTTCCAAATCCAAATCATATTCTTTAGCAAAATCGAATAATGGATGACCTTGTTCAGGCAAAGAAAAAACCGCGGTAACGCTCAACTTGTCTTCGCCTTTACGAATCAACGACGTTTCGGCACGATTTCCTAAAGCCAAGCCCAGAGAATCGAGCAAAATTGATTTACCGGCACCGGTTTCGCCGGTCAACACACTCAACCCCGAAGAAAACTCCAAATCGAGTTTGTCTATCAAAACCACATTGCGAATGGAAAGAGAACAGAGCATAATTACTTTTTGTCCTTTACGATTTTGGCGGCTTTGGCGGTCCAATTACCCTTGGGATAATTATACTTTAAGACATCGTAAGCCGTTTTAGCTTCCGTCGGCAAGCCCAAAAGAGTATAAATTTCGACCTGACGGTACAGAGCTTCTTCAATGTATCCGGTTTGACTGTAATTGGTCACCACGACCGAAAAACGATTGAGAGCCGAAAGATAATTTTTGCGCTCCAAATAATAGCGACCGACTTCCATTTCTTTGCCGGCTAAATTATCACGAGCCAAGACCATTTTTTGACGAGCATCGGCGGCATATTTGCTGTTCGGAAAACGAGCGACCAACTGATTGAACGCCTCTAAAGCCTGTCGGGTTTCGCCCTGCTCACGATTAACATCCGAAATTTGATCATAATAGCAGATGGCTTTCAAATAGTAAGCATAGGCAACATTTGGATTACCGGGATGAAAACGGATAAATCTGTCCAGAGCCATAATCGCATCGTCATAATTTTCATTTTTGTAGTAGGCATAGGCGCCCATAATTTTTGCCTCGGTCGCCCATTTGGAATAAGGATATTCCAACTCAACTTTTTCAAAAGTCTCCGCCGCTTTTTTGTAGCGAGTTTCCGCCAAATAATTATGAGCCTGATTGTAGAGCTCCTCGGCGCTCATTTTTTCCAAATCGACATTATCAGCGGCACAACCGAACAAAAGTACCGAACAAAACAACAAAGACAATAACTTATATTTTTTCATCGCTATACCAATTCATAATTAGAGTTATCGGAAAACAAGACTTTCAACAATTGATTATTATGGAAGTGTCCTGTTTTGGAAGCATTTAATTCTCCCAAAATATGATAGCCTGAGGTATACAAATCACCGATGGCATCCAAAACTTTGTGATTGACACATTCGTGCTCGTTTCGCAAACCTCCGGGATTAAGAACTTTTTCGCCGTCCAGGACAACGGCATTCTCCAAACTTCCGCCTTTAATCAGACCGATGGATTGTAAATAATCAACCTGATATTTTTCGCAAAAAGTGCGGCAAGGTGCAATTTCTTTGACAAACAATTGCGGGGTAATTTCTCCCTCAAACACCTGATGACCGACAATTTTTGAAGGAAATTCGATTTCAAATTTAATTTTCAATCCCTTATCATAAGGATTGAGACTGACTCGGTTGCCTTTGTCATCAACAAACGAAATCTCCTTTTTGACTTTGAGATATTTGCGCGGAGCTTCCTGTTCTTTCAGTTCAACCTGCTCCAAAGCCTTATACAATACTTCGGCGCTGCCGTCCATAATCGGCAGTTCGGGATTGTTCACTTCCACCAACACATTATCAACACCGCGAATATAGAGGGCGCTCATCAAATGCTCAATTGTGCTGACAATGTTTTTATCTTTATCTCCCAGACAAGTACAATTTCTGGTATCAACCACATTTGACCACAAAGCCGGTATTTGCGGTTTACCTTCAACATCAGAACGGCAAAAAACGATACCGCTGTTTACGGGCATTGGCTTAAACACCATTTTTGATTTTAGACCGGAATGCAAGCCGATACCTTCGATTTCAAATCCGCGTGCGATTGTTTGTTGTTGCATTATAAACCTCCTAAAATAAAAAGCAGGCAGTCTGTAAGCCGGGTTCTGTATCGCAAAATATCGGTAAATATTTCAACGATTGATAGCCATTCATCTTGGCGATATGTTACCACATCGCTCGGTGCGACCTACCTCTGGAGAGAAGTGGAAACGCTTCTTATGATTGGTAAAAACCAAACCTCCTAACTTGGTCTTGCTTCAAACAGGGTTTACCTTGCCAAAATCGTTGCCGATTTTGCGGTGAGCTCTTACCTCGCCTTTTCAACCTTACCGGAACTTGTCCGGCGGTAACTTTCTGCGGCACTTTCCCTTGGATTGCTCCAGCCGGACGTTATCCGGTGTTCTGTTTCCACGAAGCCCGGACTTTCCTCATCAATGGATTTTCCTTTCCTTGACGCGGCTATCCGACCGCCTGCCCTTAGAAAGGTAATATTATCCCAAAATAAAAGCAAGCAAAATATAGTTGCGCTCCACAGAATCCGATTCTGTTTTTAAATATTTTTTTCGGCTGGAAAAAAATCCCATTTGGATATTTTGTCAACATATCGGCAAAAAAATACATTTTTTTCTAATATTCATATAACTCTTGCAGGATATAGCTTTAGGACAAAAAAAAATTTCTTTTCGACAGAACAAACATTGAACAGTTAAGATTTTACTAAAAATTCCCATTGATTCCCATATTTTCCCATGTTATACCATAAAAATCAGAGCGCGATGAATAAAATATGAGGTAATAACGGATGAGAAAAACTTTTCTCTTTATGGATACGATATCCAACAAGGTGGACGCCAAAGGGCGCGTCTCCCTGCCGTCAGATTACCGCGCAATCGTTAAAGAATTATCAACCGAAATCGTTTGTTACCGCAGTCTTACTTCCCCCTGCATCGAGGGCTGCACCGAAGAACTTCTCGAAAAACTCGCTTCCGATATGGAAAATTCGCTCGACTTTTTCTCTCAAACCCAAGACGATCTCACCAATTTGATTTTTGGTGACGCGCGCCGTTTTACCTTTGACAGTACCGGTCGAATTTCGTTATCGGAAAAACTTCTTAAACATGCCCAAATTACCGATACCGCCGTTTTTGTCGGTAAAGGTCGCAAATTCCAAATTTGGAACCCCGAAAATTGGGAAAAAGAAGAGGCTCGCATCCGTGCCGAAGTTCTCAAAAACAGACCGTCTTTACGCATAAACGGAGGGCAAAATGAACAATAAGCCCAAACATATTCCCGTTATGCTTACCGAAGTCCTTGCCGCATTATCACCTGAAGCAGGCAAAACTTATGTTGACGCCACATTCGGCAACGGCGGCTACAGCGAAGCCATTCTTAAAACGGCAGACTGTAAGGTTATTGCCATTGACCGCGATCCCAATGTTAAACCTCGTGCCGATGAAATGAAGGCTTTATACGGCAATCGCTTTGATTTCAGAGCCGGCTGCTTCGGCGACATTGCCGAATTGATTGATTTTCCGGTTGACGGCATTGTGTTTGACATCGGTGTTTCTTCCATGCAAATAGACCAGGCCGAACGCGGCTTTTCTTACAGCAAAGATGCTGCTTTGGATATGCGTATGTCTTGCAAAGGAACTTCTGCCGCCGATATTGTCAATTCTTATTCGGAAAAAGAATTGGCCGATTTAATATATCGTTTCGGCGAAGAAAGAAAATCACGTCAAATTGCCGCCAAAATCATCGCCGCCCGTAAAGTTGAACCGATTACAACCACTAAACAGTTAGCCGAAATTATCTATCAGGTTATTTTCAAAAAACCCGGTCAACCCGATCCGGCAACCCGCACTTTTCAGGCCTTGAGAATCGCCGTTAATGATGAACTGGGTGAACTTGAACGCGGCCTTGACAACGGTCTTAAAATCTTAAAAGACGGCGGTCGTATGGTCGTGGTCACTTTCCATTCTTTGGAAGACAGAATTGTCAAAAACTTTTTCAAACAAAAAGCAGGAAAAGATACCAACGTTTCCCGCTATTTGCCCCAAAAGAACTCTGACGAGAACAAAGAACTTTCTTTTTGTTCAAAAGCCGTTTTACCGACTGAGCTCGAGATAGAAAACAACTCTCGCGCACATTCGGCCAAACTTCGCTACGCCATTAAAATTAATAAGGAGACAGAATAATGAATACAACAAAATCTGCCGCTATCTGCCTGTGGGCAGCCTTAACTGTTTTAACTGCCGTGATTTTTGCTACTTTCATTATGAAAAACAGAGTACAATCTCTCGAAAAAGAATTAGCCGGCATCAACCGCAGCATCAATGAAGACATGAAAACCATTCATATTCTCAAAGCGGAATGGAGCCATTTGAACAATCCCGAAAGATTGCGCAAACTGGCTCAGGAACATACCAATCTTAATCCTATTAAAGCCGAACAAATCATTAGTTACGCTGCTCTGCCGTTTGATTTTGAAAACGGCGATAATCGCAAAATGCTTGCCCGACAAAACCTCAATAATATTGCCAACCGCAATAAAAAATTGCGCCGCTTAGCCAAAGCCGAAAGATAATCAAGGATATTTATCATAAAATGGTTAAACTTTGGGCAAAAAACAAAAAAAGCAAATTTTATCTTCCGGGGGAAGAAATCAAGGTCAACCGGACATTTGCCTTTTCGGGTTTCGGAATTGAAAAAGATCCGCTGCAAGGTTGCAAAAGCAGAATGTTGCTTGCTATTTGCGCTTTTATGCTCATCTATTTTATCATTGCCGCACGAACTTTCGGAATTTGCTTAAGCGGTTTTTCATCTTCCGATAATCGATCCGAACCTGAAATGCCTCAACTCAAAATCAACAATCCGATTACCCGCGCCGACATTACCGACAGAAACGGCACTATTATTGCCACCTCATTGCCGACTTCCAACCTTTTTGCTCATCCGCGCAAAGTTAAAGATAAAGAAAAAGTCGCAGCAAAACTCAGTGAATATATCCCCGATATGCTCTACGAAGATATCTTGGCTTTATTGGAAAGAAATACTAATTTTGTTTATATCAAACGCAATCTTTCTTTGGCCCAAAAATACCAAATTTATGCTCTCGGTATCCAAGGACTGGGTTTTGAAGATGTCGAAAAAAGGGTATATCCTCATAAAAATCTCTTCTCCCATATTTTGGGACGAACAAACATTGATAATATCGGAATTTCCGGTATGGAAAAACAACTGGACCAACGTCTGACCAGTTCCGATGTTCCTTTGGAACTCACTCTTGATTTGGGCATTCAAGATACTATCAGACGCGAATTAGCCAAGGCCGTAAAAAAATTTAACGCTAACGGGGCTTCTTCTATCTTGATGGATGTTAACACCGGAGAAATTATCGCCATGGTTTCACTTCCGGATTTTGACCCTAACCAAAGTGTTCAACCTGACGAAAAAAGTCAATTCAATTTTACGACCAAGGGACTTTATGAACCAGGGTCGGTATTCAAAATTTTTAATGCCGCAATGGGATTGGAAAGCGGAAAAATTAAACTTTCCGACCGATTTGACGCAACAAAACCTCTCAAACTAAAATATAACATTATTAAGGATTATCGCGGCAAAAATAAGTGGTTGGATTTGCAAGAAATTCTTATCTACTCATCTAATATCGGCTCTGCCCAGATAGCCCTTAAAGTCGGCAAAAATGAACAACAAAAATTTTTAAAACAAATTAAATTGTTTGACCCTATAACTTCTTTTGAAGTCGCCGAAAAAGCAAATCCGAGTATTCCGCCTCGTTGGGGAGAATCTACCGTTGCTACCGTCTCTTACGGCTATGGAATTTCAGTTACGCCTCTGCATATTATCTCCTCTTTTGCCGCTGTCGTTAACGGCGGTATTTACCATACGCCAACACTAATTAAAGGAAAACATCAGCAAGGACAACGTGTCTTATCCGAAAAAACTTCAGCCACCATGCGCAAATTGTTACGCCATGTGGTTACCGAAGGCTCAGGCAAAAGAGCAAATGTCGTCGGTTATGAAGTTGCCGGAAAAACCGGTACTGCAAATAAACTTGTTAACGGAAAATACAAAGATAAAGTTGTCCGCACTTCTTTTGTTGCGACTTTCCCTGTTTCCAAGCCCAAATACGCCTTCTTTTTGATGATGGATGAACCCAAGGCGACCGAAGATACCGCTTGGTTTGCCACGGCCGGTTGGAATACGGTACCGACCGCAGGTGATATTATTGCCGCAATCGCACCGCAACTTAATATCAAAGCAAACTATGATTTAGATGAAAAACGGGCACAATTAATTGAAGCCTCATACTCTAACTGAATATGAGACCTAACTGAATATGAGACTTGGGGGCAATATCTTTTAAAATTTTACCATTGCTATTGTTGAGCGCAAACCGTGCTTTCAAAACGATAATTTTCGGTATTATCAAGTTTTTTTTGCGATTTGAGCATTGTTGCCTTAAAACTTTCAACCAACGGAGCTATCATTTTTATATATTCGTCGTTCATTTCGGCGGTAGCTCTGTCCGTTTGAGACAAAGAATTGACATTTTGCGGAGAAACCTTGGCTAAGTTTTGCATTATTTGCTCACGAATGCGGGGAATAAAATATTCCAACGCCGCAATACTTATTTGTTGATGTTGATGCTCGTGGCGCAAAACCAGTTTATATTGACAACTGTTTTTATCCAATGTTTTATCTATGTAAATCGTCGGTTCCTGATAACCTATAAAAACGTCAAGGCTCGCCGGAATAACGCAAATGCTGTTATCTTTAGCCACGCGTACCGTTGTGTTTAGAGTTACCGACCAATCAATTCCGAACAAAGATAATCCGGAAGCATACATATTTGGCTCTATCAACCCATATTCTTGTCCCAGTTGTGTCAATGACTCACGATCATAATCGTAATTATACGACAATTTGCCATATGAGGTTGTCATATTCAAACGCGGTGAATAGTCAAATTCGCCGCAAGGATTAATCGATACAGAAGCCTCTTGAGCCGCCATTACCGGATTTATAATTGCAAAACTGCAAAATATTGATGTCAAATACCATTTTTTCATGTATGTTAGTATATCATCATATTAGTTAAGATTAGGTTATAGATATGAAAAAATTTATCCTTTGTTTGACAACGGCTTTAATTACGGCTACATCTGCACAAGCTCAATATGTACGCAAAGTCGTACGCCCTAATTTTTTTATCCCCGAGCAAGAATTTAATCGTGCAGAAAAATTACCCCCTTTCCCTCAATATGAAAATGAATATGATAAAGATATCAATTATGTCATTCCGGCCAAACAAAAACAGCGCCAAAAAATTAAAAAAGTCCAACCTGCAACGGAAACACAGGCCGTAAATGTTCAAACTTCTCCTCAAGAAAAAATTGAAAGTACACAAACCGATATTCAATCAACAACTACGGCAAAACAAGAACCGACTCAGCTTATGCGTTGGAACTTATACCAAGAAGAACAATCTCAATCGGTTGAAAACAAAGTTGATTCCTCGGTAGCCATGCAACCTTCACAAAAATTAGATTTACCTGTTGTAGACGAACGTGTCTTGCCTGATATGTCAACGGCAAAAGTTGATGACAATTTTGAGCAAACAGATGAATATAAACAAATTGCACAAGAATATGCAAATGATATCAATACTCTTGCTCAAAGCGGACAACTGCCCGAAAATAAAAATATTTCAGATGCTTTGAGCAAAATGATATCCGATGATGCTGTTTGGGTTGATGAAAATTTCGGCAAATGAAAATATGTTGATTGGATAACATAGTTTTTTCTATGCTCTGGCAGCAATATTTTTTGTGACCTTTCACAAGCAAGTTTTTTGTTTCAAAATCAATCCACCTGTCCATATTTGCTGGGCATAGGTCTTTGCTGATTGATAGGTGTAAATTTTATTCGTCTGTCGCAAAGTTTTTTACGGTAGTTATGACGGCATCTCTTGGCTTATGTTGTCCGGAGATAATTTAACCATAAAAAAAACTCCCGATTAAGGGAGTTTTTTTATTAGTTGCCTTACAGAAAACCCCGAGTTTACTCGGGGCTGAATGCCAAGGTGTTGGAACAACACCGCTCCACGCCAACGAGCGTGGTCAAACCATAAGGTTTGTAGCTGTTATAGAACCCCCAGTTTACTGGGGGATATCTATTCTTTGTTGTTTTGCTCAGTACATTGACGACAAAACATTTTTGAATTTTTGCATATTATCCAAAGCGCTGCCGGTACCTCTGGCTACGCAAGCCAACGGATTTTCGGCAACGGATACAGGCAATCCTGTTGCATTACGCAAGACTTGGTCAAGGTTATTGAGCAAGCCGCCGCCGCCTGTCAGCATAATTCCTTTATCAACGATATCGGCGGCCAGTTCGGGAGCCGTATTTTCTAAAGCAACTTTGACGGCTTCCACAATTTGAGATACGGGATCAGTCAAACCTTCGGCAATCTGGCGTTCGGTGACGGTAATTTCCTTCGGCACACCGTTCATTAGGTCGCGACCGCGTATCTGCATAACTTTGCCTTCTCCATTTTCGGGCGGGCATGCCGAACCGATTTCTTTTTTGATTTTTTCAGCAGAGCTTTCCCCGACTAACAGATTGTGGTTGCGACGAATATAAGAGATAATGGCATCGTCCATTTTATCACCGCCGACTCTGACTGAGCGGGCATAGACAATACCGCCCAATGAAATAACGGCAACCTCGGTTGTACCACCGCCGATATCAACAACCATACTACCGGTCGGTTCGGTAACAGGCAAACCTGCTCCGATTGCTGCGGCCATCGGTTCTTCTATCAAATGGACCTTAACTGCTCCGGCGGCATAGGCGGATTCTTGAATGGCGCGGCGTTCAACGGCGGTTGAACCCGACGGAACACAAATAATAACCATCGGCGAAACAAAAGAACGACGATTATGTACTTTGCGAATAAAATATTTTATCATTTCTTCGGCAATTTCAAAATCGGCGATAACACCGTCGCGTAAAGGACGAATCGCTTGAATATTGCCCGGGGTACGTCCCAACATTTGTTTGGCTTCGTTACCAACCGCCAAAACTTGTTTTTTGCCTTTATTTTCTTCTATTGCCACGACTGAAGGCTCATTTAACACTATTCCTTTTCCTTTGACATAAACCAAGGTATTGGCTGTACCGAGGTCAATAGCCATATCGGAAGAGAAAAGTCCTTTTATTCTTTGCCACATACATTTTCTCCGGATTTTCTTCTTTAATTTTTTTATTTTTTATAACATAACGCTTATTTGTGCAACATTTTATATTCTTTTTTAACACAATTTATAATTTGCGACTGTCCCGTATAACATTCGTTTAAGACAATATCGGCATTTAATTTATTACGAAACCACGTCAGTTGCCGTTTGGCATATTGTCGGGTATGAAGTTTGGCATTTTCCACCGCCTGATTAAAACTGATTTCCCCATTCAAAAACGCGGCTAAATCGGGTACACCCTGCGCTTTCATTATCGGTAATTGCCAAGAAAGATGTTTTTTAAGCAAATTTTCTACTTCTTTTAAGGCTCCTTGAGCCATCATAATATCAAAACGAAGATTGCAACGTTTATCAAGTTCAGCTTTCGGCGGCAACAATTTTATCACAAAAAATTTGGTATCGGGAAGTCTCTTTATCAACGGACGTTTGAACCATTCGGCAATCGAAACTCCGGTGGTCATAAAAATTTCATAAGCACGGCGTACGCGGGTACTGTCGTTGGGATTAACCAAAGCGGCGCCCGCAGAATCAATTTTTTGCAACCTGTCATAAAGTCCGTCGCTGCCGATTTTTTCAACCAGCATCAATGCCTGTTTTCTTATCTCGGGATTGACTTCGGGAATGGGGGTCGTGCCGTTAATCAAATTATCCAGATACAGTCCGCCGCCGCCGACAATTATCGGTGTTTTGCCTTGTTGCCACACTTCTTTTATGGCCTTGACGGCTTCTTCCAGCCACATCACCACATTGCCGCTGACTTCGTCCTCAAGATATTCGTACAGCATATGCGGCACCGTTTGCTTGTCTTTGGCATCGGGCGAAGCGGCGATAATCGGAATGGATTTATAAACTTGACTGGCATCGGCGTTGATAACCACGCCGTCAAACGCTAAAGCCAAATCTATGGCCAATTGCGATTTTCCGGAAGCGGTCGGACCGCCGATAACTATCGGGATATTTTGCGACACTTGGCTTCCTCCACCAAAATTCGACATAATTCTTCGTAACTGCCGCCCATATGCTTAAACTGCTCGGGAACAAGCGAAAGCGGCGTCATTCCGGGGTTGGTATTGATTTCCAAAACAACCACACCGTCTTTTTCGTTATAGCGCATATCGGTACGCGAAACCGTATGGCATCCCAAAGCCTGGTGCAGCATTTCGGCATAAGCCAGTGCCGTTTCAAAAGCAGCTTTAGGCAATTCTGCCGGAATGATATGATCGGTCATACCATCGGTATATTTTGCCTTATAATCATAGAATCCGCTTTTGGGGCGCATTTCGGTAACGGTCAAAGCCTTACCGTTTAAGACGCTTACGGTCAACTCTTTGCCCTCGATATATTCTTCAATTAAGATTTCGCGGTCTTTCTCACTGTCATCGACCGCCGACAAATCTTGCACATCTTTAATGATATAAACGCCGACGCTTGAACCGTCGCTGACCGGTTTAATAACGTATGGCATAGAAATTTTTGTTCCATGTTCGCGCAGATTTTTTAAAGCCGTTTTTTCGCCGTTTGCAACTTTTATGCCGCAAGAACGACAGACCATCTTGGTTAAATCTTTATCCATTCCCACCGCCGATGCTTTCAGACCGGAATGGGTATAGGGAATTTGCAACAAATCGAGCAAGCCTTGAATTTCGCCATCCTCACCGAAATTGCCGTGCAATGCATTAAAAACGACGTCGGGACGATTATCTTTTAATTCCTGAACCAAAGCCCACACATCGGTCAAATCAAATGTTTTGACGTCATAGCCCGATTTTCCGAGAGCCTCTGCCGCACCCTGCCCCGTAACCAAGCTGACTTCCCGTTCAGCGGAAAAGCCTCCCATCAGCACCAAAACTTTCTTTGACATTTTTTTAAAATCCCTATATTAAGTGTACTTAATTCGGGTTTGGAATATAACAAATAAATTTTAAGAAAGTCATAAAATTGATAAAATATTTTTTCGCGACAACTCTGTTTTTATTCGCTTTTGCCTCAAAGGCTCAGGCGCTTAGCGTTCGTCACGATTTTACCGCTTTTATCGGGCCGTTCAACGCCAGCACCGCCGAATTTGAATATGACCTGCAACCCCAAAATTATGCCGTTCGTTCAACCGTGCGCACCAACGGAACTTTTAACGTTTTATATCCGTTTGAGGCAAAATATTTTACCGGCGGCAAAATTGAAAATGATTTTTTGGAAACCTCCGCTTATCACTATACTTCACAATCTCGTTTTAACAAACGGACCAAAGAAATGATTTATAACGATAAGGGGCAACCGGTTTTTTCCATCAGCACCAAAAACGGAAAAGAAAAGAAAAAAGAAATCGAACCCACGCCCGAAACCGAAGATACCACAAACCTACAGACGGTTTTGGCCGCCATTGCCCGACAATATAACAATTTACGTTTTTGTGACTCTCGTATTCCGATAAAAAAAAAAAAAAAACGTTATGACGTCATCTTTCGTGATGAGGGTACCGAACAATTACCCAAAAGCAAATATTCTCCTTTCAGCGGCAAGGCCGCCAAATGCTCCATGTATATTGACAAACTCGGAGCCGAAGGGGACGATTTGCTATGGCAGCTGTCTTCCGACCGACCGATTTATTTTTGGATTATGGAAGACGAAAAAGCCAAAGCGCCGTTTATTGCCCGCATAAAAATTAATGAAACCCCCCTCGGGGAAATGAATGTATATACCACCAACATTGAGGTCAAAGAATAATGAAATCGGAATTGCTCTTGCCCGCCGGCGATTTAGTCAAACTCAAAACCGCAATTTTGTACGGTGCCGACGCCGTTTATGCCGGAACACCGGATATGAGTTTGCGCACTCAGTCAAAATTTTCGCTTGAAGATATTAAAGAAGGTATTGATTTTGTTCATCAAAAAGGCAAAAAAATATATCTGACGCTCAACCTTTACACCCATAATAAAGACATTGAAAAGCTGCCGCATTTTGTAAATACTCTGCGTGAGCTTAAACCGGACGGGGTTTTGATTGCCGACCCCGGCGTTTTCCTGTATTTGAAAGAAAATGCTCCCGAGCTTAAACGTTTTGTTTCAACTCAGGCCAATATCTGCTCTTATCAGACCGTCAAATTTTGGCAAAGTTTGGGAGCGACGCTTTGTGTTTTGGGAAGAGAAGTTTCTTTTGAAGAAATGAAAGAAATCAGACAACAATGCCCCGATATTATGCTCGAAACATTTGTTCACGGCGCAATGTGTATGTCTTATTCGGGACGTTGTTTGATTTCCAATTTTTTGGCCGACCGCAGCGCCAATCAGGGCAAATGCGCCCATTGTTGCCGTTGGCACTACAAACTGCACTTGCGCTTAAAAGACGGTACAATCAAAGATTTGGAAATCACCCCCGAAAACAAAGATATGTTTGAATATCTGGTCAAAGAAGATTTTCGTCCCGACGAACTCTACGAGATTGTCGAAGATGAACACGGCGCTTATATTATGAACTCCAAAGATTTGTGCCTGATGCCCAAACTCAATCATATTTTGGATATCGGCATGCACTCGCTCAAAATCGAAGGACGCAATAAAACCGAATATTATGCCGCTATCACTGCCCGCAGCTATCGTCAGGCAATTGACGCTTATTATAAAAATCCCGAAAACTGGTCGCCCGATGTTTATATGAAAGAACTTTATACTTTGCAAAACCGCGGCTACTGCTTGGGCTTTTACGACGGACACCTAACCAATTTGAGCCAAAACTATGAATATACCCGCACTTTGGGCGACTGGCTGTTTGCCGGTTCCATTGTCGAATGGCAAGGCGATGATATTATTTTTGAATTGAGAAATTATATCGAATCAGGCGAATTTATTGAATTTTTGCTGCCGAACTCTCTTGAAAACATTCGTTTGACTTTGCAAGAATTTCAAGATGCCGAAACCGGCGAAATCAGCGCAAAAGTTTCTGCCGGACAAGGTAAAAAAATTCGTATTCCGGCAAGTGCTTTCGGAATGAGCGCTGACAAGGTCAAGGAAATGCTGCCGCAATATTGCATTGCCCGCAAACCGGCAAAGCTCAAAGAAAGCGACCAAATCATGCTTAATCACAAAAAGAATGAATTTGATATTTTGTGTCAAAAATAATTTTTTGAATTAAAGTAAAAGCCTTGAAATTTTCAAGGCTTTTACTTTTTTATTGTATATCCAGATGAAGTTCTTTGCCATAGCATTTCAGCAATTTTTCATAGACGTCCCAATTTTTGAGCGAACCGATTTCCAGCGCATCTATTTGCTGCCAGTCCACACCGCTTTGTTGGGAAATGTTATGAATACTCAAACCATGAGCGCAACGATACTCACGCAAGATTTCTCCCAATTGTTGTTTAATTTGTTTTTTTAGTTTCATCGGTCTAAACTCCCTTTTGTTTTGTTTGTTATTTTTGGTAAAACAAAACCGCCTTAAAAAATCTCAAGGCGGGGAGTTGACAACTGCACAAGAACAGTCTGGGTTATTCGCTGTACTTAAAAAAAAGAATACACTTATATCCCCAGCTCCCCTTAAAAGGAGTTGTTCTTTCTTGTGAGGAGCTGTCACACTCCGCCTCCGACCTCTCGGAGGCAAAAGCCATATTAAAAAAATCCTGTTCGATTGGCAAGTCTTTTATTATACTTTCTCCCCTTTGTTTTGTTCATATTTTAGGTAAAACAAAACCGCCTTAAAAAATTTCAAGGCGGGGAGTTAGCAACTGCACAAGAACAGTCTGGGTTATTCGCTGTACTCCAAAAAGAATACACTTATATCCCCAGCTCCCCTTTAAAGGAGTTGTTCTTTCTTGTGAGGAGCTGCTACACTCCGCCTCCGACCTCTCGGAGACAAAAGCCATATTAAAAAAATCTTGTCCGATTGGCAAGTCTTTTTATCTCGTTTGAATATATCAAAACATGTTGAATAAAAAATATGAACGGCTATACTTTTAACATCCATTGCTAACTCAGAGGAAATACCTACATGAAAAAAATTGCAATTTACGGCGCCGGACAAATCGGTACACAGGTCATGACTTATTTGCTCACAACTTGCAAAACCGAAGCCGAAGTTATTATGTTTTCACCCCATAATTTTAAAAGAATTGAAGGGGCTTATGAAGATCTTAAAGATGCCGTCGCTCTCACAAATCAAAATACAATCTTACATTTTAAACCAACAAACAATATTGTCGATTTAGCCCAATCCGATATTGTCTTTTTCTGTGCCGGAATTTTTCCCAAACCCGAAGAATATGAACAAGCTCTTCAAAAAGGAATTGATGATCGCTTGTTGCAAGCCGTCAAAAATACCGAAATACTGGACGCTTTTTGTCTTGCCGTCAATCAGGTTTGCCCCAAAGCTAAAATCTTTATTATTACAAATCCGGTAGATCTGATGACAGAAATAGCGCGAAAAAAACTCCCCGATGCCGAAGTCTACGGATTGGGATGCTATCTTGATACGGCACGTTTCAAAAGAGAATTTGCCGAAATTATGCAACAAAACGGAACAAATCTCCGAATTGAAGATATCCACGCTTGGATACTCGGACATCACTCGGGAACCATGTTTTTGCACCAAGCCGATTTCACTTTTAAAGGACAAGAACTTTATCAACATCAAAACTTAAACAATCTTATGATGCAGGCTTTAACCAAAACCAGACAAAGAGGGCTTTTTATAACAAAACTAAACTGTGCTTCGCAAACACAAAAACTAAATAACGGCGCCTACTTTGCACCGGCAATGATGGTGTTTAATATTATAAAAGCATTTCTCGAAAACCAAACAATTTTATTGCCGCTAAACCGAACATTTTATCCTCAGGACAATTTTAATTGCGAAGGAGCCGCTCAACTGCTCTGCAAAATTCAAAACGGAAATATTTATCCTGTTTTTTTGCAAAATACGCCGGAAGATATTAAAAATATGCAAGATAGCCTTGCCGAATACGAAATTGGAAAAAAGGCTTTAGCCGAATATATAAAATAACATATTTTTACAAAAATCCCTGTCTTTTTCGACAGGGATTTTTTTAGATTATTTCAAACTTACCGAGCGTTATCTCCGGCAAAAAACCTTTTATTACAGGCGGCATAAATTGTACGCGGTCCACTCTGGCCGTCAACGGTCCTTTGTGGCAGGCCAAAATCAATTTATCAAGCACATCTTCTTCGGCACAGGCAAAAACTTCAACACTTCCGTCTTCACAATTGCGTACCCAACCCGAAATATTGCCGATATTCAAGGCCTGCCTCCTCGTCCACCAACGAAAACCAACACCCTGAACCCGACCGCTGATTTTTAAATAAACAGATTTTTCACTCATTCAAAAATTGTTCTATATCACAAAGTTCTTTTTTCATACTTTGACGTTTTTGTTCCGAGATATCTTCTTTGCCCCAGTGTTCCGCTTGCCAAAGCTCTTCCAAATTAGCCGCATCAAATGCTTGTTCCGCACTGATATGTCCTTTGACTAAGGCCGCTGCCAATAATTCCGACTTCATATTCAACGAAGCCAAATAAAATGCCGCTAACTCTTTGTCTGACAAATTACTGATAAAATTTTTAAGATTATTTAGTGAATAAGGATTTTGTTCCGGTACATTTAAATCTTTTGTCGTAATGTATTTGGCATTGATTTCTTGGTTTGCCCAACTTAAAATCGGATTCCAAAGTTCTTCTTGCTTCTTTATCAATTCATCATTATTTGCCCAAAACAACAGCGAATCCGTCGGGGCAAATTGAACTAATTTGTCTATCACATCTTCCCGACAATTTTTGATTTCTCCAACGGCTTGTTCTAATTTTTCTCTAGTCATATCTTAGTTCCTTTTTCAACAAATTTGCCTTTGTTGTATACAAATTATTTTAAAAAGTTATTAAGTAATTTCCTGGCACCACTTTCTAACATCTTTGCCGTATCCTTAGCCGCATTTTTTCCCATGTCATAACCGCTCTGGACCGCATCTTTACCCAAATTATATCCTCCTTGTGCCACATCTTTACCTATATTATAGCCGTCCTGAACCGCACCCTTGGCTGCATTTACTCCGTCACTGACCATATCTGATGCCCCTTGGTAGGTTTGATATGCGGCATTCCCTACGCCGCTCGGTTTAGAAAAATAATTATCAAATGATGTCCCTTTCAAAGCTGTATAACACGGAGCCGGATCCCTATCCAAAAACATTTGAGCTCCCGTATACGCCGGTCCGGCCATCAATCCAGCAATCGTTTTGACGGCATTTCCCGTATCCAACCCGATTTTCGGTTGTTGTAATGTCCCCTTAATTTCTACCAAATTGGTCAAGGCTTGTACAATTCCGGCATCGGCAATTCCGTTGCGATAAGCATTTAACGATAAAGACAATTTGTCATCGGGTAAATTTACCGAACCGTTGCTGACTAATGTCATTTTATCGCTGTCAACGGCTATGCCTTTTGGAAAATTAATCTTTCCTTTATTGATATCGGCACGAACAACTGCGCATTTTAAAGAAACTTCTTCAACTTTTTTGGTATCTATTTTTAGTGCGCTTAGAAGCTGCGACACGAAATTGCCGTTCAAAAAGCTCAATTCTCCGGTTTGAAGTTCGGATTGGTTAACAATAGCAATCACTTGTCCCGTCATCGAATCGGCCAGACTTCTATATGTAGCGCCTTTGCCTTGCAAGTCGGCAAATATTTCGCTTTTTCCGCCCGAAACTATCCCGAAATCTTTATTACCTTTAACGGCAAATTCCTGATGCAGTTGTTGCAAAATCAAATCTTTGGTATTGACTTTCAAGGTTAAAGATTGAGCTGCGGCATTAACGGTTGCATTCACGTTAATCGTTCCGTCACCGATACGCAATTGTAACGGTTCTATATTCAAATTACCGTTTTTGAGTTGCCCTTTCAAATTCAAATCATTTATCGTCATTGCATCATTGACAATCAATGTCTTAACCGCCAGTTTTAAGTCGGCGTCGGCGGTCTTTAGCAAATCAAAAGGTATCCTATCATTCGGCACATATGTGCTCGCCTCGGCGGTGCTTATCAGCGACGGCAGCTTTGATGCCAACGGACTTTGCGGAGTTAAGGTGCGCAAATCGATTTTGTCACTTGTCAAATCGGCGACCGCACTCGGAATTTTGCCGCTGATGTCGGCGCTCACGCTTCCTTTGATAAGATTGTCGGCAACATTTAAGCTCGAGATATTCAGCGCAACCGTCTGCAAATCGGCTTTACCGTCGGCAATCAATGTGGTTTCGGGAGCATTAAAGTTTCCGGCCGGATTATAAACATTAAAACTAAATTTGGCACGAAGTTTATTCATGATATCGTATAAATCGGCCTTAACCTTGGCTTTAACATTTAATGCCTCAATTTCGGCATCAACCGGCCAAGGTGATTGGCTGTCAAAAAGTCCTGCCAATGAACCTGTTATCGCCTGACCTTTAGAATTCATTCCGTCTATCGACACATCCCAGCTGACATTCATCGGACTGTTGATGCTTTGAGTTGAAAAAGTCAGCGAATTAATGGTCACAATCATCGGTTTTGCCGAGGCTGCCTCGTATTCAACCGAGCTATCGCTAATGCTTACCGAATTAATACTGATATCGGACAAAGTTCCCAAAAAAGCAGGAGCTTGCGTTTCGACCTCAGCCGCGTTTGCACTTGAAATTAGCCAACCACCTGAGACAAAACTCGTTTTAACCTCATTGCTTTTCGGTGCGGCAACCGGAGTAAAAGTCCAGTTATTCTCTCCTGAGCTTGTTGTTTGCAAATAAATTTTTGCATTGTTCAACACAACTTTATCAACCACAATCTGCTTTTTGAGCAACGGCATAATCGAAATCTTTAGCTCCAAAGAACCGATTTCGGCCATATTGGGATGACTTGCCCAGTCGGCATTGGCAAAGGCAACATCATTTATAACCAAAGTCGGAATTAAGGAAATACCCAAATTAGCTTCACCGTTAATGCTCAGTTTGCGTCCGGTTTGTTCATAGGCGATTTTTTCGACCAGCGACTTGTACTTATTCAAATCAAACGTTTTCAAAAAGATAAATCCGCCGACTAATACGGCGACGACCAAAATTAAAATTATTCCCAGCAACCACTTAAAAAAACGCATTATTATCTCCTGATTTTATTTTATTCCGTCATTGACAATCCGGCAGCCTGCAAACTGCTTTTGAAATGTTGCGGCAGCGGTGCGGTAATGATTGTCTTCTTACCATATAGTGATGACAAATCTATTTTATAAGCGTGCAGATGCAGTTTATCACTAAATAAATTAAACTTTTTGCGTTCCGGACCGAAATAGCGGTCATCGCCGACAATCGGACAACCGATTGATTCCAAATGCGCACGAATCTGGTGGGTACGTCCCGTCAGCGGGGAAACCTCTATCAGTGCAAACTTTTCACCGACGTTATCCACCACTCTGTACACCGTACGTGCACTTTGCCCTTGCGGCGAAACCATCATTTTTTCACCGATTTTTTCCAGTGGTGCTTTAATTTCACCGCTTAATTGCTTGGGACAGCCGATTGTCAAAGCCAAATAAGTCTTTTGCAGTCCGTGTTCTCTAAAGGCTTTGGTCAGAAGTTCGGCATATTTGCGATTTCGCGCCAACAACAAAATTCCGCTGGTATCCTTATCAATGCGATGTACCAACTTCGGACGGTCTTCCAATTCAAACTTCAGACCATCAAGCAGACCGTCAACGTGAAAATGGGTATTCGTGCCGCCTTGTACCGCTAAACCCGAAGGTTTGTTTATGGCTATGATGTTTTTATCCTTAAAAATGACTAAACTGCGGATAAAATCTATTTCTTTTGCCGTTAATTCCGGATTTTTTTCGCTACCTGTTTCCGTATCTCTTAAAGGGGGAATCCGAATTTCTTGTCCAGCCGACAATTTCAAACCGGCTTCCGCCCTTTTGCCGTCAACCTTAATTTGTTTGGTTCTGAGCAATTTTTGCAAACGCCCCAAAGTCAGATTTGGATAATATTTCAAAAACCAACGGTTAAGCCGCATTCCGTCATCGGCTTCTTTTACCTTTACTAATTCTACCGACATGATAATCTACTTTCTTCCCATCATTTCTCTTTTTAATGCCATTAGGTTGAGAACATCATCTTCGCGCCAAGCCGCGTTTGCTCGTTGGGTTAATTTTTCACAACGTTTTATATGCTCCTCCATAGGTATTAATTCTATATTCTCTATAAATTTGTCAAAATCATCACCCGTCTTAAATGAGGGCTCTTTTTTACCAAACTCGTATATCTCAATCGGATAGTTCTTTTCTATTGCTTGACGAACAAAATCTTCTACCGCTACCGAAACATTTAGCGAAACACTAGGCTTAACCGCCAGCGGATTTCCCGTCGGATAGCCAAACTTTTCTCTTAATGCTCTGTGCTTAGTGAAAGCATCATCCATATCCATTTTACGTTCAACAACATTCATCGCTGCTTGATACTCATCGGCTAGAACGACTTTTGTCTTAGTCTTATATCCCATATTCTGCATATGCTCTATCATTTTTACCGTATTTTGAATAACCGAAGTATCATAAACAATATCCATATGTTTTTTCACGGCCGCTTTATAAATTTCATTTGAAACTTTGGTCGCGAATCGACTTATATCCGAATCATAAAAATCATCCCTGATATCGTAACCAAGCATTCTGACGTATTCGGCAATGACGTTATCCGAAGAGATAACCACCGCATTTTTGATACCTGCCGCTAAAGTTGATTTACCTGACCCCGGCGCACCGACCAAAGCATAAAATGTCGGATCCGTCGACGGTGTTTTTCCGGCCAAGGCTTTTTGCACCATTTGTTCGGTAAAGGCTTGTTGTTCATCTTCGGCTAATTCCAGCATTTCAGTCCTCCTTGGGTTTATTTTTATTTTTTTCATAACGGAGTTTTTCAAAATACTCCACTCTTTTTTTGACTTCTCTCTCAAATCCTCTTTCGACCGGATAGTAGAGTTTTTGACGGCTTATACCGTCAGGAAAATAATTTTGTCCCGAAAAGCCGTCTTCCAGATCTTGATCATAAATATAGCCTTCGTGATAGCCCAAATTTTTCATTAATTTGGTCGGAGCATTCAAAATATGTTTCGGCGGCATCAATGAACCTGTCTTTTTTGCCAAATCAAACGCTTTGTGCATTGCTTTGTATACACCTGCCGACTTGGGCGCCGTCGCCAGATAAACCGTCAGCTGCATCAAAGCCAAATCACCTTCGGGCGAGCCTAAACGCTCATAAGTCTGCCAACAAGAGATTGCTTGCGTAACCGCATTGGGGTCAGCCATTGAAACATCTTCTACCGCAAATCGGGTTAAACGGCGAAAAATATATTTCGGGTCCTCCCCCGCATCTATCATCCGCGCTACCCAATACAGCGCCGCATCAACATCGGAACCTCGCAGAGACTTATGAACCGCCGATATTAAATTATAATGCCCGTCTCGTCCTTTATCGTATATCGGAGCTCGTGAACGAATAATTTTTAACAAGGCTTCTTTATCAAAAATTTCGCCTTCTTTGGCATAATTAAATACACTTTCCGCTAAATTTAAGATATATCTGCCGTCACCGTCGGCGGTTGCTTTCATCAATTCACGAGCTTCGTCATCAACAGGCAATTTACGCCCGACTTCTTTTTCGGCACGTTTGAGCAATTCTTCAAAATTATCGGAACTTAATCTATTGAGTACAAAGACCTGACAGCGTGATAAAAGCGCCGCATTGAGTTCAAAGGATGGATTTTCGGTAGTTGCACCGACCAAAATAATCGTACCGTCTTCAACATAAGGCAAAAAACCGTCTTGTTGGGACTTGTTAAAACGATGAATTTCATCAACAAATAACAACGTCCCCTGTCCCTGATTGGCACGTCTGTCTTCAGCGTACTGAAAAACCCTTTTTAGATCAGCTACCCCGGAAAATACAGCGGAAATTTGTTCAAAATATAGATTGGTATGCTCGGCAATCAATCGTGCAATCGTCGTTTTGCCGCAACCGGGAGGTCCCCATAAAATAAATGAAGTTATTTTTCCAGATTTTAGCATTCTTCCCAAAGGTGCATCCGGACCGACAACTTGGTCTTGACCGACGACTTCGCTTAAATCCTTCGGACGTAATCTGTCTGCCAGCGGACGCTTTATTTTTTGTGAAAATAATGTCTCTTCCATCTTCCACCTATCTCTGATATCCACCGCGGTCGCGAGAAGTTATCATATCTTGATTCTCTTTCTGGCGTCTTTTATTTTCTAAAACTCGACGCTTGCGTTCTTCTATAACACTGCGCAATTCTTCTTTATTGGCTCGGTTCTGCTCTCTGATTTTTGCCAAAGCCTCTTCATCCGTCGCAGGACCTTTGTCCCGTTTTTGATGTTTAAAAACTTTTTGACCTAATTTAACTAAGTTATCAACATCCATTCCCTTAAAACCACCGACGTTATAAACACCGAAATTGCGTGCATCCCCTAAGAATAAGTCGGTAAAATCAATTCCTTTCATGCCGCCTTTGCGTGTTTTTTTCTTCGGAGCTAAAATTTGTTTTATTTCCATGGCCGAAGGTACGCGTCCCAAGGCTTGAGCAATTTGCTCGGGCGTAATAATACATTCACTCAAATCAAGTTCGGCAATATTAACACCGGTAAAATCTACTCCCGTAAAATCAACACCGCGTAAATTGAGCTTGCTTAAATCTATTTTTTTCAAATCCAGCAAAGTCAGATTAATGCGGCTCAGATTAAGTTTGTGCGGATAGTAGGTTGCCAAATATTCTATCAGTTTTTGCAGCTCTTCAAGACTGATTTCGTCCATCGTTATGTCAAGTAAAATGGCATCTTGGAAATAGACATCAGTCAGAACAACATTATCCATTTTGGCACCGGTAAAGTTGGTACCTATCAATTGTGCGCCGGCAAAAACCGCTCCCGTCAAATCTGCTCCCGAAAGATTGGTGTTGGTCAGATTGGCTCCAGAAAAATCAGCTCCGGACAAATTGGAACCCGAAAAATTAACCCCTGACAAATTGGCTGCCGAAAAGTTGGCATTAGACAAATCTTCGTGATCAAACTCACCGTTTTCCAAGTTTTTGCCGTTAAATTCAATATTTAATATCGGCAAATCATCTTCGGGACGACGTGATACGGCATGCCATGGATCAGGATCCCCATCGTCATCATCAGGTGGCAAAGACTTTTTATCTTCTTCATCATCGCTACCTTCGTCACCATCATCTTCTTCATCATCGCGACGATGGTAATCGTCATCTTCATCATCATCGCTACCTTCATCACCATCATCATCTTCATCATCGCGATGGCGGTAATCGTCATCTTCTTCATCATCACGACGGCGGTAATCATCATCTTCTTCATCATCGCGACGACGGTAATCATCATCTTCTTCATCACCTCTGCGGCGGCGGCAATCATCATCTTCTTCATCATCGCGGCGGCGGTAATCATCATCTTCTTCATCATCGCGGCGGCGGTAATCGTTACCTTCTTCATCACCTCTGCGGCGGCGGTAATCGTTACCTTCTTCATCACCTCTGCGGCGGCGGTAATCGTTACCTTCTTCATCACCTCTGCGGCGGCGGTAATCATATACTTTGTTATGAGCTTTCTTGCCTTCAGCCGCTTCATATTGTACTTTTTTTCTTTTTATTCTTGATTTCTTTTTTTCGCGCGCTATTTTTTCTTGCTCTTCATCACAAATAGCAAAAGCATAATCATCGCCGCTTGATTGCATAGCGGCTCGCGTTCTGTCCCTAATTGCTTTTAGAGCGGCAATTTTTTCTTCGTCCGTTGCCATTTTTCACCTTTGCAATTTTTATCTGACAATTTTATATTCTAGCTTATTAATTCGTATTTTACAAATATTTTATATATTTTCGTCAAAAAAATCGCCACCGATAATTTTTTGAACAATATCATACCCAAAGCCTGCCCGAAGCATTGTCCTTATATCTTTCACGCGATAAAGTTTACATTGCTCTTCATCTTTACGATACGGGCCTATTTTCTTCTTACGTGCAAAATTCATTGCCGCGGCTTCTTCATCTATTTCCGAGGCTGATAATATTTTGTCAACAATTCCCTTATCAATACCCTTTTGTATCAGTTTTTGCCTAATGTAAAACTCTGATTTTCCGGCCGCCAAATAATCCGCAATTTTTTGCTCAGCATATCGATTGTCATCAAGATATCCCCAACGTTCAAAATCATTAATAATTTCTTCAACCCAAGCAAATGCCGTTTGGCTGGAAAAATCTGAATTTTTGTAACCATATTTCAATATCCGTCTCTTTAACACGTCTCTCAAATTTTCTTTTGAAGAATCAAAGCGTTGCAAATAATATAAAGCTATATTTTGTAGCCGCTGCCGCGTCATTTTCTTTTCTCGATTGGCAAAATCACTCTTTTTTTGTTCATTTTCCATTGCATAGAACCTATTTTTACTTGATTTTTATATTAAGGACATGTTAAACAATATAATAGATTTTACAAGTATAAACCGTATTAACAACTATGGATTAATAACATGATTAAAAAAATTCTTTCTATATTTTGCGCCGCTGCTCTCGTTTCTACCCTTGCCGCTTGCGCTTCTACGGACGAAGCCGTTCCTCAAAAATACAATGAACCGCGTTTTAATACCGATGGCGTAGTCAATCTTAAAGTTAATAAAGTTGAAGTTATCTCCGAATTTACTCCTTCTTTTACTCGTCCAAATGTTGAGCATTTGTTCCCCGTCTCTATTGAAAAAACTGCTAAACTTTGGGCTACTGATCGCCTCAAAGCCGTAGATTTTTCCTCCGATAAGCAAGCTACTTTTATCATTAAAGATGCCAGCGTTACCGAAGAAGTTGTTAAATCTGACAAATTATTTGAAAAAGACAGCTTGAAATATCGCGCTAAATTGTCTGTCGTTTTGAAGATTAGTGATCCATACAATTTTTCTAGTGCCGAAACTTCTTTGGAAGCATGGCGTGAATTAACTATCCCTGTTGACACTTCTATTGAAGATAAAGAAAAATACTGGAACAGTATGGTCGAAAAATTATTTGAAGAATTTAATGCTCGTATGCAGATGAATATTAATAAATATTTGAATATGTATATCGCAGATTCTGAACATGTAGAAGTTTACGACGAATAATTAAAACTTGTATATCTTATAAAACCCGCTTACTTAAGCGGGTTTTTTTATTGCTTGCCGTAAAACCACGAGTTTACTCGAGACGAATGCTAAGGTATGTCGCTAGGCACTGCTCCACGCCAACGAACGTGGTCAAACCGTAAGGCTTGTCGCTATTATAGAACCCAGTTTACTGAGTGATACCTATTGCTTACCTTACAAAACGCCAATTTGTTCTGTGCTGAATACTAAACTGTTGGATAAGAAAACATTCCACACCAACGAGCCTGTCATCGCTAAATTTGAGCAGCTTTTGCTCTCTGAAGCTCTCTATACTTCAAACGTAACCGCCTCATTTTCATAACGAATATAGACATATCCGCATCAGATTCTCAGAGTTTTTGCACTCGTCCGAAAAAATCATAATATTATGTTCTTATCTTTACCAAACACAATTTAACTCAAAAAAAATCCCCGCTTTTGCAGAGATTTTTAACTGATATCTTTATTACTTTAAAATTAGTTCAAAATGCTTCTTTGTTGCAAACCTGCATCAAATTTTAATATTGGCAAACTGATATTTTCGGCAATTTTGGCTGCACCTTTTAATATTTTGCAACTTCCATAGAAAACCGCATGAGCTGCTTTCAGGGGAGCCGTTGCGCTAAATTCAAAACATTCTCCGGGCTCAAGCTCAGGAATTTCTCCGCTGAACCCTTCCGAGCTGTCATTATAGCTTTGACCGCTTTCATCGGTAATATTCCAATCTTTACCGAGTAACGTTATTTTTTCATCCGAATTATTTTCAATACAGAAATAATATCCCCATAAGAATTCAGTATCAGCATGGTGCGACGCCTCTACCAATTCCGAAGCTGCGGTAATAATCAAATCACCGTTCTCCATAACGACCATGTCTTCTGTATCTTGCATTATCATTTACCTTTTGTTAACATTTATTAACCAAAGGTTAGCGTGAGTCCTAAAAAATTGCAATTCATGAATCCATTTGTTCACAAAGTTATACACATCTTAATTTTAATCTTTTATTAACCTTTGAATCTATGAGAAAAAATTTTTAATCTCAGACACGTATAAAAATATTTTTTCTTAAAATCTGATTTTTTTTATAATTTTTTTTATCTTTCTCATAGAATCGACAAAATGTGTAAATGGAAATTTTCAGTAAAACATGGGCTTCTCGTTTGCTTGACTCGTTTAGGGCAAAGGATATTCAATCTTCAACAAACTCGGGAATAATTTTATCACTAACAAAAAAAAAGCGGCCGCTAAGCCGCTTTTTTATTGCACTAATAAAATTACTTTTCCGCAGAACTTGCCGCTAAAATATCTAATAATTTTTTCGTGGCATCGCTTGAACTCATATGATTGCAAATTGCATATTCATTTGACAATCTATCCAGAGCTTGCTCATAAATTTGGCGTTCGCTGTATGACTGTTCGGCCAAATTTTCACGTCTGTACAAATCTCTGACAACTTCGGCAATGGCTACCGGACTCCCGGAGTTTATTTTATTTTCATATTCTTGTGCACGGCGTGACCACATAATTTTTCTCACTTTGGCTTTGCCTTTCAAAACACCGAGAGCCTCATCCATTGTGGAAGCCTCCGATATTTTGCGTAAACCGACACTTTCTGCTTTACTTAAAGGAACACGTAAAGTCATTTTATCTTTATCAAAATTAACAACAATAAGCTCCAACTCTGTTCCTGCTATTTTTTGTTTCGTGATATCGGCAACTTTACCGACCCCATGCGCCGGATAAACGACAAATTCTCCAGAATTGAATGCAATCTTTGCTGTTGTTTTCTTGTTCATTACCTATCTTCCCTCTTTGCTAAAATACTAAAATTAGGCCCTGTTTTATACAAAACAGAGCCTAATATACCATATTTTTCGAACCAAATCCAGTACAAATTTTATATCTTTATAGTGCAATCCCAAAATATTGTCCAAATATTTTTTGCTATTATCTAAAATTTAGTTTATATTGACAAACAGATTTAATTATTAAAGATACGTTTTACTTAAAAATATTATTATAATGAAAAAAATCACTTTTATTGTCTGCTTTTTAGCAATTGCAGCTGTTGTTTTGTGCGCCACCACAAAGAATGAAATACAACAAAAATCTTTATCTGACAATGAAGCCGCCATCTCTGAACAATCTCAAAAAGTAGTGGCTTGTTTTGTTGCAAACGGCATTTGGGAAACGGAACCAACCGCATATTCAGCCGCAGCTGCTTCCGTATCAGTCGCATACCTACTTCTTGATAACGATGAAGTGGTCATTATTTATCCCAAAATCCCTAATATCAGATACGCTGACGCCTGTCGATTTTTACCTCCTTTTTCTAAAGAAGAAGCTAAAATAATTCTTAAAGCGCAAATGGGACAACAGCCACTTTTTCACTAAAAATTGCGTAAAAAAAACACCTGACAGTATAATACACTGTCCGGTGTTTTTTTAGAGTTATATCATTTAATAAGTTTTAATACAAACTTTGTCTTACTCTATTTAGGAAACAATCCCGTTTGTCGTAAAGCCTCGCCTAAAACCATTGTTGCCGATACCGCTACATTGATTGAACGAGCGGCTTCCGTCATCGGTATGGTTAATCTGGCATCTACCGTATCATGCACAATTTCAGGAACACCGGCGCTTTCTCGACCTACCAACAAGACATCATTGGGACGGAATTCAAATTTATAATAAGGTACCAGCGATTTTGTCGTCAGCAAAATAATTCGACCATATTCTTCAGGATGAGAATAAGCATAGTTGCAAAAATCATCCCAAGAATTGTGACGGCGATATTTCACTAAGTCCAAATAGTCCATCCCATAACGGCGCAATGCGCGCTCGTCGAATACAAAACCGCAAGGCTCTATAATATCGACTTCGACGTTAACACAGGCACCAAGCCTAAGCATGGTACCCGTGTTTTGCGGCATATCGGGTTGAAATAAAGCCAAACGCATCTTATGCTCCTTTTTTCAAAACTTCGACATCAAAGTTCAGAACAACGCCTTCAATTTCGCCTTTGGTTCCGCCGGCGCATATTTCGACAACTTTCTCGCTGCTCGGAACTAAAACCTGAGATTTAATGTAGTCTTCGTTTTCTCTCAAAGCCTCTCTCAAAGTTTCATCTTCGGTCTGCCAGCAAAGTTTGATGCGGTCGGAAATATCAAAATCTTTTTCTTTACGCAGATTTTGAACCAAACGAACAAAATCACGAGCCATACCCTCTTTAGCCAGAGCCGGTGTTACCTCGGTATCAAGAACGACAACGGCTTTGTTATCGGCAAAAGATTTACCGGCCTTACCGCCCAAAATTTCCAAACGTTCTTCATACAAATCAGGTGAAAGTTCAATATCGGCAATAACGATACCATCACCTTTTTCTTGCCAGCATACTTCACCAGACTTTTTATATTGATTATAGGCAGCCATGACTTTTCCCATGTCTTTACCTAACTTTTTACCCAAAAGCGGTGTGTAAAGGTATAAAGAACGGGCAGCATAGTTGGCAACATTTTCATCAATATTGACAGCCTTGACATTAAGTTCGTCTTTGATGATTTCCTGATACTGCTGATTTAAAAATCCGAGATTTGAACCGGCGACGGTCAGGCTGGCCAAAGGCAAGCGGTTGCGCAAATTCTTTTCTTCACGAATAAATTTGGCTGCCGAACACAAATCTTGAACAAAATCCATCTCACGAACTAAATCGTCATCAGATTTAATATCTTCAAGCAACGGGTAGTCGGTTAAATGTACCGATGATTTGGCATCAACCAAAGCCTGATATACGTATTCGGTCGTAAACGGCATTAGCGGAGCCATAATCTTGCACAAATTAACCAAAACGGTATACAAAACATCAAAGGCCTGTTTGTCACCCTCCCAGAAGCGATCACGCGTACGACGAATATACCAGTTGTTCAAAACTTCCATAAACGAAGCAATTTCGTTACAAGAATGCGCAACGTCATAAGTTTCAAGTCCATTCTTCACTTCAAAAGCCAACTTTTTCAGTTTTGCTAAAATATAATTATCCAAAAATTCACTCGATGAGCTGACTTCTTTTGCTTTATAACCTTCTGCATTAGCATAAAGTGTGAAGAAATAAAAAGCATTCCACAACGGAATTTGTGCTATACGGGCGGCCTTGACAATTTCTTTACCTTCTTTATCCACAGCCACACAACCGCCTTTCAATACAGGCGATGAAACTAAAAACCAGCGCAAGGTGTCGGAACCTATTTTATCCAAAACTTCGTTCGGATCAGGATAATTTTTCAAACGTTTGGATAATTTTTGTCCTCCCTCTGCCATCAACAAGCCGGTACAAATACAGTTTTTGAATGCCGGTTTATGATGCAAAGCCGTTGATAATACGGTCAAAGTATAGAACCAACCACGGGTCTGATCCATAGCTTCGACGATAAAATCGGCAGGAAAATGTTTTTCAAACCATTCTTTATTTTCAAAAGGATAGTGAATTTGTGCATAAGGCATTGAACCGGATTCGAACCAACAGTCAAATACGTCAGAGACACGGCGCATCATGCTTTTACCGGTCGGATCTTTTGAGTTGGGATAAACCACTTCGTCAATATACGGCTTATGCAAATCGGTTACTTCTATACCTGTTTTTTCTTTGATTTCGGCGATAGAACCGAAAACATCAATATTCGGATATTTCGGATCATCTGATTTCCATACCGGAATCGGCGTTCCCCAGAAACGGTTACGAGATATAGACCAATCTCTGGCACCTTCCAGCCATTTTCCGAATCGTCCGTCTTTGATATGTTCGGGCACCCAATTGATTTGTTGATTGAGTTTGACCATTTCATCTCTGAACTCGGTAACTTTTACAAACCAAGAAGACATCGCTTTATAAATCAGCGGTGTATCCGTACGCCAACAGAAAGGATAAGAGTGGGTGTATTGCTCTTTTTTGACCAATAAGCCGTTTTGCTTTAACCACTGCATAATCGGTTCATTTGTTTCAAATACCTGTTTGCCTTCATAATCCGGAACTTCCGAAGTAAATTTACCTGCCTCGTCAACAGGGCATACAATCGGAAAGTTTTCGTCATAAGCGCGGCAAGCCTCAAAGTCGTCTTGACCAAAACCGGGAGCAATATGAACAACACCGGTACCGTCTTCGGTAGATACAAAATCGCCTGCCAAAACTTTGAAGGCTCCTTTCTCTTTTAAATGTTTAAAGTAAGGGAACATCGGTTCATAACTTAAACCGATTAAATCGGCGCCCTTTATTGTGCCAACTCTTTGAGCATGCTCGAGTTGTTTTTTATAGCGACCTAGCAAGGCTTCTGCCAAAATATATTTTTGACCGTCCTCTTCCATAACGGCATAGTCGATATCTTTACCAACGGCCAACATAAGATTTGAAGGCAAAGTCCAAGGTGTGGTTGTCCAGACCAAAATATTCATACCGTTTTCGAGCTTAAACATAACGGTAATGGCATTATCGGTTTTATCCTGATATCCTTGATTGACCTCAAAGTTTGAAAGCGGTGTTTCGGCTGCCCAAGAATAAGGCAACACTCTAAAATCTTCATAAATCAAACCTTTGTCGTATAAATCCTTGAAATTATGGATTACACTTTCCATAAAAGACAAGTCCATGGTTTTATAGTCGTGAGAAAAATCGACCCAACGACCGATGCGCTTAAACATATCGACCCAAATACCCGAATATTTGAGCACATCCTGACGACAGAAATTATTAAATTTTTCGACACCGAACGCTTCTATTTGCTTGCGCCCCGAAACGCCCAGTTGTTTCTCGGCAGACATTTCGGCCGGCAAGCCGTGACAGTCCCAACCTAGACGGCGGTCGACCTTTTTGCCGTTCATGGTTTGAAAACGAGCGACAACGTCTTTAACATAGGAAATCATAATATGACCGTAGTGCGGGGTTCCGTTGGCAAACGGAGGACCGTCGTAAAACACAAATTCGGCCGCACCGTCTCGGTTATGCACCGATTTTTCAAAAGTTTTATCTTCTTCCCAAAATTTGAGAACATTTTTTTCCATTGCGGCAAAATCCGGCTTTGCCTGTTGCTCAGCATAATGTTTTGTCATTATTCCAATACCCTAAAACTTGATAAATAAATTTTTACAAATTACAAATGAATGTGATTTTAGATTTTTTTTGAATTTTATGTGCACAAATATAATCCCCTTAGGGGATAATAATCGAGAAGAAATGTATAAAATTACTGCACATATTGCTTTTTCCTATTATCATCTTTCGGCATGGTAATTTAATACATTCGTCCAGCCGAGTCAAGCACTTATAATTTTCTTTTACCATTAACAAAGCCTTTTATATTTTATGCAAAAAAAAGAGCATCAAACTGATGCTCTTTTTTTTGCACTACCGCTGTCTTTTACTTGCGAGCAAATTTTCCGACTTTTTTTTGCTCGTCTTTTTTAGCTCGCATTTCTCCGTAATACGGGGGCAGGAACGGTACCAACTCGTTATTGAACTTCATGTTCACACGCCAACCATGCTTATCTTGCGGATTGGGATTGCCGGCATGCCGTTCTTCGCGGATGGTCATATATTCCGAAATCGGAACAAACTCATCCATGTCGACATACATTCCTTGAAGTGTATTGGGAACATATGTCATGCGCGGCATTAACGACTGTGTCAGAAGAGCGTTTACCGGACCGAAGAAGGTAACGACGGCTCCGTCGGGAACTTTGTCTTTTACTTCGTACTTATACCCATTAACCGTGATAAACTTCAGACCATCGGATTCGATATATACCGATGTTTTGTTCTCTTCATGATGCAGGTCGACCAGAGTAAATTGTCCGTCCTCTTCTTTGCCTTCAATGCGCCAACGTTTACCATCAAGATTTTTCATCTTGTATAACAGCACCTTCGTTGTTTGGGTGATGTTAAAGTAAAAAAAGCTGGTGGCTGTTTTTTCTCTTTGTTCTACTAGATTGTTCATAAAGCATATAATTTTTAGTACTAAAATAATTTTTTGATATTATGATATTACATGTAAATTTTCTTTTTATCAAGCATTTTTGTCAAATTTTCGGAAAAATTATTCAAAATTTATAACAACGATTTCGGGAACGGCAAAAAAGCGTATCGGCAGCACGCTGGTGCCCAGTCCGACACTTACAATCATATTTTTCTTTCCTTCCTTTATGTGTCCCCGCAAATATTTTTGTCCGAAACGTGAATTGGAAATCGGCGCGCCCAAAAAAGGAATATAAATCTGCCCGCCGTGCGTATGACCGGCTAAAGTCAGCACGACATTATCCGGTACTTCGGCAAAAATATCGGGAGAATGAGAAAGCAAAATTATCGGCTCTTGCGCATTTTGCAGTGTTCGGGGCAAATTCGGAGTTCCGGTTTTAATATCCTCCACCCCGCCGACATAAAATTTTTTATTATTAAAACTCAGCTCCAGTCCGGAATTGGCAAAAACCCAAATACCTGCCCATTTTAAGCACTGTTTAACGGTTTTCTTGTCATAATAAGAATCGTGATTACCCATTACGGCAAATACACCGAGCGGAGCTTTAATCTGCTCTAAGCTTTTTCCTATCTCCAAAATGTTCATGGAGCGCTCGGGCCAGTGCCCGCAAACATAATCTCCGCCCAAAAACACAATATCTGCTTTTTGAGCATTGATAACCTCCACTATTTTATCAAGCCTTTTTTGCTCATTAACGCCGATGTGAAAATCGGAAGCAAACACCGCTTTCAGTCCCTTAAGTTCGGAACAGGCGACATTGTATGTTTTGACTTTCAATCGTTTGGGCTCAACCCCAAATCCCCAAAACAAGATTATCAAAGGCAATAGGGTACATATCATCAACAAATTTTGCATCAAAAAGATCTTTCTGTTCCTGTCATTTAAAAAAAATTAGCAGTTCAAACGAATAAAAGCAACCGCTTTTCAGCCTAAATGTAAAAAATGATGACTTTTTCAAAATTTTAGTTTATAATGCTGCGAGTTTCAACAAAGATGAGTCATAATGAAAAAGATTGTATCGGCCGAAGTTGCCGGAAAACTTATTAATGAAAATGATACCGTAATGATTGGCGGTTTTTTACGTTGCGGTGCACCGGTAAAAGTTATTGAGGAAATTATAAAAAACAAAATCGGAAATTTGACTCTTATAAGTAATGATACAAGTTTTCCTGATCATGACCGCGGCAAATTAATCGTCCACAAGCTCGTTAAAAAAGCCATCGTCACTCACATCGGCACCAATCCCGAAACCTGTCGACAAATGAACGCCGGTGAGTTGGAAGTTGAACTGGTACCGATGGGCACTTTAATTGAACGTATTCGCTGCGGCGGCGCAGGTTTGGGCGGTGTTCTGACTCCTACCGGTGTCGGAACATTGATTGAAAAAGGTAAAACCATCATTGAGCAAGACGGCAAAAAATATTTGTTAGAAAAACCGCTTACTGCCAATGTTGCCATTGTTTACGCTACCAAAGCCGACAAATTCGGTAATTTGTTTTTGGACGGCACAACCCGTAATTTTAATACCATTATGCCGACCGCTGCCGATGTAGTCATTGCCGAAGCCGACGAAATTTGTGACGAACCGCTTAATCCCGCCGAAATTAATGTACCGGGAATTTTTGTAGATTATATCGTTAAGTGAGGAAATATGCTGACCAAAGAACAATCTCGCGAAATTATCGCGAAAAGAATTGCCAAGGAACTAAAAGACGGAGATGTAGTGACTTTGGGTATTGGATTACCTACCGAAGTTGCAAACTATATCGACCATAATGTCCATATTATCTTTCAATCCGAAAACGGCATGACCGGCGTTTGGACAAAAGATAGCCAGCCCTCGCTTAATCCAAAAATCACAAACGCCGGCGGCATTCCCGTATCCCCAAAGCCAGGAGTTTGTTTTTTTGATACCCAAATGTCCTTTACCATGATTAGAGGCGGTCATGTTAATGCGACTGTACTTGGAGCCTTGCAAGTTGATGCTCAGGGAAATTTGGCAAATTGGATGATTCCGGGAGCTTTTGTTCCCGGTATGGGCGGTGCCATGGATTTGGTTGTCGGTGCCAAAAAGGTGATTATCGCCATGGAACATACCAACAAAGGTGAGCCTCGCATTTTGGAAAAATGCACATTGCCTTTGACCGCCGCCGGTGAAGTTAATTTGATTGTTACCGAACGCGCCGTTATTGAAGTTACGCCGCAAGGTTTACTCTTAAAAGAAATTAATCCGCTGTTTTCCTTAGATGAAGTTATCGCTTCGACTGGAGCTAAGCTGATTATTGACGATGCCTTAATCCAAAAAGCCGCTTAAATTTTATCGTAACTAAATTGTTTAAAAAGCAAAGAGCTTGTTCCAATCAGAAACAAGCTCTTTGCCTACGCCTAATAAAGCTTAGTCTTAGCCAGACCTTCACTCCACCAAGAAGTAAAATAGATATCGGCTATATAGCTTTTAGGCTTTACCAGTCTTCTGCCGTTTTCACCGATAAAGATGAAATCCTTACCTTCGGAAAAGCGACTGGCTTCAATCGTTTCGCGCTTGATGATGCCTGTCGAAAGCTCAGAAAAAATGCGACGTTCGGCAATATCAATGTATTTGTCGGAACGCCCGATTTTTGCTCCCAGACGATAATCAATTCCGTCTGAAGTTGTTTTCTGAATGATGCACCACCTTAAACTCCTGCACTTGGGGATGTTGAAATACTTCCGCAAGAACAGGTACGAATTGAAATAACGATTATTATTCATAAAAATAAATAAATTATAATATTTACATAAGAATTTTACATCTTTTTTCCTTAAAGTCAAGCCGCTTTTGTCATATTTTTGTACAAAATGTTGACAGTACCTTAATTATCTAATATCATATATTATATACAGTTTATCAATGGAGACAAAAAATGGTCGCTAAATCAGTCAAGAAAAAGCCCTCCCACAAAAATTTATCTTTAGAAACAAGAATTATTACAACTTTTGCTCTTATCGAATTTTTTAAAACCGATGCCAAAAATATTAGTGGAAATGATTTGCAAGAAATCCTTGATAAAATTAATCAGCTAACTCAGCAAGCCTATGATAATGACGATATGCAAGCCTTTGATATTCTTCGTGAGCATAATCTTGACGGCATTAGCAATATTAGTGAACTTAAAAGCAAAATCCACCGCAATCGAGTCATAAATATGTACAAACAACTCGGCTACTTCGGATTATCTCAAGGTACTACCAAAGAATACCAAATGTCATCCATTGAAACTTTAGCAACCATGATGTATGTTGCTAATGTAAAAAATGCCGATGAAATCGCAGAAAAACTTGTTACTAAAACTTTAACCGATGAGGAAGCCGAGCTCTTACAAGCAAATATTTCCGGAGGATTGGGAAATCTTAAAAAATGCCTTATTAAAGACTTTGAAAGATATAAATATAAAAATCAAGCCAATCCTATAATCTCAGAAATAGCTAAAGATATTGAAGAGTATGTTTTTGATGAAAATAAAAAAATCCAAGTATCTTATAAAGTAAAAGATTCCAAAAAACCTTTTCGAAAAAAATTACGCGAAAATTTTAATACTTCCTCTAAACCTGAATTTCTCAAACTTATCGGTACTATGCTTACAGAAGGCAAAAATGCGGCTCAAGCAAGTTCTCGTGCTTCAAATTATAACCAATTTTGCCAGATTTTATCTAATCAATATCCTCAAAAAGATATTAATAAACTTGTGGACAATGCTCTCGGAATATCAATATCAGAAGCCGATAAAGAAAAAGCTGAACAACTCCGAATCGACGCTTACAGAAAAAAATGCGAAAATCTTTATTTCAAAACCGTGGCCGGAATGCTCTCACAAAAATATGAATATAATCAAACTCATAAAATTCAAACCGACTATGATGTCTACTTAAAAATTATAGATTCTCGCTATATAAAGGATTTGTGTGACGGTAAAAACAATGTTTATATGCTAGCTTTTCAGGATCCTGACTATCAACAACAATACGAAAATATGGCTGCTGAAAAAAAACTTAATAAAGAATTCAGAGATGACACAGCCGAAAAACAACTGATTTCTGTTCATCATAATACCGTGACCATAGGATCTGCATACGATTTTTGCAGTAAATTTTTTCCTACCTTTGACGAGGAACAAAAAATGCAAAAATGCACCGAGTTGGCAAATATTTTCGGAAATTTCACCTATGTTATAGGACAAGATGTACACCAATCCCTTGAACCTCAAGGTACAATCGAAATCGGCGCTACTCCTAAGTCTATGCTCATGGCTACCAACATTGACCCTCAGGCCTTAAAAAATATATCACCTGCATTACCAAAGTACATGCAAGAAGGATTAAAACAACGTTTTAAATTCAACAATAATGATATCAATAAAAGAAGAGTATATGAATATATGCAACTTCCCGAAGCCAAAGATATTACTTTCTTACGGCAAAATGTTATTAAAGATAAACAACATGTTTCTGCCATGCAAAAATTCACTCGTTATAATAAAGAATATTAAAATATTTGTATATCAGTCTACACACTCTGTATTTGATATATGGCTTTTACCGGAAAATAACATTTTCTATCAGTTTATCAGTCGGCATCAGAGCAAGGAATTTAACAAAAAACCCGACGATTACTTGCCGTAATCATCGGGTGTTTTTTACTGTGGACCGACAGGCTTGCCGTTCAGACGAATGTCCGTAACTAGGGTGCCGTCTTTATCCTTGGATTGAAAAATAGAGAAACTATCTCCCGCCTTCGGACGTCCAGAATGCTTAAAATAGCTCTTATATATCTCTATCTTTGTTCCATCTTCGAAAAACAAAGTATAAAGATAATTGCTTGTCATGACTTTTTTAATTTCTGCCTTGATAAGTGCCATAATAATAAAATTTAGTGTATTCAGTTTATCGCCATATAGCACTTTTGTCAACAAGCCTGTTTAATCAAACCGAATTTCTTTTTGCCTTGGGCTATTTTTACTTGGCCGTTTACAACGTCCTCGGCACTCAAAACATAGTTTTCGTCACTTATCGCGCGGTCGTTGACCTTGATTCCGTTTTGTTTAATCAAGCGACGAACTTCACCTTTGCTGGCACAAAAACCGATTTCGACAAAAGCATCCAATACCGACAAACCGACCACGTTGTCTTTAATCAAGGTCGGCAATTCTCCGCCGATACCGCCCTGCTCAAAAGTTTTGATTGCGGTTTCTTCGGCAGCCTTGGCTTCGGCTTCGCCGCGGCAGATTTTGGTAGCCTCAAAGGCCAAAATCTTTTTGGCCTCGTTTATTTCTTGGTCTTTTAAGGCCTCCAAGCGACGAATTTCGTCCATCGGCAAATCGGTATAAATACGCAGGCACTTACCGACCTCGGCATCACCGATATTACGGAAGTATTGGAAATAATCGTAAGCGGGAAGTTTTTCTTCGTTAATCCAAACGGCGTTGCCTTCGGATTTACCCATCTTTTTGCCTGCCGAATCGGTAATAATCGGGCTGGTAAAGCCAAACAATTCGATATCGTATTTACGACGACCGAGCTCCGTTCCCGAAGTAATGTTTCCCCATTGGTCGGAACCGGCAATTTGGGCGCGACAACCGTATTTTTGATATAATTCGCAGAAATCATAGCCTTGGAGCAACATATAGTTAAATTCCAAAAAGCTCATCGGCTGTTCTCTGTCCAAACGGCTCTTAACGCTGTCCATGGTCAACATACGGTTAACCGAATAATAGGTTCCGATATCTCTCAAAAAAGCAAGGTAATTGATATCTTTGAACCAATCCCAGTTATCAACCATAACCGCATCGTTTTTACCTTCGCCGAAACGCAAAAACTTGCTGAATGATTTTTTTAAGCCCTCGATATTGTGAGCCAAAGTTTCTTCATCCAAAAACGGACGCAGTTTATCTTTACCCGAAGGATCGCCGATGCGTGCCGTGGCGCCGCCGACCAAAGTCAGTGGCTTATGTCCGCATTTTTGAAACCAACGCATCATCATTAAAGGCACGATATGTCCGACGTGAAGACTGTCGCCGGTTGGGTCGGAACCGAGATAGCCGACGGCGGGAACACCTTTTTGCTCACATTCTGCCAAATATTCGTCAAAACCGCTTTCGTTGGTGCATTGATTGTAAAAACCGCGTTCAACCATGATGTTGAAAAATTCTGATTTAAATTTACTCATCGTTCCTTTCTTTCCTTGCTTTTATAATAAATTCTTAACGCATATTAGCATATAATTTGCAGAGTGCAACCTGTTATAACTTTTTTGTGTAACCGATGAATAATATTAAAACTCTAACTTCTTTGGGAATTGCCGGTTCGACCTCTCTCGACGGGCTTGGATTGGCTTTGATGGAAACCGACGGTGTCGATATTTACAGTCAGGGAACGACCTTAATCGTTCCTTATGAAGAACCTTTACTCGAAAAAATAAGAAGTGTTTTAGGCAAACGCGCAGACTCTCCCGAACACGCCGTCCAAATTCGTGAAGCCGAACTGGCTTTCAGCGAATTTGCCGCACGAACGGTCAACGAATTTTTGCAAGAAGAAGAACTTAAACCCGATGTTTTGGGATTTGCCGGTCACACCATTTGCCACCGTCCGACTGAGCATTATACGCACCAAATCGGTGACGGACAGAAATTAGCCGATTTAACGGGAATTAAAACCGTTGCCCGATTTCGCAATGCCGATATTTTGGCCGGCGGTCAAGGAGCTCCCTTTGCTCCCGTATTTTATCAGGCTTTGACCGCACATCTTGAGCATCCGTTGGCTGTTATTGATATCGGCGGCACCTCCGAAATTGTCTGGTTTGGGTCAAACGGCGAAATGACAGCCTTTGTCAGCGGTCCGGGAAATGCCGTTATCAACGACTGGACGCAAAAACACGGCGGAATGCATATGGATTATAACGGTAAACTGGCTATTACCGGCAAAGTTGACAACAAAATTTTGAGTTCGCTTATGCATCACAAATATCTGGCGCTTAATCCGCCTAAAGCCTGCGACCGTACCATCTTCACCGAAAAGGCCGAACACTTGGAAGGCTTATCTTTAGAAGACGGAGCGGCGACCGCTACCGCTTTTGTCGCCGAATCCATCGCCTATTCCATGGCCCTTTATTTGCCAGAACCGCCCAAAGAAGTCATTGTTTGCGGCGGCGGTGCCAAAAATCCGACTTTAATGCGCTTTTTGCGACAACGTTTACCTGAAGCAGAAGTTAAAACAGCCGCCGCCGTCGGTTGGAAATCCGAGGCTATCGATGCTCAGGAAGCCGCTTTTTGGGCGGTGCGGCGTTTGCATTTTCTGCCGCTGAGCTTTCCGTCCACAACCGGAGTTTTTGAACCCGTCATCGGTGGCGAAATTTTTGAGCCCGCAAAAATTTAGTCGACTGCTGTTGTGTATTCTTAAAACTTATTTTGATGCCGCATATCTTAATTATATGCTTGTTTCCCTTTTGTGTTTGTGAAAAAAGAAAATTTAACAAATGGTTCTTACGCCCAAAATACGCCTTGAAATATTCAATCGGCAAAAATTGATATATTTTTTGCCGTAATTTCATTTTTTGCTTCCAAGATGCCAGTTTATATTCCCAAAATAAAGAGCGGACGATACACTGATAAAAACTATCCGATAACTGGCTCCATTTTTCTCTTTTCATTAATTCTCTACGAACATAATCTGCGGCGAGCAATGAATTTTCGGCATATTTGCCTCGATTGGACGTAATATTACCTTTTGCATTATACCTATATACATAGAGGCTTTCGGAGACAATACCTATCCTTTTAGCCTCAGACAATGAAATCAGGCAAAAAGCAACGTCATTGCATGATGAAAGAGGCTGGAAGCGAAGTTTTTTACTAAGAACAAAATCTTTGCGATACAACTTGTTCCATACCGTAAAACTGGTAAAAGAAAAATCATTTACCATATCTAGTGAAAAGTCATTAATAAATTTAATTTTCTCCCATGCCAAGGAGATGGACATTTCACTTTGCTTGTTGCCAATATCTATGATATCCGCCTTACATACAACAATATCGTTATTGTGGCTTTCTCCGTAATTATATAATTTTTCTGCCATTTCGAGAGAACATAAATCATCTGCATCCGCAAACCACAGCCATTTTCCTTTGGCTTTCTCTATACCTTTATTTCTGGCTAATGCTGCGCCGCTATTTGCCTGATTTATGATTACGAATCTACTGTCAGATTGAGCATAATTTTCTAAAATTTCTTGTGATCTATCGTTTGAACCATCATTAATCGCAATTATCTCTATTTCTTGTAAAGTTTGGTGACACAAACAATTTAGACAGTCCTCAAGATATTTCTCTGCATTAAAAACAGGTACAATAATACTTACTTTTATGTTCCCGTTAGTCATTCCCCACGTTCTCCAAAGAAACTTTTAAGATTATGAGTTGTAACTTTTGCAAAAACATTTCTTTTAATTGACCTTTTTATAACGAATTTGTTGTATAAACAGTCTTGTTTGCATCTAACCTGCTTAAAATGTCTTATTTCATTCATCACATTTTATAAAAAAAAATGCAAAAAATTCATATTTATAAAGATATTATTTTCTTTTGATTAAATGTCAAATGCTTTTTATGTTCTCGTCCAGGGCTTTAACCGGATTGAGCTGTTTTCCCAATTTAATATGCCAAAACAGGTGATAATTTTTCTTAAAATAATCATAAGCTGTTTTACCTTGACAGTCTTTTAGAGTTTTATCGGCACCAAAAGCCAAAAGTTTTTTGATATTAGCCGCACTTTTGCCCATGTTGGCCGCTGCTATTAACGCCGTTATACCTTCATAATTTGTTGCATTAACGTCGGGACAAATTTTTTTAATATCATCCAGCAAAACCGGTCGATGATAAAAAGTGGCAGCTATTGTCAGCAAATTTGAACCATCATTTAAGCAAATTTTTGACACATCGCTCCTACTTAGCAATTCTCTGACAACCGGTAACGAATTGCGACGAGCTATGGCTGCAATCAACGGATTTTTCATACTGTTATTTTCAGCATTTAAATGAGCTCCGGCTGCAATTAATTCTTTTATAACTGCCAGAGAACGTTTCTGATAAACCGCTACAATTAAAGGTGTTGCGCCAAATAAGCCGATTTGATTGACATCAGCGCCCTCATCTAACAATTGTTTTACCACTGAAGCTCGCAAAAAATGTAAATTTTTAAGCGCACAATGCAAAGCCGCTGTCTTATTTTTCTCTTTTAGCAAGGCATGAGCGGCCAATTCATCCATCACAAACGTTAGCATGAGTCCTAATAAAAAGGTGATTCCAAATAAAATTACATAAAACATTTTTGCCCCATAAAATATAGTTGCCAATTTTTGTGCAATATTGTATCTTTGGTTAGATTATTTAATTATTAACAAAAAATATTATCTTATGAAGAAATTAATTATTTTCAGACATGGAGATTATGAGCTAGACGCTAACAAGCAGCTGACTATAAAATCTGCAAAAGAAGTTTATGCTCGCGCCAAACTTATCTCCGATATTATGGGAAAGGCCGATTTGATTTTGACCTCGCCCGTGTTGCGTGCCGTTCAGACGGCTGACGTCATTGCCAAAGCAATGGATATTAAACAAATTAATGAAGAGCCGATGCTTGCGGAAAGATATGACGCTAATAAAGAGCTTATGAAAGAAGCAATCATTAATAAGGCTCTTGACCTTAAAAGCCAGATTTTAGTGATTATTACTCACTATCCTAATATTAAGCAAATCTTTAATATAAGTTTAGAACCCGGAATGGAAATTATATTGGAAGCTGATGAATGGAAGAACATTTTTAATGCTCGTCCTTCAACTCTATTGACAAAGTTTTCAATTAAAACACCGGAACTTATTGAACAATATTTTTGTCCGACATCTTCAGAAAGAGATCTACAAGAACTAAATGAAATAGATTTTTTACACGGACGTCTTTAACCCTTTCAATAAGTGTTTTTCCGTTGTCTGAACGAATATTTGCCGCACGAGCCCTCATTTTTTGAACTCGTAATAATAAAAAAACTGCGTAAGAAATACGCAGTTTTTTTATTATTTAATAAGTCAGGCGTTTTTTTGCTCTTGCATTTCCAAGGCAGAAAGTAACGTCCTAATACGTTCAATAAAGACCGAACTTGTCTCTATTTTTTTTGACAAAGGAACATTGCCATCGTTCCATAATACCTTCAGTCGACACTCGTAACGATCCAAAATAATTTGAATATCCTGTTCTTCAAGAATGTTGTGAATATACCAACCTCGGTTTACCGGAGACAATCTCCAGAAAAATTTGTCAAACTCGGCAGAATCAGCTTTAATGGGGTTTTGTAACCATTTTTTGCGCCAATACCGATCACGCAAATAGCCGTATACAGAGCTAAGGACAAATATATCAACAACAATCCACACCAGAAGAGAAATCGGCATGGGTAACAACTTAAAGCACAGAGCGCCCGAAACAGCGACGAAAAGCAGGGAAATTATTCCTATTACATTTTTCATAAAATAATTATTAAATAGTTTTTATCTTCTGTTAGAGTAACTCGTACCATAATTCCTGTCAATCCGTAAATTTTGCATAAAAAAAACTCCGCAACCGCGGAGCCTTTCAAAAGTAACAAAAAACTTAACCCTGGCAAGCCTTAAACTTCGGGTTCTTTTTATTAATCACGAAAATACGACCTTTACGACGAACAATTTTGCAGTCCTTATCGCGATTTTTCTTTGTTTTTAAAGAACTATACAGTTTCATAACACATTCCCCATATCTGATGTTTTGTCGCAAAATATGATAAAAGTTACGATTTGTCAACCATATTTTTGTAAAAAGCAAAGATTATTGCATTACAAAATATTTTTCGTATAATCGTAAACAACTATCTTGTTTTTTAAGGAATGGTAATGAAAAATATATTTTTACTGACAACCGCAATTGCTTTGAGCCTTTCTTTTTCGGCTCAAGCACAAAAAGTGGGATATATTGATGAAGTTAAGACACTCGGCTATATAGCCGGTCAAGGTATGGCCTGCGGTGCTTCAAAATTTCAAACTTTCGAAATGTTGGCGCGGGCTATTTTGATTACCAAAGCTCCCAACAACAAAATGCAGGCCAAAGCCATGTATGCCTATAATAATGCAAAAGCCGACGGTTATTTTGCCAAACAGGCGGATGGCTTTTTTGAATGCGACGATATCAATCAACGCTTTGACAATCAGCTTATTTACGACGCGACTTTGTATGCTGACGGCACAATCAAAATGCCGGACGGAAAAATTTTTACCCCTCGCCAACCCTATGACGCAACTCTGCTCTATCAGGACAGAAATGATCGCATGAATGCCCAAAAAATCTATGACAAGGGCAAAAAAGTTAAAGTTGGCAAAGTCAAAGTCGAAAACGCTTCTTCCGAACAAACAACATCTCCGGCCGCTCAAAACTACGGTGTCACCGAAAACAGCGGATACAGCAGTTCGGGATATTATCAACAGCCGCAGGAATCGGCCATCGGCCACATAAAACGCTAATTTTTATCAATCGACAATCCAAGGAGTTTTTACAATATGGCATCTTACCAATATGTCTTTGTTATGCAAAATCTAACCAAAGTCTTTCCGGGCGGAAAAGAACTGTTTAAGGGTATCACTTTATCTTTTTTGCCGGGGGCAAAAATCGGCGTCTTGGGTGTAAATGGCGCCGGCAAATCGACCTTGCTCAAAATTATGGCCGGTGTCGATAAAGAATTTAACGGAGAGGCATGGGCTGCCGAAGGTGTCAAAGTCGGCTATCTTGAACAAGAGCCCAAACTTGACCCGAGTAAAAATGTTATGGAAAATATTATGGACGGATTGGGTGAAACCAGAGATTTGCTTAAAAAATTTGAAGAAGTCTCCGCTCGTTTTGCCGAACCGATGTCTGACGAGGAAATGAACAACCTCATCAATGAACAAGCCGAATTGCAAGAAAAAATCGATGCCTGTAACGGCTGGGATTTTGAACGCAATATTCAAATTGCCATGGATGCTTTGCGTTGCCCGCCTGCCGACGCCGATGTCACCAAACTTTCGGGCGGTGAAAAAAGACGTGTGGCTCTTTGCCGCTTGTTGCTGCAAAAACCCGATATGTTGCTCTTGGACGAACCCACCAACCATTTGGATGCCGAATCGGTCGCCTGGCTCGAAAAACACTTGCAAAATTATGCCGGAACCGTCGTGATGGTTACTCACGACCGCTACTTCCTCGACAATGTTACCGGCTGGATTTTGGAAATTGACCGCGGTCAAGGTATTCCTTATGAGGGCAACTATTCCTCTTGGCTTGAACAAAAACGCAAGCGCTTAGAGCAGGAAGAAAAAGAAGAAACCGCACGCCAGCGCACTTTAGCCAACGAACTTGAATGGATTAAGAAAAATCCCAAAGCCCGTCAGGCCAAATCAAAAGCCCGTATCAATGCTTATGACGAATTGTTGCAGGCTGCAACCAAAGACAAAATAACCACAGCCAATATCAATATTCCGATGACCGAACGTCTCGGCGATTTGGTAATTGAAGCCGAACACCTCACAAAAGGCTACGGTGACAGAATCTTAATCGATGATTTATCTTTCAAGATTCCCAAGGGAGCCATTGTCGGCATTATCGGTCCCAACGGCGCCGGCAAAACAACCTTATTCCGTTTGATTACCGGACAGGAAAAACCGGATTCGGGCACCATTCGAATCGGAGATACGGTCGATTTGGGTTATGTAGATCAGAGCCGTGACGAACTTAATCCCGACAAAAATGTTTGGGAAGAAATTTCCGACGGTTTGGATATGATTAATCTCGGCAAAAAAGAATTTCCGTCCCGCGCTTATGTCGGACAATTTAATTTCAAAGGCAGCGATCAGCAGAAAAAGGTCGGACAGCTTTCGGGCGGTGAGCGTAACCGCGTTCACTTAGCCAAAATGTTACGCAAAGGCGCCAACGTTATTCTGCTCGACGAACCGACCAATGATTTGGATGTCGATACCTTGCGTTCTTTGGAAGAAGGAATTATGAACTATCCAGGTTGTGTCTTGGTAACTTCTCACGACCGATGGTTTTTGGACAGACTCGCCACCCATATCTTGGCTTATGAGGGCAACGGACATGTTGAATGGTTTGAAGGAAACTTCGAAGAATATGAAAAAGATAAAATTCGCCGCCTGGGGGCAGATGCTTGCAACCCCCACGCTTTTCGCTACAAACCGTTGCAACGATAAAAAATATAAATCTTACAAAAGATAATATTTATACGAGCCGCTTTATAATCGGCTCGTTTTTTAGTACAAAAATTCGACAAAAACACATATGATTTTTTCATAAAACAAAACAAAATTTGCTTAAAATATAGCAAATTATGTATTTTTTGTTGACATTTGACAAAAAAATTGTCAACATATACATATATAAAGTACATTGGCAAAAGGAGATAATAAAATGGTTAATAATAAATTACGTAAATTGATTGGTATGGCACCCAAAAATAATGAAGTCGTCAATAAGGACGGTATTATATCCACAACCAGTTATTATCCTGATTTTTCGGTTAAAGAGATAAATCGGTATGTCAACCGCGACGGAAAGAAAATAAAAGAAGGTGTTCAAAATGCTTTTTACCCTGACGGTAAGCCAATGTCTGTATCCCGTTATCAAGATAATGAGATTTTGCAAAAAACCGAATATCATGAGGACGGAAGCCAAACCATAACAGAATTCTCCGGTAAATATAGTCATAAAACACATATTGATGCCAATGGAACTATTGCCTATAAAGACAGACTTTTTGATGACAATGACAAACCTGTCACCGATATATTTGCCAGACAAACACGCAAAAGCGCTCATATTAACGCATATGTAAACGGCTATAGATTAGGACAAACAATCGGAATCGGACATGCTTCTCGATCCCGCCAAGACCTTGAATCTCTCCGACAAAATGCTTTGTATAATTCGGCTCTTAATGCAATCAAAAATAATGACAATGACAAACTTGAAGAAATTACAAAGCAACTTCTCAAACAAAAAGAATTAGCTGATAATCCCGAATTTCAATCTTGCTTGGAGCAGGCTTATGCAAAAGCAAAAGAAAAAATATCCGGTAACGATATTCACGCTTTTCAAGCTGCATTCCTTGAGGAACTCAATAAGAGCGGATATATGGACATGTCACCGACCAAAAAAGTAGATAATGCCATTAATCGCACCAGAAATAACATTAAAATGAATGAACAGAAAACAACTGTTGTTGAAGATACAAAATCTTTGGAATCAACCGAGCAAAAGGAAAATAAGTCAAATAAAATAACAAATTCGGTCACTCGCAATTCCGGCATGGAAATGTAATTTTCAGCTATATTTTAAGGCATCAAGAAAGCCTTGTAATATATAAGCGGCTGCCGAAGCATCCAAGACTTTTTTACGTTTATTGCGGCTTAAATCTACTTCTTTGATTAAGAAACTCTCAACTGCGGACGATGATAATCTTTCATCCCAAAAAGTTACGGGCAGTCCTGATTCTTTTTCCAATTTTGCGGCAAATTCTCTGGTTTGCATGGCCGTTTCGCCCTCTTTTCCGTTCATCTGTAAAGGCAGTCCGAACACTATGCCGCCGATTTCCTTTTCTTCTATGATTTTTTTTATGGCCGCAAAATCCTGCTTCCAGCTTTTGCGATAAATTATTGTGTTTGAGGTTGCAATTGTTAAAGACAAATCAGAAACCGCAACCCCTAAACGCTTGCTGCCATAATCAAATCCGATTATGGCTTTTTTGGGAGCTAATTTATTCTTAAATTCTTTTATATCCATTTGGGCTTCAATTTTTTAAATGTCTTGCTAATGAAATTTTAAGAATGTTAGCATATGTTATAGCATAAGTAAAACTTTAAATTCCTAGGTGTAAACATGAAACTTTTATCTTATGTTGCCTTAGCGTTGGTTATGATGTTTTCATCAGCCCGCGCTGAGCTTAAAATTGATGTTAACGGTGCCGTCAGAGAACCGATGCCGATTGCCTTTCCGCAAATGGCCGGTAGCGGCGAAGCAGCAGATTATGGACAAAGAATCCGCGAAGTAACTATTGCCGATTTAGAACGTTCCGGATTATTCAGAATTATTTCCGAAGACAGTTATATTCAAAGTTTTTCCTCCATTAATGATTTACCTCGCTTCAGCGATTGGAAAGCAATTAATGCTGCCGCCCTTGTTCAAAGTGCTATCTCAGAAATCGAAGCAAACAACCTTAAGGTCGAATTTCGTTTATGGGATGTTTATTCTGAAGAACAAATGAAAGGACAATCTTTTACCACAACCAAAGAAAATTGGCGCCGCATTGCCCATGTGATTGCCGATGCCATTTATGAGCGCTTAACCGGCGAAAAAGGATATTTTGATACAAGAATCGTCTATATTTCCGAAAGCGGTCCTTCAACACGGCGCATTAAACGCCTTGCCATCATGGATCAAGACGGTGAAAATCACCGATTTTTAACTAATGGCGCCTCTATGGCCCTAACTCCGCGCTTTTCACCAAATTTACAGAAAATTACTTACCTGTCTTATGCCGGAACGACACCTAAAGTTTATATGCTTGATATTGAAACCGGCAAACAAAAATTAGTGGGCGAATTTAAAGGAATGACTTTTGCTCCGGTCTTTTCTCCCGATAGCTCAAAATTGCTTCTGAGCTATGCCAAAGGTCGCACCACCGATATCTATGAGCTCGATTTGAAAACAAATAAAACAAAACAACTGACTTCGGGAACATCCATCAATACTTCACCGAGCTATTCTCCCGACGGAAAGAAAATCGTTTTCAACTCCGATCGCGGTGGAAATCAGCAACTTTATATTATGAATGCCGATGGCAGTGATGTTCATCGTATCAGCTTTGGTGACGGACGTTACGCAACACCGGTTTGGTCACCAAGAGGCGATTATATTGCTTTTACTAAAATGTACGGCGGACAATTTTATATTGGCGTAATGTATCCTGACGGCAGCGGTGAGCGGCTGATTACAAGCGGTTATTTGGTTGAAGCTCCCGTTTGGGCTCCTAACGGTCGTGTTTTGATGTATTTTCGTCAAGATAAAGGAACAGCTCGCAGCAATGCTCCGGTTAAGCTCTATACAATCGACCTAACCGGCGCTAACGAACGAATGATTGTAACTCCTGCTGATGCTTCCGATCCGGCTTGGTCTCCGTTATTACCTTAGGTCCAATTCAAAGTACTTAGCCGTGTAAGTTTGCCAAATTTATATTTTGAGTCTTAACCAGAAATTTTTGACTTCAACCGCAAACTTATAAACGGTTATGCCTTGTTTCAACCAACCCTATCAAAAAAACCTTGTTTTCTGACAAGTTTTTTTTGATATTACAATTGATTTTTTGTCTAATTTAAGATAAAATTACTTTCATCAAAAAATAATTTGTTTATGAAAGATTTTATATGATACGCGCAGACGATATTGATAAAGATATAACCACTTTGTCAGAACGCTACAAAGTAGCGGCTTTCACTTATGACAATATTCATAATCCCGAAATTAATAACAGATTTCACTATGACTACAAAAAAGTTATTTCCGAAGTTGCTCGTATCAATAACATCACTTATCAAAGCAGTGAAACTCAATTGGTTGAACGAGGTGTTCTCAAACCCTTGCCTTTCGGAGAATATGAAATAGAAGTCGGCGAAAGTACCCGTTCCGGCGGCGGTCTGAATTATAACGGAAAAGTGTTCTTTAGTTACAGCAATGATGACTACCACTCTGCCTATCATGAACTGGCTCACTCTTTACAAAAAATCTATAAATTATTTGATAAAGAAAAAATAGACCGTTTGTACGAAATTTCCGGTCAAACCCTTAATGATAAAACCCATAAAAACAAAAAACTTATTAATAGATACGATTACGTTTGCTATTTGAACGAATTACATGCCGAAGCATTTGGCAGTGCTGCTTTGATGCTTCGCGCCGACAATCGTCGTGATTTTTTACAACAAGTGGTTGCGACTTATAACATGGGACAAAAACGCAACCAAAATGCCTTGCGTGACATAAAAAAGCAGACCTATAATTCTGAGCATGATGCCAAATTTTATGCTACAAAATCTATTACAAAACCTTTAATTAAAGCCATTTACAAAATTCGCCAATCAGGTGAACGGGATTCCTTTTTTGATGAAAACGGTGTTCTTAATGCTGAAAAACTTGCAAAATTATGTGAAAATATTGTCCTTAATCACGCCTATTCGCCGCGAACCTTAAATGCCTTCTTCAAAAACAATATATTTGACGGACACAGTAAACACGAAAAGGGTTGGCGAAAAGATGCCTTGAAAACTCTTTTTGAAACACCTCTTACGCTTATTACCAATTTTCATAAGTCCGAAAGTGACAAAAAAACTTCTTTCAAAATGCACAAAAAATTGCTCGAACAACAATATTCTGCAACTAATGATTTTCTTTTGCATAAAAATACTTATGAAGATTTGGAATTTCAAGCCCTCAAAGAATATGAAAAAATTCTTGTGGCAGCCTCCTATTTCGGAACATACAAAGAAAATGTTTCTGAGGCTCTTATGGATAATATTCAACAAATGTCAGATTACGATATACCCAATAGTGCCATCAGAACCATAGCTCAAGATATCGGGGACGACAGACAGGAACAAAAGTTTGTCATGAATGCTTTTAAATTTGTGCGTAATATCTACCGCAACAATAAAGATAATCCCTATTTTAAGAAACTTACGCATTTGGGAATTAAAACTATCATACCTATACAAAACATGATAGCCTCTAAAGAAAAATATCCCAAACACAATTTTATTGATGCCTTTAATAAGCCATCGTCTTCTTCGGTCTCTTATTCTTCTCCGACAATGGTTGTTAAAACACAATTAGATATTTTGCATGAATTTGCACAGCAATATAAAATTTCGCCGGATACCAGCACTTATTTGATGAAAGAACTGATTACTAATCCAACCTCGTATGATACAAAAAAATTCAGGGATGAGGTTGCCCAACAGTGCAATATTAAATTTGACATATTTGGATTAGAAAAGAAAAGATTCATAAAAGACCTTAATCAAACTTTTGATCTCATATCATACAACAACTATATTAATTATGGTTCGCAAAAGTATAAAAATCTTTTATATGATTTGTCAAAATATCAACCAAACAACTACTTAACTCGTCTTAAGGAAATCGATGAGAAAAAGATTCCTCTTTTGGGAAAAGTCGTTTGGGTAAAAACACAACACATCGACACCGCGGCACAAACCAGCCGAACAGAACAAATACGTAATCATATGAATGGTTTGAGACAAAAATTGACTTATAATCATACAAAACCGCAGCAACATATCGAATGTCCTGAAATAAAAAATAAATATAATATCAAAAAGGATGGTTTTGAAAGGTAGTTTTTTATTGGCTTATCTTCAAAGCGTCATTTTGCAAACATCTACCCTCGCCTCATGGTATTGAGATATTTGAGCTGATTAAAAATGTTAATGTCATCTCTTGAATATTTTACCTTGTGTTGTTAACCCACCTCATTAAACACAGAGATTATCTCTTAATAAATTTTCTATATCCATACCTGTTTAGAAATTTAAGTCGTTTAAGATTCAAATTTTGCAATCATATTATTGGGAATTTTTACTTTTGTATTCTGAGATTTAGGATATTTTTAATTCTAAAGCCATTGGTTAATTTTTCAGTTTCCAGTATATTGGGTATTGTCATCAACAGCAAAAGCCCCGCTGTTTAGCGGGGCTTTTGTGAACAATAAATGTCTAGAAACCTTCGGTATCCAAGCGTTTACGAAGTTGCTTACGGGAACGTCTGATAGCTTCAGCCTGACGACGAGCTTTCTTTTCAGAATTCTTTTCGTGATGACGACGTAATTTCATCTCACGGAAAATACCTTCACGTTGCATTTTCTTTTTCAAGACTTTCAAAGACTGATTAACGTCATTACCGATAACAGTAACTTGAACCACTTAAATCACCTCATTTCAAACTTTAAAATATGTTTTTTCTAAAAGTTGGTTGTTGTTTATCACAGTCCGACTTAAAAATCAACTTTTTTTTAGTTTTCTTAAGCAATAATATTCGGCATAATTTTTGCTTCAACAGAAGCTATTTTCTTTTTGACGCCGGTACGCATATTATTTAGTTGCTTTGCTTTGGCAAAATCTATTGTAGAATTTCGAGAAACCAAATGGCGGATATCGGAACTGACGCGTCTTTCTTCCAAACGCAATTCACATAATTGCTGAGTAAGTTTACTCAAATTATCATTTTTTACCATTCTGTAATTAACCTTTAAATCTAAGAAAAAATACTTCTTAGGTGATATCTTGTAAAATTTTTATTGAAATGTATCACATTTATGCTAAAAAAGCAACCAATAAATACTTTCAAGATAGGAGTTTTGCATGAATAAGATTAAGAGAATTGGTATTTTGACCAGCGGTGGCGATTGCGCCGGTTTGAACGCGGTAATCCGCTCGGTTGTGAACGCAGCATCTATCAGAGGATGGGAAGTTTATGGTATAAAATTTGGTACCGACGGTCTGACAAACAGACCTTTACAATACGAAATTTTGACTGAAGCTAATTTTTCTAATACCCCATGGCCTCGTCTAAGCGGTTCCTATCTCGGTTCCTTGAACAGCGGTGTTAAATTAGAATCCATGGAAGCCTTGTCACAAAAATTCGGTGAAGGCGCAAGAGAACTCGGACTCGACGCTTTGATTGTCGTAGGTGGCGACGGAAGTATGAATATCGTCAGCAACTATTGCCATAAGGCCGGTATTAAAATGATTGGTATTCCAAAGACTATTGATAATGATACACCTATTACCGATGCTTCTGTCGGCTTTGCAACGGCTTGCGAAGTTTGTACCAACGCTCTTGATTCGCTCGAATTAACTGCACGCTCTCATAGCCGTGCGCTTATTTTGGAAGTTATGGGAAGAGACGCCGGACACTTAGCAATGCACTCAGCTTTGGCAGGTTTTGCCGATATTTGTTTGGTTCCTGAGATTCCGTACAAAATTGATTCTATTGTTGCCAAACTCAGAAGCATTAAGGAAAACGGACGCAATCATGCTTTGATTGTTGTCTCGGAGGGCGTTAAACGCGAAGACGGCCAACATGTGGCTGCTGCAACCAACAAAATTGGAGAAACCGTTTACGGCGGCATCGGTCAATACTTAAGTGCCGAAATCAACAAACGTAGTCACGATTTTCAAACTCGCGTTACCACACTGGGACATACACAACGTTCCGGAAATCCTTCTCCGACTGACCGTATTTTGGCAACCATGTTTGGTGCTAAAGCCGTTCAATTGTTAGAAGCGGGAAAAACAAACCGCATGGTTGTATGGAAAAATAATAAGGTCGCTGATTTTGATATTGATGAAGTGGTTAAAGAGGGGACGACCCTGCTTGATGTTAAAAGCGATTATGTCAAAGCTGCTCGCGCCATCGGGATGTATGTTGGAGAAGAAGAATAATTTTATTTGACTAAAAAATACGATATTATTTAAAAAATAAAAACTCTCCAAGTCGGAGGGTTTTTATTTTTTATAGTTGCATCAAATTGCCGCAGGGCTGAAAAATGCCAAAGTGTTGGGACAACGCCAATGAGCGTGGTTAAACCTAGGCTTTGCAGTTGATTTTAAACCACATGTTTCTCGGAAGATATCCATTCGTTGTTTTACAGCAAACTTAGAGTTTACTCAGGGTTTGCACCATAAGCAAACTTCACGGTTTGACCACGCTCATTGGTGTGGAACGGTGTCTAACACACCTTAGCATTCAGCCCCGAATAAACTCGTGATTTTCTGTAAGGCAACCATAAGCAAAAGACCGTTCCATTTGTGGAACGGTCTTTTTTTAAGGCTTTTTGTTTAACTTTAGAAAGCATAGTTCAAACCGACGCCAAAGGTCGTCGCGTCATAGTCGCTACCAAAGGTGTAGTTCGCCCAACCATAGGCCGATAATACAGAACTTATACCATAACGACCGCCTATCTCTACTCGACCTAACGTCTCGTCATCCAAACTCTCAACCTTACCTAATCCGCTGATGCTTACTTCTCCGCCATCGGTTATC
>CALXPO010000025.1 GCA_944390315.1 uncultured Alphaproteobacteria bacterium
GAATCATAAAAAGAAATTCCCCTGCGTTATGCAGGGGAATTTCTTGTTTCTGTCTTATGCTTTTTTAACTGTTGTAGGACCAGATACTTTCTCGGTAATTGTTTGGAACAAAACGTATAACAGCGGAATGATTATCAATCCGACGATTGTACCAATCAACATACCGTAGAATACCGGAACACCGATAGCTATACGGCTGTTGGCACCGGCACCGGTTGCAACAACCAAAGGCAATGTTCCCAGAATGAAAGTAAATGCCGTCATCAACACAGCACGGAAACGTTCTTTTAAGCCGATCATTGCAGCTCGGGTAATAGATGTTCCCTTTTCACGTTCTTCCTTAGAGAATTCCACAATCAAAATAGCGTTCTTTGCTGCCAATCCGACTAACAAAACCAATCCCAATTGTGCATAAATACTCAAGGGCAGACCGTGAATAAACAATCCGAACAAAGCTCCCAACATGGCTACGGAAACGGATGCCAATACAGGCAGCGGAGTACTCCAACTTTCATATTGAGCAACTAAGAATAAGTAAGCAAAAATTAATGCTAAGGCAATCAAACCGCCGATTTGACCTTGGTTTGCTTTTTCTTGATAACTCATTCCTGACCAATCATAGCTATAACCTTCGGGCAGAGCTTCTTTTGCCAATTGTTCAATGGCAGTCATGGCTTCACCCGTACTATAGGCATCATTACCGATAATATTGATGGCAGCTGCCGGATATTGGTTATAACGGTCAATTGTACTCGGAGCCAAAACTTTGCTTAGGCTAATCATACCACCGAGCGGAACCATTTCACCCAAACTGTTTTGAACATAAAGAGCCGAAATATTGTCTACTCCTTTTCTGTACGGCCAATCAGCTTGGATAATAACTCGGTTAACTTGAGTTCCGAAGTTAACGTCATTAATATAAGACGAACCTAAATATTGACCGAGCGTTGTATAAATATCTCCGATTGTAACCTTCATTGATTCTGCTTTTGTACGGTCTATGTCAACATATACGTGCGGTGTTGTCGCATTATAGGTTGAGAAAGCGTAGTTAACATAAGGCGACTGGTTTAGTCGAGCCAAGAAACCTTGCAGAGCAGCATCAAGTTTTTGCGGATCGGAAGAATCGATTGCCTGCATACGGAAATCCATACCGTTTGTGGTTCCCAATCCCTGAATGGCCGGCATTTCAAACAAGTTTATATTTGCTTCCGGAAAATCTGCAATCTTTGCCTGAATACGATTTAAAATATTTGTAGAATATAATCTGTCTTCTGTACGTTCATTCCATGGTTTTAACATGGTGATGATGAATGCAACGTTTTCACCGGAACCACCGATGATGCTGTGTCCGGTAATATTCATTACGTGCTCAACACCATCTTCTTCCAGGATAAGCGGAACAATCTTTTTAACCAAAGCCTCTGTTCTTTCGCGAGAAGCACCTTCAGGTAATTGAATGTTTACAAAAAATGCACCTTGGTCTTCATTCGGAATAAAACTGGTTTGGCTAATTTGTAACAAAGCGGTGATTGAGCCGACAATCAAGGCAAAGATAAGAGCAATAACACTGACTTTGCGGCTGGCAATTCCGACAATACTGGCGTAACGATCTCTCGACTTGTCAACAGCTTTGGAAAACCAGAACAACGGACCATGTTGATAAGGTTTCAGCGGACGCAAAATGGTTGCGCACAATGCCGGAGAAAGTGTTAAAGCGTTAAGTGCCGAAAAGGCAACGGAAGTTGAAATTGCAACGGCAAACTGTTGATAAATTCTACCGGTAATACCGCCCAAAAAGCCAATCGGTACGAAAATAGCCAGCAATACCAAGGTTGTTGCAACAATGGCGCCGGATACTTGTTCCATAGCTTTGATTGTTGCTTGTTTTGGTTCAAGTTTTTCCGCTTCCATCAAGAATAAGACACGTTCAACAACCACGATAGCATCATCGACCACCAAACCGATAGCTAAGACCAAGCCAAATAAAGTCAGGGTATTTAAGCTGTAGCCCAAAGCCAATAAAACGGCAAAAGTGGCAAAAATTGATACCGGAATTGTTAAAGACGGTACCAAAACCGCGCGCCAGTCTTGCAAGAAGATGTAACATACGGCGATAACCAATAAGAAAGTTAAGATTAAGGTAAAGACCACTTCTTCAATTGAAGAAATAATATAGTCCGTAGCATCGTAAGCGACGAAAATTTCAACATCATCAGGATAAAATTGTTCCAAACGAGCCATTTCCGCGCGTAGGTTTTTCATGGCATTAATGGCGTTAGCACCGGACAACATGTTGACGGCGATTGCGACAGAAGGTGCTCCGTCAAATTGAGAATTTGCATTATAATCCTCTTGACCGATTTCAATTCGTGCTACGTCGCCCAAACGGACTAAGCCGCCTTCTTCATCGGTACGAACAATAATGTTTTTAAATTCTTCAACATCGTTAATACGACCGCTGCTAAGTAAGGCATAAACCATTTGTTGTTCACCGTCGCCCGGCATTTGTCCGACTTTACCTAAAGACGGTTGAATGTTTTGGCTTTCGATTGCGGCTTTAATGGCCGATACTGGCAAATTAAGAGCCGTAATTTTATTAGCATCAAGCCAAACACGCATACTCAAAGGCGGAGCGTAGACATTTACTTCACCGACACCGTCCACACGAATTAAGTTTTTCTTGATATTGTTTTGGACGTAGTTACTTAAGAACAAAGTATCATGTGTTCCTTTAGGCGAACGTGCTGTCAAAAAGCCCAGTTGGTCGGAAGAACGTCGACTGACGGTAACACCTTGTTGTTGGACTTCTGCCGGTAATTGACTCAAGGCTTGTTGAACACGGTTTTGAACCTTGACTTGAGCCATATCCGGATCGGTGCCGACCTTAAACGTTACGGTCAGACCGTAGCTGCCGGTGGCATCCGATGATGAATCCATATAAAGCATATCTTCAACACCGTTAATGTTTTCTTCCAAAGGAATACCAACGGTATTTGCAATAACTTCGGCACTTGCACCGGGGTAGGTTGTGGAAACACGGATGGTCGGCGGTGTAATTTCCGGATACAGAGATATTGGTAATGACATCACGGCAATTGCGCCGGCAAGCGTCAGCACAATTGAGATGACCATCGCAAATCGGGGTCGTTCAATAAATATTCTTGAAAACATGAGCTATTTTCCTTCCTCTGCGTCTTCGTTAACAATACCAATGCGAACTTTTTTGCCATCGGCAACTTTTTGCAAACCTTGAATAATAACTCTTTCTCCGGCTTGTAACCCAGAAGTAATAACTTGTTGATTATCGACGACGTCTCCGAGAGAAACACGTTTTTGTTCAACAATGTTATCGTTATTGACTGTCATGACGTAATTTCCGTGTTCATCTTGTGCAAGTGCAGCCTGTGAAATGACGACGGCATTTCTTTCGGTACCGGAGCCGATAAGGATATCGACATAACCTCCCGGAATGAGCATACCATCGCTGTTTTCAAATTCGGAATAAACAGACAAGGTTGCTGTACCCGTGTTGATAGAATTGTCATTAAAACGTGATAATATCGGTTTTTTAATTGTTTTTCCGTTAGCCAATATGATTTTGCTATATGTTTCGCCGCCGTCTTCACTATATTTTTGACGTAAATTCAGCATATCTTTATCGGTGATGGAAAAGACAACTCGGACAGGGTCTGTTTGGACAATATTAGCAAGGGTATCGCTGGAGGTACTTACATAGTTTCCGACTGTAACCATAGCTTTGCCGATGTAGCCGTTAATAGGAGATCTAATTTCGGTATGTTCCAAATCAATTTTTGCCAGTTCATAATTTGCTTCGGCCTGCTTAACGTCAGCTTGTGCTTGCAGCATGTTGGAGTAGGCTTCATCCAATTTTGATTCGGAAGCGAATTTTTGTTGGTTAAGGGATTTTTGGCGTTTGTATTCTTTTTCGAGTTGGGTGAAACTGGCCTTTGCCTTGTCAAGTTCAGCTTTACGCAAATTTGCAGTTGCGATATAGCGTTGCTGTTCAATTACAAATAAAATATCACCTTTTTTAACTAACGAACCTTCGTTGAATAATACTTTCTCCAAATATCCGCTGACCTGAGGTTGGATATTAACCTCATTGATTGCTTCAACGTGTCCGATAAATCTTTGTGCGGGAGCAATATCTTTTAATTTTGCTTCTTCAACCAATACAAACGGATCTGCCGCTCCTCCTGTCGGAGCAGCCATCATTTGAGGTGTGAGCTTTGCTTTCAAAAACCAACCAATCGCAATGCATACGCAAAAAACAATCACTTGTTTTATGATTTTGCGATTACTCATTTTTCCAACTTTCATTTTCCTTAACCTTTCATTTCTTGATTTTTTCCATCAGCATATCAAAGCCTTCCAGAAAAGCTTGCGAAAGACTGAAGTCCATTTCTTTACATACATAAGTATTTATCATACCGCGCCATGTGCACACCAATAACAGGCTTACGGCGTTGACATCCGTTTGCATTGATATTTCATGCTTCTTTTGGGCTGCGATTAATGCGTGTTTAACGACCTTAAAATGAAAATCACGAATATTTCCTGTAGTTTCCTGAACCTGGTTAAATACGGTATCAGACCATTCTACCTGAAAAAGAGAAAAAAAGATGAATTTTTGGACATCCGGATTTTGTTCTATATAATTAGCCTCAATTTCAAAAAAACGCCGTAATTCTTGCAAAGTTGACGGGGCAGAAATCATTGGACCTATGGTGTCATGTTTGATTTTAACACTTCTTTGCAATAATCCGGCCAATAACTCGGCTTTATTTTTAAAATGCCAGTAAACCGCACCTTTTGTCAGATTTATGCGTGAGGCAATATCTTCAAAACTGGTGCGTGAGAATCCTTTTTCATAAAAACAATCCAGAGCAGACTGTAGTATCAGAGCTTTGGTGTTTTCACTTTCTTCTCTTGTTCTTCGTGCCATTTCTAGTTTTTATTTATTATGAATCTTATATACATTCGTGTAGGTATGTATAACGGATTTTAAAAAAATGCAAGTGTTTTTTATCTTATAAATTTGTATATTTTTGACTTATTTCGAACGGATAGCTAATTTAAGTTTAAATTTAATTTTTATGTGCTATAATTTTAGTCGCAAGTCAGGAGTATTATCAATGGAAGAAGAATCTATTCTTAAAAAATTAAAAAAATTATCCAAATTACGTAACCTTCTTAAAGAGAAAAAAATAAGAAAGGTCAAAGATAAAAAGTTGAAGTATAGTCATCTCAATATTGAAGATGACGATGAAGATGACTATGATTACGACGATGATTTGCTTTCTCATTCTGAATTAATGGAAGAAGCTCTGAAAGAGTATATGTATCAGTTTGGTTTGTCCATTTATCAAAATAAACAAGGTGACTATTATTTCAAACAGTTTGAAAATAATTTCGATACTCGTGATTTTGAGGAGCTTGATACTCATCATTTTGCCCTGCATGAGCGCGAACCCGGTTTTTGGGAAAAAATATTCGAGGTTATACCCGAAAATAAAATCCAGCTAACCGATAGTATGGAAAAAGCCGTACTCGATCTTTATGAAAAAGATTCTACCATGAGCGATATTTTGGATCAAATGGTTGCTAATGAAATGGAGAAATGCCGCGAAATCTTGCTGGAATCGGAAGCCTTAGATTTAAATGTCAATTTGCCGCAACAAGAAAAATCTTTCGATAAAAGTTATGATGAAAGATTGTCACACTCTCAGTCTGACAATATGCCGCTTGCTCAAAAAACAGAATATACTGATTTGCCTGTTTCCGAATCTTCCAATGAGGCTTCTATAACATCTGCCGTTCCGCAAAATAAGACATTGGAAGTGTATGCTTGCGGTGAAAATCACCTCGAAAACGTTCATTTATCTAAACCAACAAAGGTTAGACGTGTGAAAAAACAGTCTGCGCCGTCTCTTGCCGCAGTTACAAAAGATAACGGCAATACCCGATAATTTTGTTGGGTACTGCCGTTTTTATAAGCTATTCTTTGTCTTAGCCGTTTATTTGTAGATAGGAAACTTTTCACAAAGTTTCAGTACTTTTTCTTTTGTTTGAGAGATGATATCATCTGCGTTTCCTTGAGCTAGGGCGTCAATAATATCACATATCCAATTTCCTATAAGCGTAAATTCTTTTTCCTTAAAGCCGCGTGTCGTACCGGCAGGCGTGCCGACTCTGATACCGGAAGTTACTTTAGGCGGCATCGGGTCAAAAGGAATCGCATTTTTATTGCAAGTAATATTTGCCTCTTCGAGTTTTTGAGCAACAATATCACCGGTTAGTCCCTTAGGACGCAGGTCAACTAACAGAAGATGGGTATCTGTTCCACCTGAAACCAAATTAAGACCGCGTTCTTTTAAGACTTCTCCCAAAACTTTTGCGTTTTTAATAACTTGTTGTGCATAGTTTTTGAATTCATCTGTTAAATCTTCTTTAAAGCATACGGCTTTTGCGGCAATTATATGTTCAAGCGGACCGCCTTGTGTTCCGGGGAAAATAGCTGAGTTGATTTTTTTTGCCAGATCCTCATTGTTTGTCAAAATCATACCACCGCGGGGACCGCGTAACGTTTTGTGAGTCGTGGTCGTAACCACATCGGCAAAGTCGAGCGGGTTAGGGTGGCATCCACCGGCGACCAGTCCGGCAAAATGCGCCATATCCACCATCAAATAAGCTCCGATTTTATCGGCAATTTTTCTAAATCTGGCAAAATCTATTTGACGGGGATAAGCCGAGCCGCCGGCAATAATTAATTTTGGTTGGTGTTCAATTGCCAGTTTTTCAACTTCCTCATAATCAATCCGTCCATCTTCTTTTTTAACACCATAAGCTATGGCATTAAACCATTTTCCTGAAATAGAAACTTTTGAACCGTGTGTTAAGTGACCACCGGCATCTAAAGACATTCCCAAAATTGTATCATAAGGTTTGAGCAGAGCGACATAAACAGCCGTATTTGCTTGAGAACCGGAATGAGGTTGTACGTTTACAAATTTGGCATTAAACAATTTTTTGGCGCGTTCAATGGCTAATTCTTCGACTTTATCAATAAATATACATCCTCCGTAGTAACGTTTGTTGGGATATCCTTCGGCATATTTATTTGTCAGAATTGAGCCTTGAGCTTCTAAAACAGCTTTGGATACAATGTTTTCGGATGCAATCAGCTCTATTTGTTGTTGTTGACGTTTAAGTTCATTATTTATGGCGTCAAAAATTTCTTTATCTTCTTCTTCTAGCTTTTTTTCAAAATCCATAGCTTATCTCCCTTCTTCAATTTTTTGAATTCGACGATTATGGCGTCCACCTTCAAATTCCGCATGGTTAAAAATATCAATTCGACGAATCACGTCATCAACCTTCATTGTTCTTCCTCCAAAGACTATTATATTGGCATTATTATGTTTTTTGGCCATTTCTGCGACATAATCGTCATAAAGGAGGGCAGCACGAATGCCATGGTAACGATTTGCTGCAATAGATATGCCGATTCCTGTTCCGCAAATAAGGATTCCCAAATCTGCGTCATGAGATAAGATTGCTTCAGCCATTTTTTTGGCCATATCGGGATAGTCGCAGGAATCTGCGCTGTGTGTTCCCAAATCCGACAATGTTATACCGATTTCTTTATAGTGTTCGATAAGTTTTTGTTTTAATTCAAAACCTCCGTGGTCGGAAGCAATAGCTATCTTCATATCGCAAACTCCTTTAATATCAATCTGGTTGCGATGATAGAGCAATGGAGATAAAAAAAAAGCATTTTTTTATCATTTATGCAAAAAAAAATGTTGACGTTGATAAAAAAAACGTTATATATATGCTTCATCGAATGTGCGACGGTAACTTGATGGCCGGTTGGCAGAGTGGTTATGCAGAGGACTGCAAATCCTTCTATATCGGTTCGATTCCGGTACCGGCCTCCACGTCGAATATTATTCCGGCTTAGCTCAGCGGTAGAGCAATCGGCTGTTAACCGATCGGTCGTTGGTTCGAATCCGACAGCCGGAGCCAATTTGGACAAGTGCCCAAATTTTGCACTTTTGAGAACGGGAAACACAAGGCGTAGCCTAGTTTCCCGTTTTTAATTTCCAGAGTTCGGAAGAGCATTTTTAACAGATTTCTTTTTAGCTCAAAATTGATTGCCTTTACCATGAGGTGTTGGTTGATAGGTCAGATGACCGTGTAATCAATCAAAGATTGACAACAACATTTTTATAAACTAATATAAGAACGTGTATACCACAAAGATTATTTGTCAATCCGGTATGCTTTTCTGGGTAAGGACAAATCTTGTTCAGAAAAAGAGTGGCTTCGAAGCGCAGAAAGTCGGTGCAACTGCAGAACATGACGTATTCATGTTGCAATGATGGGGTACACCGTCCATCCGAAGCCACTCTACCTTTTTGAAGCGGAAAATATTTAATGAGAATAAAAACCACAAACCAAGGATATTCCAGATTTTCTCCGAACAATGCAATTGAGGTTATTGATTGTTTAAAGTCGCAAGTCATAAATCATACTTTGGATAAAATTTTAACGACAAATATAGATTTAGATATTTCAGATATTGAACAAAGTACCCTTTTAGAGGAGTCAAAAAGGAATAAATATAGTTGGTTAGGGCCTTTTGTTTTTAAAATCGGAAATGAGTTCTTGTTTTTGCAATTTGATGGCTATTTTTGTTATCAAATAGGGTTAAATTGCTTTGTACCCGAGAAAATTATTGACGTTAAAAATATGCCGCTTGAAAATATAATGACCACGGATAAAAATATTTATATTGATATTTCGTTTTTATATCCGGAAATTATGGGCAAAAAAATAATCGATATATATGTTCAGAAAACACTTGATGACAGATACGTGTCTGCAATTGTTCTGATGACAGATAATTTTTATTACATAGCGATAGGTAATGATGATATAGATAATCCCAGAATGGAAATTTTTTCAACAAAAGAAGAAATGAAAAAGACAGTATGCGCTTGGCAATAACTGATTGCTGGTAAAAGTTGCTCCGTTGGCTAAAGATTCAAATTAGATGACGGTTTTTTCAAAATCTTTTTAAGGCTTCCAAAGCAATATCTTCGACAGAAAAATCCTCCGATTGAGGATTTTATAAAAAGGTTTATCTGAATTTATAGGAGCAATGTTCCATGAAAATTGTTTTGAATGTGTTAATATAAATTACTCGTTGTGTTTCATAATCTTATGAAATATTATCAGTATAATATTTTAGTGAGGATAAAATGAAAAAGTTTATTTTGGGATTGATGAGCATATTGTTTTCTTTAGCAAATGCTCATGCAGAAATATATCACGGCATCGATATTGATGAAGTCTATTCTCAGAGCGATTGGAGCAGTAAGAATAAAATAAAAGAAATCATTGATGATTATACAATATGGCTTCAATATAATCATGAATTTACATCCTGTACTAAAAGTGACAGTCAAATTGATTGTATGGATGAACTTGCAAAAAATATTATGTCGCATTTTTATACAAACAATTACGAAAACAATATAAAAGACTATCAAAATTATGTTAAATCAACTTTAACTGTCTATGGTATCGCTTATTGTTTAAACAAATACAGTATTCCGTCAGGTAATACTTGTGAACAAGAAAAAAATGCTCATGTTATAAAACTCGTTAAGCAGTATATAAAAACTATGTTATTGCAAATTGAGAACAAAATTAGAGTATTTAGTTTTATAAAAGATTACAAATAAATATCCCCCAGTAAACTGGGGGTTCTATAACAGCTACAAACCTTACGGTTTGACCACGCTCGTTGGCGTGGAGCGGTGTTGTTCCAATACCTTGGCATTCAGCCCCGAGTAAACTCGGGTTTTTTGTAAGGCAAGTCATAAAAAAAGAAAGGCCGCATCGCGGCCTTTCCTATAAAATTTAAGTTATATCCTTCCATCGTTATGTCTGTTATAGACATTTGTGAAAGTAGAACCATTTTGATGATTTTGCGATCTCCGTTGTCCGGCTCTTAATTGTTCCTGAAGTTTGCTAAAGTCATATTTAGGACTACCGATACGAACTACTCCAATCGGAGGTAAGCCAAACTCAGCCAAATCAGATTTAACGTTGGTAATTTCGTCGACAGCTTCATTCAAATAAGGCTGAACGGCATCGCGGCTGGCATTACCTTTATAAAAATCATCGTGAACAAGTCTTTTATATTCATCTTCAATTTTGATACTTGCTCGTTGTTCTTGTGTTTTCTCCATTAAGTCAAATAACTGAATGGCCGTTTTGGGAGGTATATCTCGGACAGGCGTATTTTCAATTCCGGCAATGATTTGTTTGAAGGCTTGTTTTTCATCCGGAGTTAAACTGGTGCATCTATCAGATACCAGATAGGCAAGGGTACCGTCTGAGGAATCAATACCTTCTTTATAGGCATTATACAATTTTGAAACGGCTTTAGTTGCCCCAATTGCGGCAGCTGCACCATTTGAGTTAGCCGAACTGCTGGCTTTAATAATGCTTTCATATTTTGCGCGTAAGCCAAAATCTTCCCATAAATCACGGAATGGGGAGTAATCATATGCACCAATGGCATTACGGATACAACGACAGTCTGCATTATTTTTATTTTTTTCATCGGTCCAATCAATGCCTTTTTGTTGGAGCTGATAGGCAAATTCTAATGCTAAATCTTTTTTATATTTTAGAACTTTTGGGTTGTTCTTGCCGTTTTTAGCTTCTGAAGCATCCATCATCTTATCAAATTTGGTTTGTGACAGTTTGATACCAACCGGAACGACAAAAGCGCGGGCACAGGCAATACGAAATGCTGTTTGGTTTGGATCTGTCATAGGACCAAATTCAACTCTTGTATTGCCCGCATCTCGGTGGGCTTCAACTATGGCATCGGCGTAAACGTCGGTTATAGGCTTGTTGTTTGGCATCGAAAATGAAATTTCAACTTTGCCGTTAGGTTGACGCTTAATATATATTTTGCATTCATGGCGGATATTAACATCTTTGGTTTTGCCATCAACGACGTTGTCTAATTTCATATTATCCGAATTTTCTTTATCAAATGTCGTAAATACAGTGTATCCATTGTGGTGTGTTACAAAGTAGCTTAGATTACGACGTTTATTTTTGTCCATCCATTTTGTGACTGTCGTCAGAGCTTCTTTTGTCGCATCTTTTTTAGGATCGGCGTTTGTTACAGGAAGCGGCGCTACATTTGAATTTTCTGTTTCCAATGTACGCAAATCATTGTCTGTCGGTTGAGGTGCGTCGTTATTATTCTCATTTCCGCCTTCTGTTGACATAATCTTTTCCGGCTCTTTATTTTGAACCTTTTTCATGTCTTCTTTGGTTTGGTTGAACATATCTTGCGTAGCTGTGTCTGCGTTTTCTAATTTTAAGTCGTCCAAATTAACGATTGAGAGCAATCCACGTCGATCGAGGTAGGAAAGTATTTCTTTCAGTTTATCGGGAGACATGCTTCTGGGATCAAATGACAACTTGCCGTCATGTATTTGGAAAGACACGTCTGTCGGTTTCATGATTTCGACGGCCAAGAATATATTACCATTTTCATCCTGACATATTTTTGCTTTGGCTTTGTCACTATCAGAATCGTTTGATGTGGAAGAAGGGGAATTGATGGTTTCTTGTTCTGTATTTTTTTTCAAACCATAAAGTGCTGTATATATTTCGGGATTCTTTTCAAAAAGAGCTAATTCAGCTGCGGCTGTTTGCTTTGCAAATAATTCTTTTCTATTTTGGATTAACTGGCTTTTGCCTTGTCTGGTTTCTCCTGTTGTCGCGGGGGCCTCGTTGATTGACGGAATATTACTTTTTAAGTATTGTCTGACGTCTTCGGGAGTAAAAGAATTTGTTTTGGCAAACTTTTGCATGTCCAATGCAAAGAACGGCATATCGTCTGAATTTTTTTTAGCATAAGTAACCATTGAATTCTCCTTCATTTTTTTATCTGAATTATATCATAGCATAATTGTACAAAAAATCAAGTATTTTTGACAAAAAATAGAATTAATGATATTTTCGTATAATACTGCTTAATATTCCTTGTATTTTGACTCTTGAGGGATGAAATTTTCGAATTTCATAATCTTTATTGCATGGGACAAGCCATATTTCATCTTTTTTCTTTTGCCATATTTTCAGCGTTGCTTCTTCATCATCTATCAATGCCACGACAATTTGTCCGTTTTCGGCCGTTTCGCTTTTGCGGATAATGGCCGTGTCTCCGTTCATAATTCCGGCTTCAATCATTGATTCACCTTCGATTGTAAGGGCATAAAAAGTTCCTTTTGAAACCATATCATAGGGAACGGTGAAAAATTCATTTTCATTGGTAATGGCTGCAATCGGAGTACCGGCAGCAATTTTACCGTATAGGGGAATTTGTACCGCGGCTCCGAGCAAGGCTTGTTTGGCTTTTTTTTCTTCTTCTATTATTTCTCTGGGTTTAAAACGAGGTATTTTCAGAACTTCTAATGCGCGTGCTTTATGCGGAAGTTTTTTGATAAAATCGCGTTCAATCAATTCTTCGATAAGTGAGTGGATTCCTGATTTGGATTTAATCCCAACGGCTTGCTTCATTTCTTCAAAAGACGGACAACAGCCGTGTTCTTTAATGGAATTATCAATAAACATCAAAAGTTTATATTGCTTTGGCGTTAACATTTTTTTCTCCGTTCTCGTTCTTATTATGTTCTAAATGAGTTCTTTTTGTTCGTCAAGCAAATATTAGGTTGAAAAGTTTTTTGCTTTTGTTTATAGTTAGTGCAAAAAAATATGTACAAGAATTTTATAGTTACAGGAAGTTATCGATGGCTACAGAAAATAATATTCATAGAGAGTCCAGACTAGCAAAACTTAATACTTTGCTCGAAAAAGGATACAATCCTTATCCTTATTGCTTTAAGCCAAATGCTTATGCCGCTCAGTTGCAAGATAAATATAAAGATTTGCCTGCAGGTGAAAGTACTGAAGACAGAGTAACCGTTGCCGGACGTGCTATGGCTGTTCGTAACAGCGGTATGTTTATTGACTTGAAAGATATTAGCGGAAAAATTCAAATATTTTGTCATAAAAATAATTTGAGTGAACCAGATTTAGAACTCTTGAAATGTTTGGATGTGGGCGATTTGGTCGGTGTTACGGGGTTTGTTAGACGTACTCCAAGAGGTGAATTATCTGTCGCTGCCGAAAAATTTGATATTATCGGAAAGTCTTTGCAACCTTTACCCGAAAAATTTCACGGTTTGACAGATGTAGAAGCAAGATATCGTCAACGTTATGTCGACTTTATTATGAACGATGACAGTCGCGAGATTTTTAAAAAACGTTGCCAAATTACTTCTGCTATTCGTCGTTATTTCGAAGAACATGGTTTTTTGGAAGTCGAAACCCCTATGTTGCATCCGATTATGGGCGGTGCTAACGCTAAACCTTTTATTACTCACCATAATGCATTGGATATGGATTTGTATTTGCGTATTGCTCCCGAATTGTATTTGAAACGTCTGGTCGTCGGCGGTTTGGACCGTGTGTTTGAAATTGGACGTAATTTTCGTAATGAGGGCGTCGATAAAAAACATAATCCTGAATTTACGGGGTTGGAAGCCTATCAAGCCTATGCCGACTATAACGATATGGCAGAACTTATTCCCGATTTGATACGATATGTTTGTGAACAAGTCTTAGGTAAGCCCTCATTTACCTATAAAGGCGTCGAAATCGATGTTTCAAAGCCATTTCCTAAAAAGTCTATTGTCGATTTGGTAAAAGAATATGCCGGTATCGATTTGATGAAAGCGCAAACAGTCGAAGAAGCAAAAGAAATGGCCAAATCTATCGGAATAGATGCCAGTCAATGCTCTAATTGGGGTAAGGTCGTTCAACTCGTTTTTGATGAAAAAGTCGAGGCTAATTTAATTCAACCGATTTTGGTAATGGATATGCCGCGCGATATATCTCCTTTGGCCAAAACACACCGCAGCAATCCTCGGTTGGTTGAGCATTTTGATGCTTATGCTTGCGGTATGGAACTCGGATGTGCTTATTCCGAATTGTCCAACCCGCTTGAACAACGTGCACGTTTCGAAGCTCAATGCGCAGAGCGTGAAGCCGGTGATGATGAAGCTCAAATGCTTGATGAAGACTATGTCAATGCTTTGGAAAATGCTCTGCCTCCAACAGGCGGCATGGGAATGGGAATCGACCGTTTGGCTATTCTTTTGACCGATGCCGATACTATTCGCGATGTTATTGCTTTTCCAACATTACGTAATAAATAATAATTAATTATGACCGACTACCTTAAAAAATTTTTTCAACCGTTCTCACCTAGACTTAAAAGGTGCGGACGGTTGTCTTTTTTTTCTAAGGTAGTTTTATCTGTTGTTTTCTGCTTTCCCTTAACTGTTGTAGCTGAGGAGCTTGATAAAAATCAGGCAAAATTGGATAATGAATATATTCAAGAGGCTCTCGCTTTGGATGAAACAGAAGCACAAAATTTATTAGAATTGGAAAATGCCGTCAATGCCGAAGTTTCTGAGGTTTTACTGCCTCCTGAAAATACTTGGGAGCAAAAAGTTTCTTATATCAACGAAATAGAACTTCCGGCACAAATTATTTACGATTTTTACGAAGAAAACTTACCCGATGATGTCATCTTGCCGAATCAAGAACAAAAAAGACATCCGAAAATCAGTTCTATTAAAATTGAATTGACTCGTAAGCCGCCGTATTTTGGTAAAAAACCTTTGATTGCTATCGTGATTGACGATATGGGCGTCAGCAAACGTCGGACGGCGGATATCATTTCGCTCAAATATCCTTTGACTTCGTCTTTCTTAACATACGTTGATAATCTTGATAAACAAATTGCTCAAGCTCGAAAATCAGGTCATGAAATTATGGCACATTTGCCCATGGAGCCTCAGGCCAGTTTGAATGTATCTCCTGACGTACTGACAACTCAAATGGAGGATCAACAGATTAAAAGCGGGCTTTCTCAGATGTTGAATAAATTTAACAATATCAAAGGGGTAAATAACCATATGGGGAGCAAATTTACCGAAGATGAAAAACGTATGAATACAATTATGCAGGAGTTAGCCAAAAGAAACTTGTTCTTTCTTGACTCCAAAACCACCGCAAAATCCGTCGGAGAAAAAACAGCGCATATTCATAATGTGCAGTATGTTTCTCGAAATGTCTTCTTAGATAATCAAGATAAATTTGACTATATTATGCGCCAGCTGCGTCAGCTCGAAAAAATAGCTTATCACAATGGTTATGCCGTAGCTATCGGCCATCCCAAAGCACAAACATTCAATGCGCTTAAGGTCTGGTTGCCCACAGTACAGGGAAGAGGATTAAAACTGGTGCCATTGAGTCAGATTGTAAAAATATTAAACGGTGAAAATAGTAACTAAACTAAGTGGAGATATTTGTATGTTGTATGATGTTATAATACCAATGGGTGATTGTTGTGCTCCGGCGCATTATTTGAGTACTTTGGGAAAAAGAACTTGTGCTTTTCCATTCGACTGGATAACACCGCTTTCTTTTTCTCATGCGGTTAATTTGATTGAAAATAATTTCGACAATTTTTTTGATAAAAAAAATTTGGAACCTTGCGAAAGTGCAAACAAAGAACATGTGGGATATTTTGATAATCATGAAAAGTTGTTTTTTTATCATGATTTTACAGATTATTCACTTTTTGATAAAGAATATCCGGAAATAAAAAAGAAATATGACAGAAGAATACAACGTTTATATCAATTGATTGAAAATAGTCAAAATATCTTATATGTACATGTCGGTGCCGTTGAAACGGAAATAGCTAATCCTGAGGATGATTGTGCCGCATTAAATAAGTTAAAAAGTTTATATCCCAATAAGAAACATCATCTGTTATATCTTTTTTTGTCAGATGACCAAAGTAAAAAAGGCTGTTTTGAGAAAAAAAATGTCGGTGATGATATTGATTATTATGTATGTTTTGAGGATAGTATAATCAAAAAGGATAATCCCAGATATGCAAAATTTCAGTCAAGCATCAAAAAAATTATTTTAAAATATAAAGCCAGAAGAAATTTCGGTTATTTAATGCAAAGATTAAAGTATCGCTTGCTTTATCTTCTTAGCAAACTCACATTTAATAACAAAATCAAGAGCAAGGTGAAATCTTACTATAAAGAATACCGGTAATATACGAATTTCGTGAGAAATAAATTTTGCTCTGTTTGTGGTAATGTTTATCACGCTTTTAAAAATCGGGGCAGGGTGCAAATATTTTGTTTATTGATAGGAGATATTTGTATCCTGCGCTCAGTAAAGGAAAAGATTATAAATTAAAAAATATCTTTGCCGGTCGAATTTTTCAATCTGTCGCAAATTTTATGTTTGGATGATGCTTATCTGTGCAAGCTGAGAGAATTTCAACCTTTGGGTTGTCAAATTTTGCTTTTGAATTATAAAAAACACCGGTCAATCCGGTGTTTTTTTAAACTACCTATCTAGCCTGCAGTTTTCTTATTACAAAAAAAACTCTGACATTTGTCAGAGTTTTGTTGGTAGGGGTAGTCAGACTCGAACTGACACGGCCTGAGGCCACAAGATTTTGAGTCTAGCGCGTCTACCAATTCCGCCATACCCCCGTTATGAACAGACAAACAAATAACCGATATTTTTTGATACGTCAATAGTTTTTTTACTAAAATATGTTATTTTTTTACCATAAAAATATTTTATCTTGGAGAAGGACATTGTCAAGCGAAGAGGAAAAAGCCGTTTCTTATTACAAAGAGCAGAATTATGCTGCTGCACTTCGTTGTTTTTTGCAGTTGTCGGCAGTTGATAATAAACGAGATGACATCTTGGTTTATATCGCAAATTGCTATGATGCCTTGGGAAAAAAAGAAGAAGCCGCCGCCTATTACACAAAAGCCTGTAAAATTAATAAAAAATCTGATATAGCTCCGGCAAATTTAGCTATTATATTTTATGAAATGCAAGATCTTTCACAGGCTAAAAAGTTTGCCGAAAAAACGCTGGCAATTAATCCTCATAATCCTTCGGCCTTATCCGTTTTGGGAAATGTTTTTTATCGCCAGAAAAAATACGATAAAGCCTTGAAGTTTTATCAACAAGCCATGGCAGTACAACGTGATTTTTACACGGCAGTATTAAATGCGGCTTCCATTTATTTTGATAAGCATGATTATGCTACCGCATATTTTTATGCCAAACGTGCCGTTTCTTCTTATCCCGATTCTGATGAGGCTAAAAACATGTTGGCTTCTATATGTGTCGAATTAGAATATTTTGATGAAGCTATTTTGCTTTTGGCTGATTTATATAAAAAAAATCCAGAAGATTATTGGTTATGTAATTTATTGTCTCAGGCTTTCCAGCAAAAAAAAGATTATAATAAGGCTTTGGAAATGGGTTGGAGAGCCGTAACTTTATCTAAAGGAGATAAGGACCAACATATTAATTTTGGCTATTTACTCTATGAAATAGCCGTTGAAAGCCCAACAACAGATGTTTTATCCTATGTGCGTAAGTGGCAAAAGCAATATTCCGACAATCCGATTGTCAAACATATGTCTGAGGCTATGCTGCATGCCGGAAATGTTAATCAGATAAATAGCACTTATGTGCGAGACATTTTCGATGCCTTTGCCGACGATTTTGAAAATGTACTTGACGGTTTAGATTATGCCGTGCCGAGCCTTATGGGTAAAACCTTAGAAAATTTGGCAAAAAATGTTAAACTTAAAAAGATGAAAATCTTGGACGCTGGATGCGGCACCGGATTGTGTGGTGAATACCTAAAAAAATATGCCAGATTTAGAGGATTGGATGGGGTTGATTTGTCTGAAAAAATGCTCGATGTTGCACGTAAGAAAAAAATTTATACCCATTTGTACAATCAAGATTTAAATCAGTTTTTATCTCAACACGCACACTGCTATGATTTGATAAATGCTGCCGATGTTTTGACTTATTTTGGAGAGCTGGGATGCGTTTTCATTCAGATGTTTGAGGCTTTGAAACCCGGCGGACGCGTTTTGTTTAGTATAAGTGAAAATTCTTGCACTCAAGATAATTATTTTTTGCATTTATCGGGACGTTTTTTGCATAATCGAAAATATGTTGAAGATGTTTTGAAAAAATGTGGGTTTATTATTGAAAAACTGACAAGAGTTAAATTGAGAAACGAAGGCAATCTCGAAGTTTGGGGGTGGATTGTCATGGCCCGAAAACCTTGATGATGTTTTTGGTAAAATACTTTATTTGTGTCGGCTTGAAACAGTCCCGAGACGGATTATGTTGTAGTATGTCTCATGAATTTAAGGAACAAGCCAATGAAATATGTTTTTTATTTATTTTTTATCTTTTTGGTTAACACTGCTTTTGCCGTAGATGAACTCGATATCCAGTCTAATAACAGTCAGCCTACGGTTATTTATGGTGAAGCTGAAAATCCTGACGGTACGTTTAATCAAATTTCGGTAGAGCAAGCGGAAAATGCACAAAATCCCTTTGGAAATCCAATAGTCGATTTGACGCCTCCCGAAACACAACAGGATAAAAAAGATAGCGATAAGCAGAATAAAAATACCAAAACTGCTTCGCCGGAAACAAATCAGATTAACGGCAATGTTATTTCTGCCGTAAGTCAACAGAATCCGCAAATCAGTCCCGAAAATTCTCCCGAGGAAATGCAAAATGAATTACAAAATACATTATATGAGTCCGGCGGAAGAATTTACGATTTGCAGTCATATCCCGATAGTGATATTAACCAAATCGAAAATCAGGGAAATGCTGTTACAAATTATCCCGAATATTAGGCAAAGCTAAAAATTATGCTACGAGGGTGTTGAAATTTATATTGATTATCGCAAGCTGATGTATATCCTAATAATAGGGTGTCATTTGACATTTTTCGTACAGATGTTTTATGATGTGTGAAAGTAAGTAAATGTAGGTATTCAGTCGGTCTTAATAAATATTTGTTTTCGACCTGTGCATAAAATCACAATAAAATAATACCGTCGGCATACCGACGGTATTATTTTATTAGTTGCCTTACAGAAAACCCCGAGTTTACTCGGAGCTGAATGCCAAGGTGTTGGAGAATTGCAGCTCCACGCCAACGAGTGTCGGCAAGCCGAAGATTTACAGCTGATTTAGAACTTCCGGTTTACTGGAGGATATCTATTACTCATAGTTTATGAGAGATATCTATAAAATATGAAAGCGTCTTCTGTTTTATGATGTTAAATTTTAAGTTATTTATGTTCCATATTTACTTACCGTAAAAAATCAGGTTATATTCGTTTGTATTCAAAAAATACAGGTCTCCGACCTTCTTTTAGGGCTTTTAATTGATATTTTGTTTTAACCCAATCGTCCGGTTCATATCGCCAATCATTACTACATTTGGCCGTCCAAAGAAAATTTTGGTTTTGATGCATTTGACGCAATGTCCATACTTTATATATAGGGTGGTCCGTTGCAATATGAAGCATACCGCCTTTTTTTAGTATTCGAGCTAATTCTTTAATATTGTCAGGGTTGACAAAGCGACGTTCGGCATGGCGTTTCTTGGGCCAAGGATCCGGAAACAAAAGAAAAACCTCGTCTAATGAAGAATCGGGCAGTAAAGGGAAAAGTAATCTAATGTCATTATCATAAATGCGGATGTTGTCGCTTCGATTTTCTGATAAATGAATATGGTCTGTTATATCGGCTCCTTGTTTTACGCCGGTTATGAGGCTTAAAAGGTTAGCTACGCCGTTTTGGAATACTTCTGCTCCGATATAAGCATTTTCGGGATGGCGCAATGCAAGTTCTGCCAAATGAATTCCGTCACCAAAACCGATTTCAAGGCATATTTTTTGGGGTTTAATTCCAAATTTCAAAGGGGCATTTGTATCAAGTTTAATGCTTGGTAAGAATTCTTCGAGAAGAACTGTTTTAGCTTTGCGAATTCGTCTTCCTTTGCGTCGACCGAAAAATTGAGGTTGTGTAAGCATATCTGAAAAAATCCTTTTATAGTTTGAATAGCGCTAATAAAAAAGCTGACTAAAAGTCAGCTTTTTGTGTGGGAACAAACTTTAATCAGCAAGTCCCAATAAGCGATATTTTATTCTGATATCATAATTTTTGCCATAACTGTCAACAAGAGCGGCAGCTGCTTCTTGAGCTAAATCGAGCTTTAGGCGTTGTTCAATAATATTCATGTCATTATCCGAGAGTTTTTTAGGTTTATAATCCCCATCGGCAACGGCAATAATATGCTGCTGTTCAATATCGATTTGTTTGGGCGTGCCATTAGGTTCGTTAAAGATATCTAACATTTGTGTTTGAGATAGATTTGCAAAATTTTGACTTCTGGTTAAAGGAGAAGTTGTGGTAATTTTGAGATTGTAGCGAGAGGCAACATCGTCTATATTATCACCATTTTCCAAGTCATGCATAACATCGTTAATGATTTCTTGTGTGATGGCAGCTTTCTCATTTTCGCTCCACATTTGTTTGATTTTGGGCAAAGCTGTTGCCAAATCTTGAGGATGACTGTCAGAGATTTTGGTAACTTTTGCAAATACAAAGCCTTCATTTGTTTCCAGAGCTTGAGAAATTTCATTTTGGTTATAAGAAAATACCGTATCAATAAAATCCGTATTTTGGGCGAGAGAAGCAAAATTTTGCGCAACATCAGCCGCATCGCCGTATTCGCTTAAACCTTTAATATGTTGTACATCTACACCCATTTCTTTGGCAATGGCATCAAGAGAACTGCCGGCACCGATTTTGTCTTCGATTTGATTTATCGTGTCATAGGCAACATCATAAACTTGTTCATTTGCCAAAGTTTCGGCAATTTGTTGTTTTACTTTTTGCTCTTCTTGTTTAGCACCGGATTTAATATCCGTTACTTTCATGATATGCCAGCCCAGTTCCGATTGCATGGGTTCAGTCGTTTCATTTTTTTGCAAAGCAAAAACTTTTGAACCCGTATCACCGATAAGCATATCTTCGGAAACATATTCCAAATTGGTTTCTTCTTTGGTTTGATTAGCCATTTCTTCGGCGACTTTGTAAAAATCTTCACCATTATCCAAGGCTTTTTTGGCCTCATCGGCTTTTTCTTTAGTATCAAAGACCATTTGTAAGACATTGCGTGTTTCGGGTGTTACAAACTGACTCATATTATTTTTATAATAGTCATCAATTTCTTCATCTGTGATATTAATTTTTTTGGCAATGTCGTTCATGGAAATGATAATAAAATCTACATCGCGTCGTTCTGGCTCAATAAATTCCGGAGCAAAATCATTATAATATTGGTTAATTTCGTCATCAGAGATATTTCTGTCGATGACAGCTTCATTTTCATTAAGGGTAATATATTTGAAAATTTTTTGTTGAGCTTCGGCGTCAGCAACATATTTTTTTAAGATTGAAGGAACATTATATCCAGAAATTGGATTTTGAACTAAAAACTGGCTGTCTAATTCTTCTCTAATCAGGGCAATATATTGTTGTTCGTCCATATCGGATTGTGACAGAAAATAATTTAATTGTTCTTTGTTAAATTGCCCGTTTTCATCTAAGAATTGAGGTTGTGAAAGAATCATGCTTCTGACAAGATTATCACTTATAAAGATATTAAATTCTGAAGCTGTTTCTTCGGTAATCATTGACTTTAGATTTCTCTCAACAATACCAGTCAACATTTTAGTACGAATATCGTCAGAGATTTCGATATCGCCAAAAATTTTTTGAGCTGTTCTGATTTCTTTGTTCAGCTGCTGGTTAATATCGGCCTGAGTTAAGACGCGGTCATTAACTTTAATGACAGCTCTGTTATCTGCGGCACTATTTAAGTATCCGGAAATTCCGAACAAAGACATAAAACTAAGGGCGGTTAATATTAAAATTGCTTTGGCTGCCCATGAATCTTGCGCTTTACGTAATTTTGTAATCATTGTTAATATTGTCCTGAAATTATTTATAAACTATGCAAGAATATAATATATTTAATAATATATGCAATTGTAAAATATTAGTGTTGAAAAGTTTTTTTTAGTGTGCTAATTTTGCGGCAATGTCAAATTTAGTTTAAGGAAAAAAATAATGGCCAGAAAAATTATGATTGCCGGTAACTGGAAGATGAATTGCCTTTCCGAAGATGGCGTTGCTCTTGCCAAAGCCGTTGCTGCAGAAGTCAAAAAATTAGGAAAACCAGCTTGCGAATTTTTGGTTTGTCCGCCATTTACATTACTTTATCAGGTCAAAAAAGCCTTGCGCGGTGCCAAAGTCGCTCTCGGTGCTCAAGATGCTCATTTTGCTGTTAAAGGAGCTCATACCGGCGATATCAGTCCGGCCATGCTCAAAGATTTGGGCTGTTCTTATGTCATCTTAGGACACTCCGAACGCAGAGCCGATCATTTCGAAACGAGCGAATTAGTTGCTAAAAAAGCAGCAGCTGCTTATGAAAACGGACTGAAAACCATTATTTGTATCGGTGAAACGGAAAAACAACGCGATGAGGGTAAAACTATCGAAGTTTGCTCTGAGCAAATTCTGAAATCCGTGCCCGATAATGCTGATGCTTCAAATACCGTCATTGCATATGAACCTGTTTGGGCAATAGGAACCGGCAAAACACCGACACCTCAAGATGTTGAAGATGTCCATGCTGCCGTTCGGAAAGTATTGGCTAAAAAATTAGGCAAAGGTGTTGCAAACAAAATGCGTATTTTGTATGGCGGTTCGGTTAAACCCGCTAATGCTAAAGAATTTTTGTCTTTGGAAGATGTCGATGGTGCCTTAATCGGTGGTGCCAGCCTGAAAGCCGAAGATTTTATGGCAATTGCAAAATCAGTTTGTTAATAAACAATGGGAATTTATTAAATGATTACAGTTTTATTGGTTGTTCACTTGTTGATAGCTATTTTCTTGGTAGCTCTAATTTTGTTGCAACGTTCAGGCGGCGGTGCTCTTGAGGGGCTCGGCGGCGGTTCCGGTGCAAGTAACTTTTTAACAGCTCGCGGTACGGGTAATCTTTTAACACGTTTAACCGCTATTATGGCAACTTTGTTTTTCTTGACCAGTATCTCTTTGTCTTTGTACTACAAAGATCATGGTAACAAGATAAATCAATCCATATTAGACAAGCCGGCAGAAACTTCGGCTCCTGTTCAGAACGAAGTTCCGGCAGCTCCGGCTCCAGTTGCTCCGGCAGCGGAAAAATAAATGAAGTATAAAAATAAGATAAATAAGGGCACCTTTTAATAAGGTGCCCTTGTCACTTTAAATATATGCAAAAAGGACTTACGATGATAGAAAATGTTAACCCTAAAACAAAATTCATTTTTATAACCGGCGGTGTCGTTTCTTCACTTGGAAAAGGTTTAGCTTCAGCTTCTCTGGCCGCTATACTGCAAGCCAGAGGATTTAAAGTCAGACTGCGCAAACTCGATCCTTATCTTAATGTCGATCCGGGTACCATGAATCCATGTCAACACGGAGAAGTCTATGTTACCGATGATGGTACAGAAGCTGATTTGGATTTGGGGCATTATGAACGTTTTTCGGGAATCGCTGCTACTAAAAATGACAGCGTGACATCAGGAAAAATCTACCAAAGAGTTCTTGACAAAGAAAGACATGGAGATTATTTGGGGGCAACCATTCAAGTTATACCCCATGTGACCAACGAAATTAAAAATTTTATTTTATCTGCCATTGATGATGAAGATTTCGTTTTGTGCGAAATCGGTGGAACAGTCGGTGATATTGAAGGACAGCCGTATTTGGAAACTATTCGTCAGTTAGCTTATGAGTTGGGACGGGAAAGAACAATGTTTGTTCACTTGACTTTGCTTCCTTATATTCCGACTGCAGGAGAGCTAAAAACCAAACCGACGCAACACTCAGTTAAACAATTGCAAGAATATGGTATTCAACCCGATATTATCTTGTGTCGTTCTCAAATCGAAATCCCGCAAAACGAAAAACGTAAAATCGCTTTGTTTTGTAATGTGCGAGAGGAGAGAGTGATTGCGGCTCTCGATGCTAAATCCATCTACCACGTTCCAATGGCTTATTCGGCAGAGGGCTTAGATGAAGAAGTTTGTAAATATTTTAACCTTAATGCTCCAAAGGCCGATTTAAGTAAATGGAAAGAGATTACCGATGTTATGGAAAATCCCGAAGGAGAAGTAAAAATAGCCGTGGTTGGTAAATATCAACTGCAAGAAGCCTATAAATCTATTGCCGAGGCCTTAACCCACGGAGGCATTGCCAATCATTATAAGGTTAAAATTAAATGGTTGGATGCTCAGGATTTGGAAAAAAACGGTGCAGATGCTTATCTCAATGATGTTAGCGCCATTTTAGTTCCCGGAGGATTTGGTATTCGTGGAACTGAAGGAAAAATTGCGGCGGCTAAGTATGCCCGTGAGCATAATATTCCTTATTTGGGAATTTGTTTCGGTATGCAAATGGCTGTTATTGAAACCATGCGCGATGTCGCCGGTATAAAAAATGCCGGAAGTACCGAATTGGATAGTAATTGTGAGCCGGTCATCGGCTTGATGACAGAATGGGATAAAGACGGAGCCAAACAGATTCGTCATAAAGATGGAGATTTGGGAGGTACAATGCGCTTGGGAGCTTACCCGTGTCTTTTGACTAAAAATTCAAAGGTTGCACAAATTTATGGTACGGAAGAAATAAGTGAAAGACATCGTCATCGTTATGAAGTCAATATCAAATATGAACCTATATTGCGAAAAGCCGGAATGGTTATAAGCGGTAAATCACCTGACGGAAAACTACCGGAAATAGTAGAAAGACCGGACCATCCTTGGTTTATCGGAGTTCAGTTTCATCCTGAGCTCAAGTCAAAACCTTTTGCACCACATCCATTGTTTGTGTCTTTTGTAAAAGCAGCAATTGACAACAGTCGTCTTTTATAATTAAATATGCCCCACTGTGAACAAAATAAAAATGAGAAAAATATGAAAAATAAGATATTGTTAACGCTTTTTGCCGTCTTGTTTTCTTTTTCGGCAAAAGCCGGTGTTGTAGAAGATTTGTTTACCGAAATGGCTGGTAATGCCAAATATGCTTTGAATTGCGGTGATAACGACTTGTACGTGCCTATTAGAGTTTGGCACAATCGTTTATTCTATGACGATGAGCATATTGAGAAATATAACGAAGAACCGTGGGGTATCGGTTATGGTCGTAGTTTTTGGGAAGGAAATGAATGGCATGGTGTTTATGCCATGGTATTTAAGGATTCTAATTTTCACCCTGAAACAATGATCGGTTATGCTTATTTGTATAATTGGGGATTAGACGATAAAGGTGATTGGAAAGCCGGTATAGGTTATACCCTTGGCGTTACGCAGAGAGAAGAATACTATTATATTCCTATTCCTCTGCCGTTGCCGATTGCCGGTATCTCTTACAAACAACTTTCTTTACAGGCAGCATATGTTCCCGGTGTGAAAAATGACGGTAATGTATTATTTGCTTGGTTAAGATATACATTTTAACTAAATTGTTACTTGGAGGAAAAGACATGGAAAGTCAAAAAAATATTAAAATAGGTAATTTTGAAATCGGTAATAAATTACCCCTGGCTCTTGTTTGCGGACCATGCCAAATAGAAAGCCATCAACATGCTATCGACATTGCCGGTGCTATGGTCGAAATTACCAAAGAACTTGGGATTAATTATATATTTAAGGCTTCTTTTGATAAAGCTAACAGAACATCTCTCAAGTCACCTCGCGGTGTCGGTATTGAAGAAGGAATGAGAACATTTGATGATATCAAAAAATTATATGGTTGCCCGATTGTAACCGATATTCACGAAAGAGAACAATGCGCCATAGCTGCCGAACATGTCGATATGTTGCAAATTCCGGCTTTTTTGTGTCGTCAGACCGATTTGGTTGTGGCAGCAGCCAAAACAGGAAAAGTTGTTAATATTAAAAAAGGACAATTTCTGGCGCCTTGGGATATGAAAAATATCGTTAAGAAAGCTATTGACAGCGGTAATCCGAATGTTTGCATTACCGAGCGCGGAACAAGTTTCGGTTATAATACATTAATAACTGATATGCGCGGTTTGCCTCAAATGGCAAAAGATACAGGTTGTCCGATTATTTTTGATGCAACCCACTCAGTACAACAACCGGGAGGTTTAGGTGGTTGTTCGGGCGGACAAAGAGAATTTGCTCCGGTTTTGGCTCGTGCGGCTGTTGCCGTCGGTGTTGCTGCCGTATTCATAGAAACACATGAAAATCCGGATAAAGCCATGTCTGATGGTCCAAATTCAATTGCGCTAAAAGATATGAAGCGTGTTATCAGCGAATTGATGGCTTACGATAAGCTGACTAAAACGATAATTCATGATTATTAATACCGAACAGCAATAGATATTTCCCAGTAAACTGGGGGTTCTATAACAGCTACAAACCCTACGGTTTGACCACGCTCGTTGGCGTGGAGCGGTGCCTAACGACACCTTCGCATTCAGTCCCCAGTAAACTCTGGGTTTCCTGTAAAACTGCTAATAAAAAACAATCCCCGTATTTTTTATGGAATACGGGGATTGTTGTAACAAAAAATTACGTTTGGCTCGGCATATCATGATTTGAATATCTGTATCAGCAGGTGGACAAGATATACCTGAACTACCGTCATATATACAGAACTACGGACTAAACAAACGTTGTTCAAATGAAAATACTGCTTGCGTTGGTGGTGAAAGTTTATGTATTGTTCATTATTAATTTAGGTCATAAGAACAATGGTATTTGCCCATAGATAAAACGCAAGTCTTATAGTTGATTTGTCTTTCGTTTAAGCGGGGAATATCTATTCCCTATATTGTTGAGTATTGTGTAAAAGGAGAGTTTCGACCTGATTTGCATTGGACTGTTGTTGTATATTCTTTTCGGGATGGTTTAGATTCATTTTCTCTCTAGCCATGGTAATATTTAATCTGTTGAAAAATTCGGTATCAAAACTTTTCCCTTCTGATACATATTCTTTGAATAAAGGGTACATTTGTCTGGCAAAATCATTGGCTTCTTTCCAGCCGTGATACCATTCATTATTATTCTTAACGGGAGTACCTTGTGTTTTTTCGTTATATAAAGCTGAGGAACAAGCGGCGAATCCTTCGTTTATAACTCCGATTGCACAGGCTTTTAATTCCTCCTTGGAAGCCTTAATTGCTTTATCTTTTCCTTTTTGCTCAAATATATTCATCAAATTTTTCAGAACATTTTTCATCGGCAAATTATTTCCGTTTTCAATATCCTTTTTTATTTGTGAATTAAAAAAACAAAAATGGGTTGCTTCATGAAAAGGTGTTGAACTTTTCCTTTTTAAGATATCTGAATTTTCAATATAATTATCCTGATTTTCCTCTCTTGTCAGAGAATAATTCATACAGACGCCGTTTTCGTTTGATATACCGTCAATAAATTTATTTTTGGGAAAAGGATTTACGAAACACGGACATTTCTTATCTTCCGAGATGCCAAAGCATTTGTATATGTTTTTTAATTCGAGAGCGTAAAGGTTTTGGCTTTGATTTAAGGTATCGACATTATTTTGTATTCTATTTTTGTTTATTTCAAAAAAATCGCTATAAGCAGCATAAGCCTTTTGTATAACAGTCAAATCTTTTGCAGGTATATTTTCTTTTAAAGTTTCGGCTAGAATTGAAAAATCCTCAATTTTTCCGGATGAAATTTGTTGTTGAATTTGCCCGAGTTGTTTCTTTAGCCTAAAATTGGAACTTTGTGATAATGCTGATAATTCGGCAAGTTGCTTATTTTCAAATCCTTTGAGCACATTCTGAGCTTGTCCGCCGTATTGTATACAGTCAGACAAAAGACTGCAAAATCCATACAAGACATTACTTTGAAATTCAATTTGAGAATTATCTTCCAAGTAAATTATCCTTTCAGTAAAAATATATTATATATGTTAGCATAATATATGGAAAAATAAAGTTATTTTTTGTCTAAAAGTCAAATAAAACGAAAATTTGATTTGTGTATCTGAAATCGAACAAAACAGGAGAGTCCAAATAAATGAAACTAAATTTGGCTAACTAAGGATTTCAGCGATTAAAGAAAAACCCCGATTTTGTTATCGGGGTTTTTGCTTATTTCTTTTTATTTTTCATATATTGTTCAAGCCAATGGATATTGTACATTCCATCGATGTAATCAGGTTGAGAAATAATCTCCTGATGTAATGGGATAGTTGTTTGAACGCCTTCAATTACAAATTCTTCCAATGCTCGACGCATTCTCATAATTGCAGCATTTCTTGTCGGTGCATGAACAATCAATTTGGCAATCATGCTGTCGTAGAATGGCGGAATAGAGTAGCCCGAATAAATTTCGGAATCGACACGAACACCTAAGCCGCCGGGAGCATGCCATTCGGTAATTTTTCCGGGGCAGGGCGTAAATGTTTCGGGATCTTCGGCATTTATACGACATTCAATGGCGTGTCCATTGAATTTGATATCTTTTTGTTCAAAACCCAAAGGAACGCCGCTTGCTATTCTGATTTGTTCTCTAACAATATCAATACCGCTTACGGCCTCGGTTACAGGATGTTCTACTTGTAAACGGGTATTCATTTCCAAGAAATAGAATTTTCCGTTTTCATATAAAAATTCTAATGTTCCGGCATTATAATATCCAATTTTTGCAATGGCTTTGCGAACAATTTCGCCTATCTCTTCACGTTGTGCCTGATTTAGAGCCGGAGATGGAGATTCTTCTATCACTTTTTGATTGTTACGCTGAATAGAACAATCACGTTCTCCCAGATGGACGACGTTTCCATACTTATCAGCCAAAATTTGCATCTCAATGTGACGAGGTTTTTGTAAATATTTTTCCATATAAACGATATCTGTCGGAAAAGCAGCTTTTGCTTCGGCACGAGCCATCGTATAGGCTTCTTTAATATCATCGTCGCTGAAAGCAACTTTCATGCCTTTACCGCCGCCGCCGTCTTTTGCTTTGATGATAACCGGATAGCCGATTTCATGAGCCCATTTTTTTGCGTCTTCCAACGTATCCAAAGAGGGAGAGCCCGGTGTTACAGGTATTCCGGCTTCAATGGCGGCCTGACGTGCACTAATCTTATCTCCCATTTTGCGCATTTGAGCTGCAGTCGGGCCAATAAAAGTAATGCCGTGTTCTTCAACCATTTCGGCAAAATCGGCGTTTTCTGATAAAAAACCAAATCCGGGGTGAATAGCATCGGCTCCGGTAATGAGAGCTGCCGATATAATTGCCGATTTGTTGAGGTATGAATCGATTGAACGGGCAGGACCGATGCAAACGGCTTCATCAGCCAAGCGGACATGCATAGCATTGGCGTCTGCTTCGGAATGTACGGCTACGGTACGAATGCCCATTTCGCGACAAGCACGATGAATACGCAGAGCAATCTCTCCTCGGTTTGCGATTAAAACTTTTTCAAACATAACAAATTCCTTAAAACAGAACGTTTAGACGTTTTATTCGATGACAATCAAGGGTTCACCATATTCAACCGGATCGCCGCTTTCGACCAAGATTTTTGTAACTTTGCCCGAAATGTGTGCTTTAACCGGATTAAATGTTTTCATGGCTTCAATTAAGCAAACTGTATCGCCTTGTGTTACGCTGTCACCAACTTTTACATAATTCGGTGTATTAGGATCGCTGGACAGATAAATAACTCCGACCATTGGTGATTTTACGCAACCGGGGAGTTTGGACAGATCGACTGATGCATCAGCAACGGGAGCAACAGGTGCTGCGACCGGAGCAGCGGGAGCAACAGGTGCTGCGGCAGGGACCGGAGCAACCGGCGCCATCGGGGCAACGGGAGCAGGAGCATGTGATTTAATCAAAGAAATACGGCAGTTTTCGGTTTCATATTCGAGTTCTGCCAAATCATTTAATTTTAATATTGCTGCCAATCTGCTGACAACTTTAGTATCGATAGGTTCAGACATTTTCTAAATTCTCACTTTGCAATTAAAAACAAAATTCTATTCAAGACAGATTCATAAACCAGCTTCAACATAAAAACAACAAAAATATTCAAAAATCGTGCAAAAATAGCTCAAAATTCCTCAAAAATGCTTCAAAATAGCTATTTTTAAGAAAATTTTTCAGAGGCTTGTGCATGTTATTTGAGAGGCCTCGACAAAAAGAGTTGACAAAACAATAAAAGAGATTATGGTAGGGGCATCAATCCTATAATTTATTGTATTATGAAAAAAATATTCAAATTTGAAGCTGCCGAAAATCGACATGGCAAACTAACCGAAAATGAAGAAAAAAATTACAACTGGCTTTGGTTGTTATTATTTGCGCTTTTTTTAGCCTTGGTGTTGGTGATTTTTGGAAGCTGTATCTGATAAGAAACCATAAATGATGCATTTTTACATGCAAAATTATGCTTTGCTATCCGATAAAAGGGCCTTTCGTTATATCGAAATGCCCTTTGTTTTTTTTGGAGGTTAGTTAAAATTTGTTTTAACGCCGACCTTTTTTACCGGCAACAATAACTTTCTTTATTTCACGACTGTTAAACTGACGAAATTCATCTAACGCCGCTGTGACGACAGCGCCGAAAATGACGACAGCCCATGATAAGTACATCCAAATAAGCAAAACGGGAATGACAGCCATTGCTCCGTAAAGTGTTTTATAAGTATTGTTGTTTAAAATGGCCATGCTGAATACTTGTCTTAAAAACCAAAATAAAATTACCGCAACAATGGCTCCCGCAAATGCGCTTAAAATATTTACTTTTTTGTTTGGTACGAGAACATAAACCAACATAAGACTGAGAATTGTCATCATCGGCGGAATTAAATAGCTGAAGAAAAACTCTCCTGTTTCTCCATTTACATTTACAAATTTTTGCAAGGTATAGAGATAGCCGCGCATGGAAAAAGCTGTTCCGAGGAGTAACGGTCCGAGAGTAATAACCGTCCAATACAGGGTTACTTTTGTCGTAATATGGCGTGGTTGCGTTACTTTAAATATAAAATTGAGACTGTTTTCTATGGTCGATAAAAGTAAGATTGAAGTTACGGCAATACCGATAACGCCGATGGTTGTAAGTTGTCCGGCATTTTTTACAATGCTGGTAAAATAAAGACTGATTTCTTGTCCAAATTCCGGAGTAAGATTTTGAAATAAAAACGTTTCGACCTGAGTGCGAACTTCGGCAAAAACAGGAAATGCCGAAAATATGGCTAAACCAATGGCAAACAACGGTACAATGGCAATCAGAGAGGTGTAGGCTAAAGAAGAAGCTACTCTGAATATGGAATCATTTTGCGCCCGCTTTGCCAGGAAATATAAAAAATCGGTAATTTTTTTTTGCTTTTCTTTTAGTAACATTTTGTAATTCATAAAAATCCCCGTAATGAAAAAAATCTATTTACAAATAAAATTAAATCTTATAAAAAAGCCTGAAACTGATTTTCAGTATATGAGTTTTTTAGAATTTGCAAAGGAAAAAATAAATATGACGACTAATCAATTGTTAATGAGCGGAAAAAAAGGTCTTGTAATGGGACTTGCCAACGACAGATCTATCGCTTGGGGTATTTGTCAGGCTCTTAATGCTCAAGGAGCTCAACTTGCTATTTCTTACCAAAATGATGTGTTGGAAAAAAGAGTAGCTCCGCTTGCCGCTCAACTCGACAATGAACCGTTGTTGATTAAATGTGATGTCTCCGACTCTGCCAGTGTTGAGGCTTGCTTTAAAGAATTAGGTGACAAGTGGGGTAAAATAGACTTTGTTGTTCACGCTATCGCTTTCTCTGATAAAAATGAACTCAAAGGTCGTACCATTGATACTACTTTAGCTAATTTCACCAATACAATGCATATTTCCTGCTATTCTTTCTTGGAAACATGTCGCTGCGCATCTCCTATTATGAATGAAAACGGTTCTATACTCACTTTGACATACCTTGGTGCAGAAAGAGTATTGCCAAATTATAATATTATGGGCGTTGCTAAGGCCGCTTTAGAGGCCGCCGTACGTTATGCCGCTGTTGATATGGGTCGACAAAATGTTCGCGTTAACGCTATTTCGGCAGGCCCGATTAAGACTTTGGCGGCTTCCGGTATCGGTGATTTCCGTAAAATTTTACACTGGAATGAGTTAAACGCTCCTCTTCGCCGTAACGTTACTCAAGAAGAAGTCGGTAATATGGCTTTAGCCTTACTTTCGCCGCTTGGAACAGCTGTTACCGGTGAAGTTTTGCATGCCGATGTCGGATACCATATCGTTGGTATGATTAATCTGGATAGTGCTAAAGAATGCGGAAAAATGCTTTCTGAGGAATAAACTTAAAATACACTTGAGTTTTTAAGCCGAAAAATTTATATTGAAAGCCATTGAAAAGTCAGTGGCTTTCATTTTTTAAGACAGGAGAAAATTATGGCAATAGATAAACAGACCGTTAATCGAATAGCGTTTCTATCACGCCTGAAAATTGACGAAGACAAAACAGAGGATACACAAGATGAATTTAACAAAATACTGAATTGGGTAGAACAACTTGCCGAAGTCAATACCGACAACGTTGAGCCTCTGAGTTCTGTTAATGATAATCCTCTTGTCTGCCGCGAAGATAAAGTTGTTGAAGGTGAGCAGGCAGATAAAATTTTGGCTAATGCACCGGTTGAAGAATATGGTTATTTCGTAGTGCCGAAAGTAGTGGAGTAAAATAATATGGTAAAACTGACCCAAATGACCGTTCACGAAACTCTGGACGGGTTGAAAAATAAACAATTTTCTGCCGTTGAACTGACAAACGAATATATAAAAGAAATAGATAACAAAAAAGAACTAAATGCTTATGTCTTAGAAACACCGGAAATAGCCCTAAATCAAGCCAAAAAAGCCGATTCTCGTTATGCCGTTGATGCTGCTCGTGCGCTTGAAGGTATTCCGATGGGAATCAAGGATTTGTTCTGCACCAAAGGAATCCGTTCAACCGCTTGTTCTCATATTTTGGACGGTTTTGTTCCGGAATATGAGTCTACCGTTACCGAAAAATTGTTTGCAGCTGGTGCAGTATGCTTAGGTAAACTTAATATGGATGAGTTTGCAATGGGCGGAAGTAATGAAACCAGCTATTACGGACCGGTCGTTAATCCATGGCAACAAGATAAACATTTGGTGGCAGGAGGTTCATCGGGCGGCTCTGCGGCTGCCGTAGCTGCAAATATCTGTGCCGCGGCTACCGGTACCGATACCGGTGGTTCCATTCGTCAGCCATCCGCTTTTTGCGGTGTAACCGGTATTAAGCCGACTTATGGTCGTTGCTCTCGTTATGGTATTATGGCTTTTGCGTCTTCTTTGGATCAGGCCGGACCGATTGCCAAAGATGTTAAAGATTGCGCTTTGCTTTTGAACGTTATGTCCGGATATGATGAAAAAGATTCAACTTCGGTTAATCTTGCCGTGCCCGATTTTACTAAAGTTTTGGGACAAAGTGTTAAAGGTTTAAGAGTGGGAATACCTGCCGAATATCGTCCCGAGGGCTTGAATGAAGAAATTTCGGCTTATTGGGATAAAGGCATTGAAATGCTTAAAAATGCCGGTGCCGAAATTGTCAATATCTCTTTGCCTCATACAAAATATGCTTTGGCTACATACTATATCATTGCTCCGGCAGAGGCTTCGTCAAATTTGGCTCGCTACGACGGCTTGCGTTATGGTTTGCGTATTCCGGGCGAACATCTGGATGATATGTATATTAATACTCGTACCGAGGGATTCGGTAGAGAAGTTAAGCGTCGTATTATGATTGGTACATATGTCTTGTCGGCAGGTTACTACGATGCTTATTATCTCAAAGCACAAAAAGTCCGTCGTTTAATCAGAGATGATTTTATGAAGGCATTTGAAAAATGTGATGTCATTTTAACCCCGACTTCGCCGACGGCGGCATTTCCTATCGGGGATAAATCGATGCAGGAAAATCCGATTAATATGTGGTTAAACGATGTGTTTACGGTTTCGGTTAATTTGGCGGGATTACCGGCTCTGAGCTTGCCGATTGGTCTGTCGTCCGAAGGATTGCCTCTGGGATTGCAACTCATCGGTAAGGCTTTTGACGAAGAAACGGTATTTAAGGCTGCCTCGGTTATTGAAACGGAAGCAAAATTTGAAAGGTTGAAATAAGATGATTATTGAAGGAAAAACCAATAAATGGGAAATCGTCTGCGGTTTGGAAATTCACTGCCAGATTATTTCCAAATCAAAAATTTTCAGCACCGCCTCAACAAAATTTGGTGCCGATGCCAATCAAAACGTCTCTTTCGTTGATGCCGGAATGCCCGGAATGTTGCCAACCTTAAATAAATATTGCGTTCATCAGGCAGTTAAAACAGGATTAGGTTTAAGAGCTGTTATTAATAAATATTCCGAATTTTCACGTAAGAATTATTTTTATGCCGACATGCCGACCGGATATCAGATTACTCAATTTCAATACCCGATTGTAGGCGAGGGTATTGTTACAATAGATTTGGATGACGGTACGACCAAAGATATCCGTATAGAACGTATGCATATTGAACAGGATGCGGGAAAATCTATTCACGATATTGATCCGCATAAAACTTTCATTGATTTGAATCGTGCCGGCGTCGGTTTGATGGAAATTGTCACAAAACCGGATTTTCGTTCACCTGAAGAAGCCGGTGCCTTCTTACGCAAATTGCGTTCAATTTTGCGTTATTTGGAAACCTGCGATGGTAATATGGACGAAGGGTCTATGCGTTGTGATGTCAATGTTTCGGTCAGACCTTTGGGAAGTGATGAATTTCGTACTCGTTGCGAAATGAAGAACGTAAACTCGGTTAAATTTGTGATGCAGGCCATAGAAAATGAAGCTCGTCGTCATGTCGAGGTTTATGAAAACGGCGGAAAAGTTGAACAGGAAACGCGTCAATTTGATGCCGTCAGCGGGCAGACTAAAGCTATGCGTAAGAAAGAATTTGCCCATGACTATCGCTATTTTCCCGAACCGGATTTGCCGCCCTTGATTTTAACCGATGAATATATTAAACAGGTTGCTGACGAGTTACCGGAATTACCCGATGCCAAAAAAGCTCGTTTTGTCAATGAGCTTGGTTTAACAAAATATGATGCAGCTGTTATCTGTGAGAACAAAGAAGTAGCTTATTTCTTTGAAAAAGCTGCCGTTGGACATGATGCCAAAAAAGTGGCCAACTGGTTAATGGGTGATTTTTTTGCAATGCTCAAGTGCAAAAATCTGACCATTGATGAAAGTCCCGTATCTGCTGAAAATCTGGGAAAATTGGTTGATTTAATTGAAAAAAATGTAATTTCGGGTAAAATCGCCAAAGATGTGTTTGAGATTATGAGCGAAACAGGTGAAGAACCTGAGAAAATTGTTGAAGAAAAAGGCTGGAAGCAAGTCACAGACAGTTCGGCGATTGAGGCGATTGTCGACAAAGTGATTGCCAACAATGCCGATAAAGTTGCCGCTTATAAGGGTGGAAAAACAGGCCTGATGGGATGGTTTGTCGGTCAAGTGATTAAGGAATCACAGGGCAAAGCTAATCCGAAAATGGTTAATGATTTGGTGGTTAAGAAATTATCATAATTGTTGTTATGAATTTGTAGCTGATTTTAGCATTGTCCTTGTTATAAACCCCGAGTTTGCTCGGGGTTTATTGTACTGAAGGCAAAAGATTTTCCGTAGTTCGGAGCGAGAGGCAATTGTTCAGAAAGGTTGCATTTTAATTATGTTTATCTTAAAGTAAAAAAGTAATTATGTATTGCAACATATTGATGTTATATACAATAATTATATATTTATCTCTGTTCCGTACTTAAGTTGACAAGAGGCATCAATTTTTGTTTTATGAGCATAAAAGAAAAATATAAAACACTACATACCAATATCTGTTGTATTTTGTTGTCGGTTAAAAGTTTTGTAATTTTTATGTTGTGAGGCGTATGTTCAATGTCTCGGTTGACTTGCGTGGTCTAAAACCGTTTTATGCTTGCGTTTGACCCTATGAGCTGGCTGTTTCAATATCTTGGCAATCATCTGGCAAATTTTATACTTTGTGCAAAGAATGCATAAACTTCCATTCGCTGACGCAAGTGTTATTAGGCTATTCTAACTTCGTTCGTCCAGCCTCAAAGCTCGGCAAGCCTTACGGCTGAGCTGGTATGTATACATCTACCTGCTTATGCAGGTAGTGTTATTAATGCCTTACAGAAAACCCCGAGTTTACTCGGGGCAGAATTCAAGGTGTTGGAACAACACCGCTCCACGCCAACGTGCGTGGTCAAACCGAAGGTTTGTAGCTGATTTAGAACCCCCAGTTTACTGGGGATATCTATTCGAATCATAAAAAAATCTCTCTGATTTGGTTTCAGAGAGATTTTGTACCGTAGAGTTTTGTTAACGCGAAAGGTCATTAATATTTAACTTCCAAAATTTCAAAAGATTTTTTACCTCCAGGAGCCATATATTCGGCAACATCGCCGACTTCTTTGCCAATCAGGGCCTTAGCCAAAGGTGAGGATAAAGAAATTTTATTTTTTTCGATATCGGCCTCGTAATCACCGACAATTTGGTATTTGCACTCTTTATCCGTATCTTCATCTACGACTAAAACAAATGCGCCAAAACGCACGATATCACCTTTATTGAGGCTTGTGTCGATAACTTGAGCGCGGCTGATAACGGCTTCTAATTCTTGAATACGTCCTTCAATAAAACTTTGTTTTTCTTTAGCGGCAGAATATTCTGCATTTTCCGAAAGGTCACCGTGAGAGCGCGCTTCTGCGATTGCAGCAATAATGTTTGGGCGTTCTACGCCTTTTAAGTTTTTCAGTTCTTGCTCAAGAGCATTGAACCCTTCTTTTGTTAAAGGGAACTTATCCATTTTATCACCTCTTATGCTAAAATTAAAAAATTTGACTGCGAAAAGCTCAGCCCTTCACAGCCATCGTTTATATCAATCAGATAGCAATCTATATAACATCAATAAAAAATAATTGCAAGTTTATTTTCTGTTAAATAAAACTTTTTTACCTATACATCCGAAACAAATGTGGTATATTAAAAACGTTAATTAGAACTTTTCGGAGATTGAAAATGAAAAAAATCTTTATATTATCTGCAGTCGTTGCTTCGGCAATGTTTGCTGCAAATGCTCAAGCAATCGACAGTACCGGTTGTGGTTTGGGATCAATGGCTTGGCGCGGTCAATCCGGTCCTGTGCCGCAAATTTTGGCCGTAACCACTAATGGTTCTTTTGGAACTCAAACTTTTGGTATTACTTTCGGTACTTCTGGTTGCGATCCGAACGGTCGTGTCAGTGGCGGTACACAAAAAATGGTATTTAACTTTTTGGAAAATAACATGGAGCAATATGCTTTGGATGCGGCACGCGGTGAGGGTGAAACCTTGGATACAATTGCCGGCATGTTGAATATGGACAAGCAGGAATTTGCTAAAAAATCACAACAAAATTTTGCTGCCATCTTCCCTGACAGCAATGTTGATGCTATTTTTGTTACAAATAAAATTTTTGAGATTATCAAAGCATAATCCGTCTTTCTTAATACGGCGGTTTAACAATTCAACGCTAAGCCGCCGTTTGTGTCGGAATACCTGCGTGGTGGGTTTTATATGCCATTTTACTAAACTCTTCATTAGGTTCATGTTTCCCAAACATCGGATAATGAAGTTCAAAAATGTTAATTCTGCTGGCGTCAGCTCGTGAAAGTTCATTTATAACTGTTTATGAAAAATATCTTTTTAATCTCTTTGTTATTACTGTCTGTTTCTGCCAAAGCCGAAACATTATCACCCGAATGGCTGGCTTTGGGGCATTATCGACCGAATGTTTTCGGCGGCTATACCGCTTCGATTGATTCGGATAATTTTTACTTGGCAGATAACGGACGCACCAATCCTCAGGCTGAATTGAAAGCTACAATAAAGTTATTTAATGAACAAAAGGACAAAGAAAAAATTTGTTTGTTTCAGGGAAGATATCTTTTCTTAAAAAAACAAGGGCTGATTGAAGAAAGCAAAATCCGTTGCGAAGAATTTGAGCAGTTTAAAAAAGATTTGCAGCCGCAGGGCGTAACTTTGCTTTTTACAGATGCTTATATGAACAATCCGTCGTCGCTGTTTGGGCATACTTTGCTCAGAATTGATACCGCTCGCAAAGGGACACAACTTTTGGCTCACGGAGCAAATTACGGTGCTTTTACCGAAGGCAAAGAAAACGGCGCTTTGTTTGCTATTTACGGCTTAACCGGCGGTTATTACGGCGGTTGGACGGTCAAGCCTTATTACGATATCATAAATACATATAATAATATAGAAAATAGAGATATTTGGGAGCTTAATCTTAATCTTTCAGATGAAGAACTTGATATGTTTGTTGCTCATCTTTGGGAAATCGGACATACTCAAACCAGATACTACTTTTTTACCAAAAATTGTTCTTACATGATTATGGAAATGCTTGATGCCGTGCGCCCGTCACTACATTTAGCCGATGAGTTTTGGTTGCAAACAATTCCTTTGGATACGGTCAAAGCCGTTTACAGACGTCCCGATTTGGTTAAAGATGTTAATTATCGTCCTTCGCGTCAAAGCAAGATTATTCATCGAGCCAAGCAGATGAACAAAGCGCAAAAAAAAGCCTACCTTGCCGCAATCAAAGATAAAGACTATAATCTCAAAAACTTACCCGATGAACAAAAAGCCGATGTTTTGGAAACGGCTTATCAATACGTACAGTATCAATTCGTAAAAAAAGAGTATGATTTGCAGGAATATCGCAAACGTAGTTTTATGGGATTGATGGCGCGCAATCGCTTACAAAACCAAAAAGCTCGCATGAGCGAAAATCCCGAAGGAAAAAGTCCGCTTAAATCACATGAATCAAAAAGAATGACTTTGGGGTTTGGCTCTAAAGATGGCGAAAACTTTCAGGAATTTTCCGTTCGCCCCGCCTATCACTCATTGACCGACAACAATTACGGCTTACTGCCCGGAGCGGAGATTAATTTTCTAAATCTTAAAATCAGACACTATGACAGCTCGCAAAAAACGGTTTTGCAACAGTTTAATTTGCTCGGCATAAAATCCTTATCTCCGATTAATGAAATGTTTCATCCGATATCTTTTAATATGGGATTGGATATTGCCCGAGAAAGCAGGCCCGATACTCAAAAAGAAGGTTATGTTTTTAATGCTTGGGTCGGCGGCGGAGCCGCTTATAAGCCAACCGACTTTTTATCGCTGTATTTTATGAATAATCTTTACGGCAGCTATGGCGGCTTTTTGCCGCATAATCAATATATCGGTATTGGCTTTGCCGGCGGAGCTTTTGTTGATTTTAATCGCCTTAAGCTATTGGCCGAGGCTGAAAAAATCTTTGCAACAACTTGGTATGGTTCGCAAATAAGATATAAATTGGAAGCTAACTTGATTTTGACTACTAATTGGGGACTGGCCGCAGAATACAAATATAACGATCGTCAAAAAGGCGATGACGAAGAAGAATTTATGACTTCCGTCAGATATTATTTTTAGAGTTTTTTGCCGGTAGGCTTGCAATTTTTGAACAACCGATATATTTTCAAAGAAAAAATGATTCAACGGAGAAAAAAATGTTAAGAGAAGATATTCAAAATGCAATTAAAGAAGCAATGAAAAATCATGAAACCGAACGCTTAAGCACGGTCAGAATGATTTTGGCCGGTATCAAAGAAAAAGATGTTGATGCCAGAGGAAAAGGTAAGGAATGTGCTTCGGATGCCGATTTGTTGTCTATGATGCAGACGATGATAAAACAACGCCAAGAATCGGCAAAAGTTTATCGTGAAGGTAAACGTGAAGAATTGGCAGCAAAAGAAGAGGCGGAAATTACCGTTATTCAAAGTTTTATGCCAAAACAAATGAGCGAAGAAGAAGTTGAAGCCGCCATTAAGACCGCCGTTGCCGAAGTCGGTGCAACTTCTATGAAAGATATGGGTAAAGTTATGAGCGAGCTTAAAACCAAATATGCCGGTCAAATGGATTTTGGTTCGGTATCGGGCAAAATTAAGGCTATACTCGGTTAATAATTATGGAAACCGACTTTCAAAAATTTCTCGATGAACTGCGTTCGCGTCTTTCGGTCGCCGATGTTGTCGGTGCCAAGGTTAAACTTGTGCGCAAAGGTAAAGAGTATATGGGACTTTGTCCTTTTCACAACGAAAAAACTCCTTCCTTTACGGTTAACGAAGCCAAAGGTTTTTATCACTGTTTTGGTTGCGGAGCGCACGGTGATATCATCAAATTTGAAATGGAAGCCAACGGTTTGCCTTTTATGGACGCGGTTACCAAGCTGGCAAATAAAGCCGGCTTGCGTGTTCCGCAAATCAGCCACGAAAATCCCGAAGAAGTTCAAAAACGCAGCTCGTGGTACGAAATTACCGAGCTGGCGGCAACTTATTTTGAAAAAAATTTGCGCTTGCCGATTGGACAAGAGGGAATGGCTTATTTTCTCAGACGTGGTTTTGATGAAAACATTATCAAAAAATTTCGTTTGGGATATGCTCCTGATAATAATGGTTTGTGTGCTTGGCTGGCCTCGAAAAATGTACGCGAAAGCGATATGATTGAGCTCGGCTTGGCGGTGTTATCCGAAAAAAACGGAAAGATTTATGATTTTTTCCGTAATCGGGTTATTATTCCGATTATGGACAAGCGCGGCAAAGTTATCGCTTTCGGCGGCAGAGTTATGGGTAACGAACAGCCCAAGTATCTCAATTCTCCCGATACGCCCATTTTTAATAAACGGCGTGTCTTGTACAATCTTAACTATGCTCGTGACAAAGCCTTTGAAAAACGTCGGATTGTTATTTGTGAAGGTTATATGGACGTTATTGCACAGGCCAAATTCGGTTTTGATTACGCCGTGGCACCGCTCGGAACGGCTTTAACGGAAGAGCAAATCGCCGAAGCGTGGAAAATTTGTCCCGAACCGACGCTTTGCTTTGACGGTGACGGTGCCGGCATTAAGGCGGCAATTCGCTCAGCCGACAGGGTTTTACCGATGCTAAAAGCCGGATATTCGCTTAAATATGTCTTTTTACCGGATAAAATGGATCCCGATGAATTCTTAAAGGCCAAGGGAGCCGATGAATATGAAAAGGCTCTTGAACATACCGTTCCTTTGGCTGATTTGTTGTGGCGAAAAAATATCGAATCTCTGCCGACGGATACTCCCGAACAAAAAGCTCTATTTGAAAAAACAGTTCTGGAAGAAGTCGGAAAAATCGGTGACGAAAAAGTCAGAAGTTATTATTTGCAAGATATGAAAAAGCGCATTTATGACAATTTTCGTCAACCAATAAATACAGCGCCCAAATCTGAAAAAGGGTATTCTAAACGTAATGTGGCCGCTAAAACAAAAATGCGTCCGCAGCCGATAAAAATAACTTTGGATGATTTGGTCGGAAAGTTTATTGTTTCCGCAATGCTATGTTTTCCGAGCCTCATAGGAGAATATGAAGAAAAGACGGGAATGTTTGAAATTTCTAATCCTGATTTAAAGCAATTATTTGAAAAAATGATTGAAATTTATCATGAAAATGAAGACATTTCATATATCGATTTTTATCATATGCTTCAAAACAAAGGTTTTGACAAATATTTGTCCGGGCTTTGGGAAGTGAAAATGATACGCGGTCAAAATCCCGATATAAGGAAATTGCGCAAAGAAATTAATAATAAAATTATCGAAATGCAGCTGCAACAGCTGGAAAAAGAAATGAAGCAGTCGTTACGCGAAATGGAGGCTTCCGAGTCGTTTTCAGAAACCCTGTTTGAGCGGTATAATATGCTTGAAAAAGAAAGAAATATTTTGCTCACGCAACAGCATGAAGATGACATAATAAGCTAAAACTATGCAAAAAGTGATTGTTTTTTTCAAAAGTAATAATTATTTACATCTATGGTGTTGACAAATTGACAATAAAACTCTAAAAAAGAGCCGCTAGCAACTATTTTGTCAAGTGCAATGTTTGACGAAAAAAATCGATTTTTGGGAAAGAATATGTCAGATACAGAAAATCAAGACCTTTATGAAGCGGGTGCACAAGATGCTCCGCTCATTGACACTTTGGGCAGTGCTGTTAAACGTATTGTCGAAAAAGGAAAAGCCCGCGGTTATATTACGGTTGAAGAACTGAATAAGGCTTTGCCTTCTGAAAAAGAATCTTCTGAACAAATCGAAGATATTATGTCCGAAATTTCCGATATGGGAATAAGTATCATTTCGGAATCTGAAGCAGATAATTTTGAGGCTGAAGACGAAGAAGATGATGAAGAAGATTATGATGAAAGCGGAAATTTTGACGAAAAAGAATTAGGACGCTATGATGATCCCGTCAGAATGTATTTAAAAGAAATGGGATCCGTTGAGCTACTCTCACGTGACGGCGAAATAGCTATCGCCAAACGTATAGAAGCCGGTAAAACAGTTATGATTGACGGTTTGTGCGAAAGCCCGATGACTATTAAAGCCATCGCTGATTGGAAAGATGATCTGCTTTCCGGAAAAATGCAATTGCGTGATGTCGTCGATTTGGAAATGATGTATGGCGACGATCCTGAAGCACTGGTTTATGAAGATGAAGAAAGTACTCCGGTCGATAATTTGGAAAAAGTGGTCGCCGAATTGGAGAAAAAAGAAAATCTCGATGATATTGATGAAGATCTGGCTGATGATATGGATTTGGAAGATGCCGTCGATGAAGAAGAAAACGATGATGAGGATGCCGCTGATTTGGAAGACGGTGAAACCGAAGATTCCGTTGACAACGAAGAGCATCTCGATGACGCTGATGATGGCGTAAGCGGACATTCTTCTGCTTCTGTTTCTGCTATGGAAGAGGCTTTGTGGGAACCTGTCTTGGAAATTCTTACTAAAATTTCCAGCTATTATGATGATTTGAAAAAAATTCAAAATCAAAGAGTCGAAGCTATTTTGGCAGGTAAAGCAATTAAACCTTCTGTCGAGAAAAAATATATACAAATTAAAAAAGAGCTTGTTGAATTGATGAGTTCAATTCATCTCAATTCAACGCGTATTGAACAACTTGTCGAACAATTAAATGAACTTAATAAGCGTTTGATGGGACTTGAAGGAAAATTATTACGTTATGCCTTAGCTTGCAAAATTAAACGTGAAGATTTTCTTGAGGCTTATCAAAATTCGGAACTTGATCCGGCGTGGATTGAAAATATTTCACATCGAAAAGATAAACATTGGCAAGAATTCGTTAATAAATATGGCACCGAAATTGCAGAATTACGCGAAAATGTAGCTCAAATGGCTCAAGAATGCGGTCTGCCGATTACAGAATACCGCCGTATGGTCGATACTATTAAAAAAGGCGAAAGAGAAGCCGATAAAGCAAAAAAAGAAATGATTGAAGCTAATCTGCGTTTGGTCATTTCCATTGCTAAAAAATATACCAATCGCGGCTTGCAATTCTTGGATTTGATTCAAGAAGGTAACATCGGCTTGATGAAAGCCGTCGATAAGTTTGAGTATCGCCGCGGATATAAGTTTTCAACCTATGCTACCTGGTGGATAAGACAAGCTATTACGCGTTCTATTGCCGATCAGGCGAGAACTATTCGTATCCCTGTCCATATGATTGAAACCATCAACAAATTAGTGCGGACTTCACGCCAAATGTTGGCAGAAATGGGTAGAGAGCCTGTTCCTGAAGAATTGGCAGCCAGACTGTCAATGCCTTTAGAAAAAGTACGCAAGGTTATGAAAATTGCTAAAGAACCGGTCAGTTTGGAATCTCCGGTCGGAGATGAAGAAGATTCTTCTTTGGGCGATTTTATCCCAGATGAAAGCGCTTTGCAGCCTTTAGATTCTGCTATTCATGCTAATTTAAAAGAGACTTGTACCAAAATATTATCCTCTTTAACGCCGAGAGAAGAACGTGTTTTAAGAATGCGCTTCGGTATCGGTATGAATACCGATCATACTTTGGAAGAAGTAGGACAGCAATTTAATGTTACTCGTGAACGTATTCGTCAGATTGAGGCAAAGGCGCTGCGTAAACTCAAACACCCAAGTCGTTCACGTAAATTGAGATCATTCTTGGATCAATAACTTATATATCAAAGAGTATTATGATAACAAATTCTCCTTTTGTTTCAGACAAAGGGAGAATTTTTCTTTTAAAATATTATTTCTTTTGTGTGGCGTCCTAAATGAAATTTCTGTAATTTATTTGTTTGTTGCGCGCAGATTTAGACAGATGTAAAAAATAAATAGACGTTATTGTTACTATTTTGATTGTTATAGCTCAATTCTGTTTGGTAATACAGCAGCATTTTATTCAAACTTTGTAATATGCAATCTCGATTTTACATAAGTTATACTTTTGAAATCATAAAGGCACCGCAGCGGTGCCTTTACGTATGGAGTATTCAGGTGTTTCTGAGTTTTATATTTCAACAATGTTATTGGCTTTTTTTGCATTTTACGCAAAGTTTTTTCTTCTTTGCCTTTTCAATTGATGTCTTGGGAATACAAACTTTCAATATTCCGTTTTCATAGTCGGCTTCTGCTTTGGAATAATCTAAATCCCAGGGTAGGGGAACAGTGCGTTGAAACATGCCGTAAGATACTTCAGAAAAGTAATTGTCTCCTTTATTATGTTCAACTTGGCTCTTTTTTTCGCCGCTGATGCTTAGATATCCGTCTGATGAAATTTCTATATCTAAATCTTTTTCTGAAATTCCGGGAACTTCTGCCGTGATTTTAACGGCATCATTACTTTCAGAAAATTCTATTTTGGGTTCAATCGTTTTTCCTTCGTGCATTTCATGCATATCCCACATGTTGCGCATATGCGATAAAAAGTGCCAGAATTCATTTTTTGTATGAACCGGCACTTCGTATTCTTGATTAGAACTTGTTGTTATTGAATTTTTCATTATCTATCCTCCGTAAATTATTTACAGAAAATAGATAAGCACAAAAATCTTTGTTTGTAGCTAGACTTATGGCTTAGTAATATTGAGCTCTGCCTTTATCATTTTTTTGATATTGCGTGATATAGTCGGATAATTCTTTGTAGGTTAAAAAGCCATCATTATCAACATCTGCTGCTTTGAATTGTTGCTCTGGTGTTTGATAAAAGCCTTTTTTACGGGCACGTCTGGCATTTTTTTCATCAAGTCGGGTATATGTATTAACTTTGGCCTTAAATTCTGCCATGCTGAGTCTGCCATCTTCATCCTTATCAAGTCCGCTCATTTCGGCAACGGCAATTCTCTGCGCTTGCGAAACTTGAGGAACATCTTTGGGCGGATTGTATTTTGCATTTGCTCCCATGGGGAACAATAAAGCCGACAAAGCTAAAATATATATTGTGGTTTTCATCTTATGTTTCCTTTCTTAAAAGGCATATTTAATACCTAAATTAAATATCCAATTTTCTTCACTTCCTACATCAAGAGCGCTTTCCCCATAGAGGCTGAAGTTACCGTTCTTATATTCACCGTTTATGCTGAGTAAAGCTCGATCTTGATCGGTTGATAATTTTCCAAGTGCAAAAGTTCCGTCCATGCCGTTAATTCCGACTTTTACGTTTTGGTAGTTATCATTATATTCATGATACCAAGTACCTCCGGCGCGCAAACGGATAATGTTATTTTCATCAAGCTCAAATTTCTTTTCGGCATATAATCCCAAACCACTTTCAACAGAAACGTTATTATTGTGTTGAATATCAAGCTGACCGTCATTGATGCCTCGTTGATACAAAGCATTAACATTTAATTCTGCCGTGGGTTGTATCGAAATATCGGCAATAGTCGTGATATTTGCGCGTAATTCGTTATTGATACCATAGTAGTAGTTTTTGATGTCGCCTTTGTAGCGTTTGCCATCGGCATAACGGGTGTAATCACCGTAGCCGTAGCCGCCGTAAAGGTTGCCAAAAAAGTCAAAATAATTTTGATGTATACCGTAAGGAAGCAAAATTTGGGCAATAACTTCGTCTTTGGAAACGTCATTATCGAATTTTGCATTCATTTTGGTAAAATTCCACCCTAATCCATAGCTAAATGTTTGCGCGTCCGTATTTCTTAATAAGCCATATAGGGACACTGCATTGACATCGCTGCCGCTTAGGTAATCATGGGCCTTAAATTCTCTATTATAATAATTGACAGCCGCAATGATTTTTTCGTTTGGAGCCGCAGCAAACCAACTATTACTTATTTGACGATTAAGATCTTTCATGAGAGCCAAGTTCTGCTCTGCCAAGGCCGGAATGAAATCTCGTCCGGTTTGGCGGGTCAGGGTAGAGCTTAACTCCGATTGAGTAGAAGCAGATTTGAGTTCATCAAAAAGTTCTTGATTGTTGTTTGCCGCATAATTGTCTTGTAAAAATTCACTTAAAGAGGCATTTTCTTCAACTTCTTCAAATTTTTTCATTGTTAATGTCGTTTGCTTGCCATCAAAATCACTGTTGAATAAGAACGATTGTGATGCGACTTCCAAGTTATCGGTATTACCCTCAAAGTTATTTTCTAAGACATATGTAGTTTGATTGGATTGTTTGACGGCATTGCTGCTTACTGTTGCAATACCACTGATTTTATTGGCAATAAACTTAGAATTTGTATCAAAAGTTATTCCGGAATTAAGAGACAAATTTCCGTTTATAACCTCAATTGTTCCCTGATTATCCACATTTCCGCTCATAACCGTGTCGGTGAGGTGGCTGACATAAATCGTGCCATAATTTGTAATTATTCCGCTGTCGCTTGTCATGGCTGCATAAATATTGGAATTATTACTTCCAACGATATACAAGTTTCCGCTGTTTGTAACAGTAGCTTTACCGTTGGCATAAAGAGCACTGGTTGTATTATCAGCAGATGTCATGGTAAGATATATGTCCGCAGTGTTATTTACGGAAGATGTGCCTGTGGCATAAATTCCATAACTTCCCTGTCCGTCAACCCTGATTTGACCTTGATTAAGAACAGATGAGTTACCGGCAGCGTAAACACCGATACTGTTATTGCCCGTTACGGTAATCATGGCAGAGTTTGATACATTCTGCGAATTGTCAACATAAAAGCCAACACTATTTTCGCCGTTGACGTTAATCGGAGCTGTATTATTTATTTCGGCAACGCCGGTAGCATATATACCATAATTTTGATTACCGTTTATTGTGATATTGCCACTGTTTTTTAAGCTGGTTAAGCCGTTGGCATAAATGGCATAGTTATTGGTATCATTTGTGGTAATGTTACCTTCATTTGTGATAGTACCGCCCGTAATGCTCAGACCATAACTGTCTTGTCCGTTTATGTTTAAAGTTCCGCTGTTGTAGGTGGATATGTTGTCTGTGGCATACATGGCATAACCATTATCAGCCAATATATTAATAGGAGCTGTATTGTACAGATAAGAATTATTTAGACCATATAATCCATAACTACTAAAGCTGTTTATCGTAATTGTTCCGTTATTGATTATTGAACCGTTGGCTGTTCCTAAGGCATAACTTGAGGAGTGCTGCATGGTAACGGAACCGCTGTTTGTTATATGCTGAGCATAAATACCATAGCTTGTCGTTGCATAAATGGTTATATTACCGCTATTTTCAACTGTTCCGCTGGCGTTGAGAATACCGTTTGATGTTCCGCTGGCATTAATTTCAATGCTGCCTGAATTTGTTATTAAATTCAGGTAATCGGAGGTTTTAGCCCAGATTCCGTTACAAGAACCGTTGATACAGTTCTGAATCTTGATGTTTCCTTTGTTATTAATGTTTGTGTCATTTTGTTCGGAAACAATAGCATTTACATCCTCACCGGACATATTAATGGCACCGCTATTGACAATTTTTTGTCCTTTAAGCCCAATGGCATTATTTATCGGCGTGTTGTTATTTCCGATTTCAATTGTACCGGAATTGCTGATATTATTGGCCAAAATACCGATATTTTCCTTTGATGACGCCGAAGCTGAACTTGCCAAAATCGTGATTTTGTTCTGATTGTTAATCAGATTATTATTTTCGGTCGAGGTTGTAATACCATAGCTGTTTGTATTTCCGTTGGTGAAAATATTAATGATACCGCTTGTGCTTAAATTATTTATGGTGCCGGTTTCTGTGTATATGCCTATTCCGCCGCCATACATATTTATAACACCGCTGTTTTCAATGTTTCCGTTTCCGGAAATATAAAGACCATAGACATTATCAAGGATTGCGTTGCTGCTTCCAAGCGATATGCTGCCATAATTAAAAATGGAGGAGTTGTCTGTCCAAATGCCATAATTTGCAGTTTCTGGATTTTGAGAATAGTTGCTGCCTTGTCCGATATAAATAGCAGCCAGATTTGTAATGCTTGCTTCAGAATCGGTCGTAGCATAGATACCGTAAGAAGAATTTTGACCATCGGTATAGACGGTTAAGTTTCCTTTATTATTGTTAGTAACATTACCGTCAGTATATAGTGCCGTGCCGTTTCCGTATAGGGTTGCTGCGCCGTTATTGGTTATATCTCCGTTTGTACTTTTAAGGACTACGCTGTTTTGCCCATAGAGAGTAACACTGCCTTCGTTATTGATGTTACCGTTTTCCGCACTGATTCCTATACCGTTATCAATCGTGGCGTCTTGGGCTCCCAGTTCCAAATTTCCCTGATTTGATATTGTGCTTCCTTTGGAGTAGATGAGGGCGACATTGCTTCCTGTCTGATAATCATTTGATGCGTTTATTTTGATTGAGGCGCTATTGTTTACGACATTGTCAGAATTGCCGATTTGATAAATTCCGTAGCTATCTTTATCGCCGTTGACAATCATCGTAATATTGCCGTTTGAATTGTTGGTTATATCAGCATTGACAGCATTTATGGCTTGTCCTGAGCCATAAATATTAATGCTTCCGTAATTCTGGAGATTTTGTCCTTGAATATAAATACCTGTGGCCAGGTTAAACATATTGTTATTGTTTCCGATTGTGATGTCGCCGTTATTGATGAGTTGCGTATTTCTACCGTATAATCCGAAAACAGTAGAAGTATTATTTATCGTATCCGATGAATAAATATATATGCGACCGTAGTTCGTAGTCGTTGCGCTTGCCCCATATATACCATATGACGTGCCATTGCCATTTGCTTGATAAATGGTGATATTTCCTTTGTTTGTCAAACCATTACCGGAAATACCATATCCGGAACCGTAAATGTTTATGTTGCCGGAGTTGTTTATTGTGCCAAGACTGTATATACCCGTTGCATTGGAAAATAAGGATTCCGTTGTTCCTATGTTAATACTTCCGTTGTTTGTGACGAGATTGTTATCTCCGAAAATACCATAAGCCTTTTGTGTAATAGAATCTTCTGCTGAGGTTATGTAGATAGAAGCCTCATTTTGTAATGTATGATTTTTCCCGACTAAATTTAATCCAGACATGCTGGCACTGTTGTTTGATACAATCGTTATTTTGCCGTTGGCATTATTTGTGATATTGCCGTTGTGGACGTATATGGCAGAACCGTTTCCTTCGAGGAAAATTTCTCCGTTGTTTATAACATTACCGTTTGTACTATATACGACAGAACCTTTACCCGTATAGTTTAGATTTCCGCTGTTTGTGATATTGCCGTTAATCGTTGTCAGAGCAAAACCGTTGCCGGTAATAAATATGCTTCCCGTATTATTAATATTTGCGTTAGTTGCCGTTATGCCGTTACCATTTCCGGTCAGCGATATTACGCCGCTGTTTTGAATATTGCCGTTTTGAGATGAAATGCCGTAAATTTCGCCATTTGTATTATTTTGTTGACTGATTGTTATATTGCCGGAATTGATAATCTCAATACCTGAAGCATATATGCCATAGTTTTGAACCGAATTTATCAGTCCGCCGTCATCTCCTTCTTCCTCTTCCTGTCCGTCCGAGCTAAAGGTCATGGTGATGGTCGAAGCATTGTTAATTTTATAATTATCACTTGCGCTGGCATGGGCTGTGATTGCGTAACTATTCTTAGCTCCGGTACCGGTTATGCTGATTGTGCCTCCGCTGTTATTAATATTTCCGTTTTCTTTATAAATACCATAGCTTATGCCAGAATCGGCTATGGAAATTGAACCGCTGTGATTGACATCACCATACGCGGTAGAATATATGCCGTAGGCAGCATCTTTGGAGCTGACTGTGATGTTTCCGGCATTGGTTATACTGCTTTTGGCATTATCTAAATCTTGATTGCCGCCGGTGGTCGGTGTGGCAATCATACCGTACGAAGTTCCTTCTGAAGTAACGGAAATTTGATGATTTGCCGTATTGGATAGATTTCCGCCTCTTACGGACATCATGCCGGCGCCTAATGTTTGTCCGCTGTCTCCGGACAGAATTATAGAAATATTGCCGTTATTGGTAGCCGTAGTGTTGGCATCTGCATGCATACCGACAATCCCGCCGTTTCCGTCAGCTAATGTCAGCGGAGTGGTTGATGACGGAGTACTCCCTTCTTCTTCGGAAGTCTGCAGCGCATAAGTCAGATTAATGTTACCGTTGTTTGTAATATTTGCTTTATCAAGATTTTCGGTAGATTGTGTTCCGTCAGATAAGGAGGCGTCCATCCAACTGCTCATGCCCCATAAACTCAGAGCTCCGGCATCGTTGGCGGAACCTGTTATTTCAATATTACCGTTATTGACGGCTTGGTTGCTGAAATCAGAATAGTAATTCGTCAATCTGGTTTGCATACCTGTTATTTTGCCATATGCCGTATCGGCTTTGGCACTTATGGTTCCCTTATTTTCTGCCGAAGAATTTGTGTCGACATACATTCCTATGGTGCTATCTGTAATATTTTGGCCGGTGTATTCAATAGAAATGGTTCCGTTATTCGTCAGATCCGAGTAATCGCTGGCAATCATACCTATACCGCCGTTTTGAGCGCTGATTTCGATTGTTCCGAGATTTGATGCCGAGCTGTTTAGTGTGGCATCCATTCCGATAGTATTACTACTTAGGGTAATTGTTTGTTCACTGTCATTAATAACAACGGACTTGTCGTGGGCTTGCATTCCGACGGCTAAATATTTTGTGTAAGAATTGATATCAGAATCGAAATTTATAAGATTAGCCAAGGGAATGGTATTGTAAGAACCAGTTTCCGCATCATAAACCCACATGTTGGAATTATTATTTATTTGCAGTGCTTCTTGGTTGACCAGTGTAATATTATTGTCAGCCAGAACCGACACGGCCTGATAAGGGGAAGTTTCGGGTTCCGATGGACTGACAGTACCGACAATATATCCTAACCCTTTGTCACTATGTACGGTAGGATCTTCGGGAGTCGTGGCAGCGCTTGAGCTTCCGCCACCGCCGCCTCCGGCAGCTATGGCTACACCGCCGACAACGGCTGCACCGCCTACCCACCACCACAAAGAATTGTCATCGTCTTCATAAATAACTTCATAAGGTTTATGGGCATCTGCAAATCTTTTTTGTTGTTGCGAGGTCAGTTTATTTAGGCAACGGGGACGTGTGTTGGCACCGGCACGTTTGAATGTTTCGTAGGCAACATGGTCATTGCGGCGGATTGCGGCGCATATACCCGTATCGCCGTTTGAATTTGTAGAATTTATATCAAGACCGCGCAAAATAGCATTATTCAAAACGGTCAAATTGCCGGCGGAGGCATATCGGTACATTTCGTTAAAGCTCAGAGGGTAGAGAGCTGCGTTAACAGGTTGTGTGAACAAAAAAGAAAATGTTGTAGATGCAAGTAATAATGATTTAGAAAATTTGGTTTGCATATTAATAACCCTATGTCGTGTTAAGTTTGTTGTTTTAGATTAACAAATATATTTATTTATGCAAGAAATTTGCTCATAATAATGCAAATTAGTCGGTTGCTGTTTTTAATATTAATAAAAATTCTGTTCAGAAATCAGACCTGAGATTCCCGTATTGATTAATTTTCCGTCGGAGAGCCTTACTTTTCGGTCCATTTGGGCGGCAAGTTCCATATTATGGGTAGCAATCAGAGCTGACAGACCGGTTTCTCTTACAATATTTATTAATTCGGCAAATACGATATCCGAAGTTTTGGGGTCAAGGTTTCCGGTTGGTTCGTCGGCCAACAACAGTTTGGGAGCGTTGGCCAATGCACGGGCAATGGCAACACGTTGTTGTTCTCCGCCGGACATTTCTGCGGGACGGTGTTTAAGGCGATGGCTCATGTTCATTCTGTCGAGCAACCAACGTGCACGTTCTTTGGCGGCTTTTTTTGTTCGTCCGGCAATGAGCTGAGGTAACATAACGTTTTCTAAGGCGTTAAAATCGGGAAGTAAATTGTGATACTGGTAAACAAATCCCAAAAAATCGCGTCGGAGCAGGGTGCGTAAGCCGTCATTTGTTTTAGAACAATTTTGTTCATTAATAAAAATTTCGCCCGAGGTTGGGGTTTCAAGAAGTCCGGCAATTTGCAATAAGGTTGATTTGCCTGATCCGGAAGGACCTGTCAATGCAATAATCTCGCCGCTGTTGATGCTAAAATCAACACCGTTTAAGACGTCTAACTTTTGTTCTCCTTGTCTAAAACTTTTGGAGATTTTTTTGAGTTGCAGAACTGTTGTTGTTTGTGTTTCATTACTCATAACGCAAAGCCTCCACCGGGTCCATTTTTGCTGCTCTGTAAGCAGGATAAATTGTAGCCAAAAATGATAATAACAAAGAAATGAGAACAATCATGCAGACTTCGGTCGTGTCAATTTTGGCGGGTAATTGAGATAAAAAGTAAATTTCTGCCGAGAACAATTCGCGACCGGACAAATCCTGTAAGAACTGACGAATTGTTTCAATATTTTCGCAAAACAGGATGCCGAGTAAGACGCCGATGGTTGTTCCGACCACGCCGATAAAAGCTCCGTCCATGAAAAAGATACGCATAATCATACCTTTGGTAGCACCCATGGTTCTTAAGACGGCAATATCTCGACTTTTGTCTTTGACCAACATAATCAATCCGGTAATGATGTTAAATGCCGCAACCAAAATAATCAGTGTTAAAATCAGAAACATGACGTTTCTTTCAACATCAATAGCATTGAAAAAAGCTGAATTAGATTGCCTCCAGTCAAATATATAAGCACCGGCGTCAACACTTTTTTCGATAGCTTTTCTGGTCTCGTTAAGTTTACTTTCGTCTTTTAGGGTTACATCAATATTGGTAACGGCATCACCTAAACCGAAAAATGTTTGAGCCGTGTCAAGCGGCATAAAAATAAAGTTGGAATCGTATTCGTACATTCCGAGCTCAAAAGTTCCGACAATACGATAAGATTTCATCCGCGGAACCGTGCCGAAAGCGGTAATTTTTCCGTTGGGGGAGATAAGCGTAATTTCATCTCCCGGAATCAAGCCCATTTTAAGAGCAAGGCGGTAGCCGATAATGACGACGTTTCCTTCAAATTTGCTCATGTCAATATTAAGCATGCCGTTTTTCAGAGTTTGTTTTTTTTCGATGTCTTCTTTTCTCATTCCGCGAACCATTGCACCTTCGGCGGCGCGTCCCGAAGAGGCAAGAAGTTGCTTTTCTATCATTGGGAAAACTGTTTGCACGTTATCAAAGGCGGCAATGTCGTTTACGGCTTGTTTATAGTTATTGAAAGCGGCACCGCCGGCGGATACGATACCGATGTGACCGTTAATTCCCAAAATTCGTGAGAGCAGTTCGCTTCTGAAGCCGTTCATAACCGACATGACAATAATCAGAGTGGCAACTCCCAAAGCAATTCCGGTAAAAGCAAAGCCCGTAATAACCGAAATAAAGCCTTCTTTGCGCTTGGCTCGCAGGTAGCGACCGGCGACCATTCTCTCGAACAGATTAAACATCATCAATAAAAACTCCTTGGTTGATGACAAAGGTTATATAATTTGAATGTTCAAATTGCAACAGAAATTGCAGAATTAACAAGCAAATGGTGCAAAAAAATGCTTGCCAAGAGAAAAAAAATGGTATATAAACCAACCCGATTTGTGGATGTACGGGCTAAAGGCATGCCTTTGCATCCGGAGTTAACCCATCTAAAAAATTTAGAAAGGATATAAAATGCCAAAAATGAAAACAAGAAGTTCGGTTAAAAAACGCTTTAGCGTTACCGGAACAGGCAAATTGAAGAGAAATTTCGCCAAAAAAAGACACTGTCTCTTCTGCAAAACTCAAAAAATGAAAAGACAAGCAAGAGGTACAACTTTGGTTGCTAATTGCGATGTCCAAATCGTTAAACAATTTTTGCCGTATTTGTAGGAGGATGTATAGATGTCTCGTGTTAAAAGAGGTGTAACGGCTCGTGCACGCCACAAAAAGATTTTTGCTATGGCAAAAGGCTATCGCGGTCGTTCAAAAAATGTTTTCAGAGTTGCTGTTGAAAAAGTTGAAAAAGCTTTACAATATGCTTATCGCGACAGAAGAGCAAAGAAAAGAAGTTTCCGCTCTTTGTGGATTCAAAGAATTGGCGCTGCTGCAAGACTTAATGATATGACATACTCCCGATTTATGAACGGGCTCAACAAAGCAGGTATTGAGCTTGATCGTAAAGTTTTGGCTGATATCGCATTAAGAGAGCCCGAGGCATTTGCCAAGTTAGTCGCTCAGGCTAAGGACGCTTTGAAGTAATTTTTATAATGCGAATCAATGAAAGAGTCTGCCTCGAGCATTCGGGACAGGCTCTTTTTATTTGTATACGGGGAAAATAATGGAAAATTTACAGGATTTACAAAACGAAATTTTGACAGCGGTTGCTTCTGCCTCCGATTTGAAAAAATTAGATGAAGTGCGCGTTGCGGCAATGGGCAAAAAAGGCTCAATTACCGAAAAAATGAAGTCTTTGGGCTCTCTGCCTTTAGAAGAAAAAATTGCTGCCGGAAAAGAACTTAATCTTTTGAAAACAGCTGTCGAAAAAGCTATCGAGGAAAGAAAAACTTATTTGGAAACCGAAGAGCTCAATCGTCGTTTGGCAAGAGAAAGCATTGATGTTACCTTGCCCGCAAGACCAGAGATTCAAGGAAGAATCCACCCGGTTTCCAAAATCTACGAAGAAGTCGTTGCTATTTTCGGTCAAATGGGATTTGAAGTGGCCGAAGGTCCCGATATAGAAGACCAATTTCATAACTTTAATGCCTTGAATATGCCCGCCGACCACCCGGCACGCCAAATGCAGGATACTTTTTATATTCCTAATCCCGACAGTGATAATTTTGATGACAGTTTCGTCGTCCGTACCCATACTTCTCCGGTACAAATCCGTACGATGGAAAATAAAAAACCTCCCATTCGCGTTATTGCTCCGGGGCGTACTTATCGCAGTGACTATGATGCCACTCATACCCCGATGTTCCATCAGGTCGAAGGTTTGGTTATTGATAAAACCACGACCATGGCGCACCTCAAAGGTTGCTTGTATGATTTTGTTCGCGCCTTTTTTGAAATAGATGATATCAAAGTCCGCTACCGTCCTTCTTATTTCCCGTTTACCGAACCGTCTGCCGAAATGGATATCGGTTGCCGTAAAAACAAAGACGAGCTTAAAATCGGTGAGGGTGACGATTGGTTGGAAATCTTGGGTTGCGGTATGGTACATCCGAAAGTTTTGGCCGCCGGCGGTCTCGATCCTGACGAATATCAAGGATTTGCTTTTGGTATGGGAATTGACCGTTTGGCTATGCTCAAATATGGTATTCCTGATTTGCGTACGTTTTTTGAGTCCGATTTGCGTTGGCTCAAGCATTATGGTTTCGTTCCGCTTGATGAATCTTCAATGACAGGCGGATTAAGCAATAACGGAGGATTGGCACGATGAAATTTACACTTTCTTGGTTAAAAGAACATTTGGATACAAATGCTTCGGTTGATGAAATCTCAAAAACTTTGACCAGAATCGGTTTGGAAGTGGAAGAGGTTATTAATCCCGCCGCTAAACTTGAAGGTTTTGTTACCGCAAAAGTCGAGGAATGTGAAATGCATCCCGATTCAGACCATCTCCATTTACTTAAAGTTAATACCGGTAAAGAGATGTTGCAGGTTGTGTGCGGTGCCCCAAATGTAGAACAGGGGACAATCGGCATTTTTGCTCCCGTCGGTGTCATTATTCCTTGCTATAACGAAAAATTGACCGTCGGTAAAATTCGCGGTGTTGAAAGTTTCGGTATGCTTTGTTCCGAAAAAGAACTCGGTATCGGTGAAGATCATACCGGCATTATTTCTTTGCCCAAAGATACCGAAATCGGTAAGCCTGCCGCCGAAATTTTAAATATTGATCCCGTATTTGATATTTCAATTACGCCGAACCGTGCCGAATGCTTGGGCGTACGCGGCGTAGCCCGTGACTTGGCGGCTGCCGGTATCGGAACTTTGAAACCGTTGGAAATTAAAAAGCCTAAAGCGGAATTTCCTTGCCCGATTGCTATCAGAGTAGAGGCAAAAGATGTATGTCCGGTTTATACGGGACGTTATATCAAAGGCGTCAATAATAAAGCCGAAACACCAAAATGGATGAAAGACAGATTGGCGGCTATCGGTTTACACTCAATTTCACCGTTGGTCGATGTTACCAACTATATCAACTATGATTTGGCTCGTCCTTTGCACGTTTTTGATGCCGATAAGCTGAAAGGTGATTTGGTTATCAGAATGGCAACGGAGGATGAAAAATTTGTATCGCTTGAAGGTAAGGAATATGCGCTCAATACGCAAAGTTTAGGAATTTGCGATGATGAGGGCGTTCAATGCCTGGGCGGTGTTATGGGCGGTTTGGCAAAAGGCTGCTCAGACGAAACCGTCAATGTTTTGCTGGAAAGTGCTTATTTTACGCCATCTTGTATTGCTCATACCGGTCGTCATTTCCAGATTGAATCTGATTCTCGTTATCGTTATGAACGTTGGGTCGATCCAAATTCCAATGTTATGGGTTCGGACTATGCAACTTCCATGATTTTGGATATCTGCGGCGGTAGTGCTTCCGAAATCGTGGTTTGCGGTGAAGAAAATTATTCGGCAGCCCCTGTATATCTGCGTCCCGAAAGAGTAAAAACACTTGCCGGTCTTGATGTCAGCAAAGAAGAAATCGTTAAAATTTTGACGGCTTTGGGATTTGTCGTCAGTGAGGAAAACGGTAAACTCAAAACTGTTTCTCCGACCTGGCGCGGCGATATTGAATGTGAAGCCGATTTGGTGGAAGAGGTCGTCAGAATGTATGGCTTGGACAATATTCCCGCAATCTCTATGCCGAGCGACGAATTTCCAAAACAAACCTTAAATCCGGCACAACGCCGCATGGTAACGGTCAAACATGAATTAGCCTCTCGCTCTATGTTTGAAACGGTTACCTGGAGTTTTACCGATTCAAAATTGGCAAAATATTTCAGAACTTCTGAAGCAGATGCCATTAAGCTAATCAACCCGATTGCCGCCGAGTTAGATGAAATGCGTCCGTCGATTTTGCCTAATTTGTTACTCGGCGCCAGAGCTAATATTGTTCGCGGGGCTAATTCGGTTAGTTTATTTGAAGTCGGTCCCGAATTCTATGGTCGTAAGCCTAAAGAACAACGTCTGGTCGCAACCGGTATTCGTTACGGTATGACGGCTAAAAAGCACTGGTTGGGCGGTGAACGCGCTTATGATGTGTTTGATGCTAAAGCCGATGCCATGGCTGCCATTGCTGCCGCCAACGGTCCTTATGACAGTGCTCAGGTTACAACAGATGCTCCTGCTTACTATCATCCGGGACGCAGCGGAACTCTTCGTTTGGGAAAAAATGTATTGGCTTATTTTGGAGAAATTCATCCGTCGGTCTTAAAAGCCTTTGACATTAAAGGAAGAGCGGTTGCTTTCGAAGTTTATTTGGATAACATTCCGTTGCCCAGAAGTGCAGGGGGTAAATCTAAGAAAAAACTCGAACTTTCGCCATTCCAGTCTGTTGATAAAGATTTGGCCTTTGTCATCAATAAAAATGTTCCGGCCGCTAATGTTATTGCTGCCGCTAAAAATGCAGACAAAGAACATATTACCGATGTTCGCGTATTTGACGTTTATGAAGGAACAAATCTGCCTGAAGGTAAAAAATCGATTGCTTTGGGCTTGACTTTCCAACCTAAAGAAAAGACATTTACCGATGCCGAAATCGAAACCTTGATGAAAAAGGTTATTACCGAAGTCGGTAAAAAAACAGACGGTGTTTTGCGTCAGTAAGATTTGAATGCAACTGTAAAATAAAGCCTCTCGCTCATCGTTTCGGGAGGCTTTTTTCTTACCATAGATATTTTTATGGATTGATAATTGTGTTGAATTATCATATCGTAATAAAAAATCATTTTTTATCAGGAGAAAAATATGCGTTTATCTGCTTGGTTAATGTTGGGAATTGCAACAGTTGCAATGGTTTCTTCTGCTTGGGCGGCGGAAACAATTGTCGGTGAAAAACAGCAACAAAATCTTGAAATCAGTATTTACAACAATAATTTGGCTCTGGTTAAAGATACGAGAAACGTCGCCCTCAAACAAGGTATTAATGAGGTTGCTTTTGAGGGGGTTGCCAGCTCCATAAAACCGGAAACAGCTTTAATCAGCGCAGACGGCATCAAGGTTTTGGAACAAAATTATGACTATGATTTGTTGAGTGCCAATAACATTACCGATAAATCGGTCGGACAAAAGGTTAAGACGGTCATGATAAATCCGACGACCGGAGAAAATATTTTTGACGAGGCTGAAATTGTCAGCGCGACTTACGGATTGCCGATATTAAAATTTTCCTATGGTATTGAAACTAATTTCCCGGGAAGATTGGTGTTTGAAAAACTACCGACAAGTTTGCGCAGTGAACCGACTTTGATTGCCAAAATAGACAGCCGCTCCGCCGAAAATAAAGATGTTTCTTTGGCTTATCTGACCAACGGTATCGGTTGGAAAACCAATTATGTCGCTCAGGTTGTGGACGACAATAAACTCAATTTGACAGGTTGGGTTACAATCAATAACGAATCCGGAATTGATTATAAAAATGCCCGAGTTCAATTAATTGCCGGTGATGTTAATCAGGTTGCAACAGCAGTTACCGCCAGACCGATAATGTTGGCAAAATCGGCACGTGCCGTCAATGATTATGCCGTTGCCGAAGGAGCAAGCATTGCTCCCGAAAGCATCAGCGGTTACCATTTGTACAATTTACCGATGGCAACAGATATTAAAGATAAACAGACCAAACAAGTCAGCTTGCTTGAAAAAGAAAATGTTTCTTATCAGAAAGAGGCTTATTTTTCTTCTCCGCTTTACTTTAATTACAATTCCAAAGCTCACTTCGAGCAGATGCATCCGGATATGATTTATGTCTTGCATAATGAAAAAAGTGCCAATCTTGGTATTCCTTTACCTTCCGGTATTGTTCGTTTTTATGAAAATGACAGTGAAAAAAGTTTACAATTTGTCGGGGAAGATAGAATTTCGCATGCTGCCGAGGGTGAAAAAATGCGCCTAAATTTAGGTAAATACTTTAATGTTTATGCCAACGGCAAGGTCGCTGAGGTAAATAAACTATCCGAAACCAAGGAGCAGGACGGTACTTGTTCGGTTTTGAAAACTTTATATGCTTATGATGTTGAAGTCGATTTTCATAATGCCGATAAAAAGGCTCAAGAAATTGTATTTTCTCAAAGGATTGATACGGACAGCAAAATCAGTGATGAAAATGTCAATGGTAAACTTAAAGATGCTTCGACGTATGAATGGAAAATATCTGTTCCGGCCAACGGAGAACAAAAGTTGACTTTTCGCGTTACGGCAGTGCATGAAAATAGAAACTGCCGATAAGAAAAAATCCCTTTGAAGATGATTCAAAGGGATTTTTTTTATTAGTTGCTTTACAGAAAACCCCGAGTTTACTCGAGGCTGAATGCCAAGTTGTTGGAACAACACCGCTCCATGCCAACGAGCGTGGTCAAACCGTAAGGTTTGTAGCTGTTATAGAACCCCGGGTTTACCCGGGGATATCTAATTCTTATTTTTTTTAATCAGTTCAAGAATAACATCTGCGGCACGTTCACTCGGTTTTTGTTCACCAAGTCCGAGAATCGATTGTACTTTTTTAAATCCTTCTTGCTGATAGCGATAAAGATTGTCTTTTTCCAAAAAGCGATTGATGTAATGTACGATATTTTCCGGTTGGCAATTATCCTGCAACAACTCAGGAACGATTTCTCTTCCCAGTAAGATATTAGATAAGTTAACAAATTGAATATGCAAGAATTTCTTAACCAAGATTGCCGTTAACGGGGCAACTTTGTATCCGATAACATGTGGAACATTAGCAATGGCCAGCTCCAAAGCAACCGTTCCCGAAGCCGCAATTGCCGCCGTTGCCGCGCTCATGGCGTTGTGTCTGTCTTCTTCACTCTCAACAACCAAAATCGGTAAGGGAGAAGTTTTAATCATTTTCTTTACCCTTGTTGCGACGGTCTTAACTGTCGGAATTACAAAAAATAATTCCGGATGTTGTTGCTTCAGTATAGCCGCAGCTTCTAGAAAGGTTGGCAATAATCGGGCAACTTCGTTATGACGTGATCCGGGCAATAAGCAAATGATTTTGTTGTCTGCCGCAATTTGGTATTTTTGGCGGAATTTTGTTTCATCTCCGTTTACGACCGGACTTTCAATAACCGGATGACCGACAAAAGTTGTGTCTAAACCGTAAGGAGTAAAATATTTCGGTTCTTGCGGAAGCAATGTCAATAGGTGGTCGACATATTTGTACATTGTACGTGCGCGTTTCTTTTTCCAAGCCCAGACTTGAGGGGCAACATAGTGTACCTGCGGAATTCCTAGTTTTAAGGCTCGTAATTTCTTTTGAACGCGGCTGCCGAAACTCCAACTGTCAATGGTTATGACAATATCGGGATGAATTTTGACAATATCCTCAACGGTTTGTTTAATTCTTTTTAAAACCTTTGGAATGCTTGGAATAACTTCACACAGACCCATAATCGCCAATTCGGAAATATCAAACAGTGAGGTCATACCTTCTTTTTCCATGGTATCACCCCCGATACCGAAAAACTCCACATTATTCTCTGTTTTGGCTTTCAAAGCACGCATCAGACGTGCGCCTAAGGCATCTCCGGAAGGTTCTCCGGCTATCAGATATATTTTAAGTTTAGTGCTCAAGGTAATCTCCCGGTTCTATTCCGATTATAAATAATCCTGCTTTGTCGGCGGCCTTAATAACTTCTTTCTCATCTACAATTAAAGTGTTACCGGCATGTACGGCCAAACCGTTCAGTCCGCTGTTTTTGGCGTTTTCAATGGTGCGCGGACCGATAGTCGGTAAATCAATACGCATATCTTGTTGTGGTTTGCGCAGCTTTACCAAAACGCCGCCGCTGCCTTTTCTTTTGTAGCCGCCGCAACGTTTAATCAATTCATCGGTACCTTCGATGCCTTCCATACCGAGAACCAAACCTTGTTGCACAATAACGGCCTGCCCAACGTCAAGTTGTCCGAGTACAAAAGCGACTTTAACGCCGCGGGTAATGTCAATCATATCGTCTTTATCTGGCTTGACTTTGCCGAGTACTCCTGATTTGACCAAAATATCTCCCATCACTTCGTGGATACCGACCACGCGCATTTTTTCAGCTTCAATTTCTTTAATCAGGGCGCGCAAAATTCCATCGTCTCCCAAGGCTTTGGCTCCGATTTTGGCAAAGAAAGCCGTTGTACGCATGTCAGGAATTAAGTCTTTGAAACTCGGTCGGTGAATGGTGCCGATCATGACAACTTCTTCAACTTTTTCATCTTTAAAACGTTTGAAACCGGTTCCTGCCTGTCCGATTCTTATCCAAGCATGAGGAATATCGTCGGTAATCAGGGTAGGGTCGGCATTCCCTTCTATGGCCAGAACAAAAAAGTCACGGTTTATTTTTTTGCAGTGTTCAATCAAACTGCGGGGGAGCGTTCCTCCCCCGGCAATTATTCCCAATTTTTTTGCTTTTGTTTCCATTAGGCTTCTGCTGTCAAAATGTTACGACGACCTTCCAGAGCATCATCAATAAAAGATATCATTTCCATAATCAGAGCATCGTCTTTGTATTTTTCATGAGCTTTGGCTAAGCGAGTTTCAAAATTGTCTTCCGAAGATTTGAATAAATACATATAAGCACGTGTCATGGCTTTTACTTCGTGAGGATCAAAGCCGCTGCGTTTCAGCCCGACAAGATTGAGACCTCTTAATTTACCGCGGTCACCGGTTACCATACCGAAAGGAATAACGTCGCGGGCAACGCCGGACATACCGCCGATCATGGCCTTGCGACCGATACGGCAGAATTGGTGAACGGCGCAGTTGCCGCCCAAAATGGCACCGTCGCCGACACGAACGTGTCCGCCGATAACGGCATTGTTGGTCATAATAACATTGTTGCCGACTACGCAATCATGAGCAATATGACTGTTTATCATAAACATACCGTTGTCGCCGACTGTGGTGGTAAAATGTTCTTTAGGCGTACCGCAGTGCATTGTAACATTTTCGCGGATAATGTTGTTTTTACCGATAATGAGCTTGGCTTCGGGACGAAATTCGTTGCCGTGGTCTTGAGGACCGCCGCCGAGAACGGCGCCGGGGAATACAATGGTTCCGTCGCCGATGGTGGTATCATTCATGACTGTTACATGAGCAATGAGCTGAACGTTTTCACCGATTTTAGCTCTGGAACTGATAACACAGAATGGTCCGATTTTTGCACTTGCTGCAATTTGAGCACCGTCTTCTATGACGGCAGTAGGATGAATATTACTCATTTGTTATGTCCTTAAGTGTTAAGTTTTAATATACTAAGTCGTAATTTACACAGATGAAAATGTAAAGTAAAAACACAAAAGTTTTCGATATGTTTCTGTCTGTGAACAATAATCGCAGCTTTTGAGCTGCGATTATTTGATTTGATGCTTATTTTTTAGTAGGCTTCACATAAGCCAAAGCGGCATGCTCTTCACAATATGTTTGACCGATTTTAACTTTTTTGCCGCAGAAATGAAAGTTTTCGTCTTTCGGATCGCCGATAGGCCAACGGCAAGTGTGATTGTCTAAATCTGTTAAGTGAACATGTCCGTCATGCTTTTTTTCTGTTTTTATGGTTGTAACAGGTGTGGAAGATATATTTTTTTGTTCTTTTTTTTCTTGAGTATCAGCTGTTTTTTTATCTTTAGTCTGCGTTTTTTGAGGCGAAGTTTCTGGAACGGAAGCCGTATCTTTAGGAGTATTATCTTCTTTCTTTTTGATGGGAGAGGGGCGGGCATCAAGTTGCAGACGGTGGACTTTGCCGACAATGGAATTTTTTGATACTCCCAATCGTTTGCCGATTTCTCCTGTGGTCAAACCTTGTTTCCACATTACTTTCAGATCTTCAACCATTTTGTCTGTCCATGCCATAGCCGTTCTCCATAAAAAATTAACTTATCTTATGCGATAGTAAATCAATATTATTGTCGAGTCTAGCATTTTCTTTATGTAAAATCATGGTTGATTATAATTTGACTTTGATTATTATGAAAGAAAGGGGAGAATTTGCAATGAACAGAAAATTTCTGGCAATTTGTGTTATGATATTTGTTTTGGGAAGCAGCTTAGCTTTTGCAATATCTCCTGCAGACTATAAAGACCGATTTGAAGTGGATATGAATGAAAATATTCCGCCGATAGACGAGTTGCGTAAAATGTTTGCTCCTAAGCCGGTTTATGATCGCAAATTTGATTATTTTTGGACTGTCGGGCGAGTTTTTAATAAAGATTTTGCTCAAACCATCAGAGAGTATGGCACTCGGCAGAGCCGCTTGAAGTGGCAAGGCGAAGATGTGCTGTTAGAGCAAATCAAAAATTTGCCTAAAGAGTATTATCAGTATATTGGTCCGTATTTGCATACAATTCCCGGAATTTCGGAAAAAGTCCTGAATTTGCCGGGAATTAAAGAAACAAAAAATAAGTTTCCTGAAAGAATAGCTCCTCAGCTCAAGGATATTGAAAATATAGAATTTTTATCTCCGGCTCTTTATTTTATGCTCAATCCCGATGCTTGGCAAGAAAACAATCTCAGTCGCGAACGTATAAAATTTTTGACTATGCCTCAAAAGAACTATTATGACACGAAATTTATGACAAAAGTTATGGAAATGGTGCCGCCTGAAAATTTTGCTCCCGGAGCCAAACCCGAACAACCCTTGAAAAGCCGTTTGCGCACAATTTATCCCGATGCCTCATCTCCTTTAACAAGCAGAGATATTCAAGCATTTGCCAAAACATTAAATGCCATGGTGGAATTTAGTGACAATATCTATAATAAAGCTAAAATAATCGAAGCGGGAAATTTATTGGACGAATGGGAAAATTCTCAGGGAAAAGGTGCTATTTTGCCGGGGTTGAAAGATTTGGTTCATCCTTGCCAACGCTTGGTTCAAAAAATAAAAATGCAGGGTATGGATAAAGAATTTGAAAGTATTATTTCCCAAGAAGGTTTTAATATGCAGGAGTGGGGATATACTTGTGATAAAACAATAAAAGCCTATCGGTTGCTGAAAATGACACGCCCCGAGTTGTTAACATTGTTGCTTTATAAACGCAATATTTATAAAAATCAGTTGAATTTGTATTCTGATAAAATCGGACCCAGCCTTGCCGTAACCATGCAGGGAATTATAGAAATGTATAATGCGCCGATTGAGGACATGTTGGAAGTAAAGAAAAATCAAACCTTATTAAAGGATAGCTTTGAAAAATTAAAATACCGACTCGTGTCTCAGTCAATATATATAAAATAATTTTACTAAAAATCAATATGTTACATAACAAAAAAACAGTTTTTTATTGCAATTTTGTACCGCTGATAGTATATTGAGCCCAAATTTGGTTTTAACTTTTTAAAAAGGTAAAAAAAATGGCAAGAGTTACTGTTGAAGATTGTATTGATAAAATCCCTAATCGTTATGAATTATTGATGATCGCTACTCAGAGAGCCAAAGATATTTCAATGGGGGCACCGATTATGGTTTCGCGCGATAATGATAAAAATCCTGTTGTCGCTTTGCGTGAAATCGCCGAAGAAAAAGTTAATATTGAAGAATTGCAAAAATCTTTGGTTATGGGTTTGCAAAAATATGTTGAAGTTGAAGAACCTGAAGAAGAAGAAATGGAAATCCTCGCGGCAGAAAAAGAACTTTCCGGCTTGGACGAACAATTTTCCGGTATGCTGCTTGATAATGAATTGTCAGATTCAATGCAGGTTCACGATGCGGATGATGATATAGATTTGGATGCCGATGATAGTCTCGATGATGACGATATTGATAATGAGCTTGACGGCGACGATGACTTGGGTCTCGACGACGGTATCGATATCAATGACGATGCTGCAGACGATTTTGATGAAGAATAAATAGAATGAGAGTGAAACGGGGTTAATGTTAAGGCAGTATGAATTAGTTGATTTAGTGAAGTCTTATGATCCGGATGCTGACGAAGACGCATTGAATCGTGCCTATGTTTTTGCAATGAAAAAACATGGCGCGCAACTTCGGGCATCGGGTGACCCCTATTATTCGCATCCGATTGAAGTCGCAGGTATTCTGACTAAGTTTAAACTTGATTGTGCGTCGGTTATTGCCGGTCTCCTGCATGATACGGTCGAAGACACGGATACGACGATAGAAGAAGTACGTCAGCTATTTGGTGATCAGGTGGCCTCACTGGTAGACGGCTTGACAAAATTGGCGATGATTGAACAAAAGTCTGTTTATACCAAACAAGCCGAAAATTTTCGCAAACTTTTATTGGCTATGTCCGAAGATATTCGGGTATTGTTGATAAAACTTGCCGACCGCCTGCATAATATGCGTACTCTTCATTATCTGCCTCCCGAAAAAAGAACACGTATTGCACGCGAAACCTTAGATATTTATGCACCTTTGGCCGAGCGTATCGGTATGCAGGAAGTTAAAAGTGAGTTGGAAGAACTGGCCTTTTGCGAACTCTATAAAGAAGCCCATGATTCTATTGTGGCGCGTTTAAATTTCTTGCGGGAACAAGGCAGTAATTTGGTTCCCAAAATTATTGAAGCCTTGAAAAAAGATATGGATGAAAACGGTGTCAAATGCCAGGTTACCGGACGTGAAAAAACGCCTTATTCCATTTGGCGTAAAATGCAGCAAAAAAATGCATCGTTTGAACAATTGTCAGATATCATGGCTTTTCGCATTTGTGTCGATGATGTTGCCACCTGCTATCAAGCCTTAGGTATTATCCATAGTAAATATCACATGGTGCCGCGTCGTTTTAAGGATTATATTTCCACCCCAAAACCTAACGGCTATCAGTCTATCCATACCGGCGTCATCGGACCTTACAATACCCGAATTGAAGTGCAAATCAGAACTTTTGAAATGCACGAAATTGCCGAAAAAGGTATTGCCGCACACTGGGCCTATAAACAAGGTCAAAAAGCTGAAGGTAAAAACTTTCGCTGGATACGCGAGTTGTTGGAAATTTTGGATAGGGCTTCAAATCCGGAAGAATTCCTTGAAAATACCAAACTTGAAATGTATAACGATCAAGTTTTTTGCTTTACGCCTAAAGGAGATTTAATCGGTCTGCCTGTCAATTCTACGCCCGTGGATTTTGCTTATGCCGTTCATTCATCTGTCGGAGATACTTGTGTCGGTGCCAAAATCAATGGTGAAATCAAACCTCTGAGAACTATTTTACAAAACGGTGATCAGGTGGAGGTGCTTACTTCAAAAGCTCAACATCCGTCAACGGAATGGGAGCGTTTTGTTGTTACAGGTAAAGCCAAAGCTGCTATTCGCCGTTATGTTCGTTCCCAAAAAAGAGACCAATTTATTGTGCTTGGGCAAGAAATTTTGGAGAAGATGTTCAAAAATGAAGGATTGGAGTTTTCTGAAAAAGGTTTGATGGCCGTAATGCCAAACTTTGAAGCCGAATCTATTAATGATATCTATGCCAAAGTCGGCGAAGGTTTGGTCAGCGGTTGGGATGTCATGAAAGCCGTCTATCCGGCTTATAAACAGTCCAAGCTCGAAAAAGTCGTTCAAGCTATTAAGGTACCTGCTTTTAATAAAATTAAGAAAAAAAATGCTGAACCGCTTAAGATAGAAGGTCTTATTCCCGGAATGGCCATGCATTTCGCCGGTTGTTGCCACCCTTTACCGGGTGACAGAATCGTCGGTATCGTTACTACCGGAAAAGGTGTGGCAGTCCATCGCGCCGATTGTAAAACCTTGGAACGTTTTGCCTCAGAACCTGAACGTTGGCTTGATATTGCTTGGGGCGAGGGGGCTGAAACCCAAAACCATACCGGAAGATTAAAAATTATGCTTAGTAATGAACCGGGAAGTTTGGGCGAAGTCTCTAATATAATGGCTCGAAATAATGCAAATATTTCTAACTTAAATATAGTTTATCGTACAGTCAGCTATTTTGAAATTATGGTAGACGTTGACGTCAAAAATTTAGACCATCTCAATTCTATCATTGCCGATTTGAAAGCATCAAAAGTCGTCAGTTATGTGGCTCGATCGGCTTAAAAATAAATAGGAGATAAGTTTTGTTCAGACGCAGACAACATCAGACAAGACTACAAAAAATTAAAAATTTGTTTTGGCCTGCAACAGGTTGGAAAAGATATGGCAGATATATTACGGCAAGATTAAGCAGATTGAATGGTACGCCTTATTCTGTCGCTGCTGGCGTTGCCTGCGGTGTGGCTATTTCATTTACTCCTTTTGTCGGGTTTCATTTTGTTTTAGCCGCGGCAACGGCATGGTTGATAAGAGGGAATATTGTTGCAAGTGCTTTCGGTACAATTGCCGGAAATCCTTGGACCTTTCCTTTTATTTGGATTTCCGTTTTATACAGCGGTCGTTGGATGTTAGGTGAAGACGTCACTCAAAAAGTCGATTTTACAAGAGTGTTTGAAAAATCAATGCATGCCTTGATTACATTTGATTTTTCATCTTTCGGACAAGATGTATGGCCGATTATAGGACCAATGCTTATCGGTTGCATTCCTTTTTATATCTTGGCTTGGCTGATTTCATATTTTTTGGTTAAAAGAGCTTTGGATAAAATGGATAAATTACGCAAAATAAAAAGAATGTCGAGAAAAGTATAATGATTATAGGGCTGGGAAGTGATATTTGCAATATTGAACGCATCAAAAACGTGTACCAACGTTTTGGTAAGCGTTTTTTGACACGTTGCTTCGGATACAACGAACAGCACGAATTAGAAGCAATTATACATGACGAAAGATGTTTTATCGCTTCGTTGGCAAAAAGATTTGCCGCTAAGGAAAGTTTTGTTAAGGCTCTCGGCAGTGGTTTTAATGACGGAATTTCTTGGAGCGAAATTGAGGTCTTACATTTACCGAGCGGGTGTCCTATATTAAATATTTCGGGAAAAGCTCAAAAAAAATTAAACGCTATCGCTGTCGATACAAATTTGTGGTTGAGTCTGAGTGATGATTATCCTTGGGCTCAAGCTGTGGTCATTATTGAAAAAAAATGAATTTATCTTGGCTTTTTATGTGGGAGTAGAAAATGGAAAAAGAAGAAAGTATGACAGAAACAATAAAAACAATTGTTTATGCTATTTTGATAGCTTTGCTTATTCGTAGTTTTTGGATTGAACCTTTTAAAATTCCTTCGGGATCAATGTATCCTAATCTTTACGTAGGTGATTTTTTGTTTGTTTCTAAATATACTTATGGCTATTCGCGTCATTCTTTTCCATTTAGTTTTCCTGCCTTCAAAGGACGCATTTGGGCAGATGAACCCCAATATGGCGATGTTGTCGTATTCAAATTTCCGCAAGATAATCGTACCGATTTTATTAAACGTGTTGTCGGACTTCCCGGTGATAAAGTGAAATTAGAAAAAGGACGTTTATATATTAACGGAAAGTTGCTCGAACGAAGTGAAATCGAAAATTTTGTGTTGCGCAATGCTTATGGAAAAACGGAACGATTTCATCAATATGAAGAAACTTTGCCAAACGGTAAAAAACATACTATCTTGGAAATATCTGACGATGAGTCTGAAGATAATTTCACTGAAGTTACAATACCAGAAGGACATTTGTTTCTTATGGGTGATAACCGTGATCGTTCTAATGACAGCCGTGTCAGCGTCGGTTTTGTTCCAATGGAAAATTTGGTCGGAAAGGCTCGCTTTTTGTTCTTTTCTTATGATCCTGACGAAGGGGCATGGTACAAACCATGGACCTGGGGCAAAAAAATCAGGTGGAGCCGGATTTTTAGTAAAATAAATTAAGAGATAATTGAAAAGAGATATATGATGTTTGAAAAATTAGAATTGGGACTGCATTATCATTTTAAAAATAAACATTTATTACATCAGGCTCTGACGCATACAAGCAAGACGGCTAATCTCTCTGAAAATTATGAGAGATTGGAGTTTTTAGGAGACAGAGTTTTGGGGGTGGCTGTAGCGGAAATGGTCTATCGTACTTTTGACAAAGAGCCTGAAGGTAATTTATCGCAACGTTTTATGGCCTTGGTATGCAAAGAAACTGTGTCTGAAATGGCCTTAAAACTTGATTTGGATAAGTATATCATGGCAGAAAGTGTTGATGTCCATCATAACGATAATGTTTTATGTGATGTTTGCGAGGCCGTCATTGGGGCCATTTATCTTGACAGCGGTAGTGTACAAGCCATAGAATTTGTTCAACATTTTTGGCGTCCTTTGATTGATACTCATACTCGTCCGCCCAAAGATGCCAAAACTTTACTGCAAGAAGCCGCTCACGAAAAAAATCTTTCGGCGCCTCGTTATATTGAAATAGGTAAAGAAGGAGCAGAACATACTCCGGTATTCCATATGCAAGTCGAAATCGACGGCCTAGAAGCTCAGCAAGGAAGCGGACGGAACAAAAAGATGGCCGAACAAAATGCGGCCGAAAAAATGTTACAAGTGTTGGGAGTGGAACATGGAAACAAATAAGCCGTCAAGATGCGGATTTGTTACGCTTATAGGGGCTCCTAATGCCGGAAAGTCTACCATAACCAATAATTTTGTGGGCTCTAAGGTCTCTATTGTCTCGCCAAAAGCTCAGACAACACGAACTTTGGTTAAGGGTATCGGAATATATGACAACACTCAAATTATATTTCTTGATACACCCGGAATATTTAATCCCAAACGGAGACTTGACCGTTCAATGGTTGCTTCGGCTTGGAGCGGTGCTGCCGACGGTGATATCTTGGTTTTGGTGGTCGATGCTAAAAGAGGCTTTGATAAAGAAACAAAAGCAATTATTGATGAACTTAATAAACAGAATAAAAAGGCAGTTCTGTTGTTAAATAAAATAGATTTGGTAGATAAAGAAAAGTTGTTGCCGTTATCTGCGCAATTAAATGCTTATGGTAATTTTAGCGAGACATTTATGGTTTCCGCAGCTACGGGAGAATGTTTAGATGCTTTTTATCAATATTTAGCTGATAATTTGCCTGAATCCCCGTGGTATTACCCTGAAGAACATATGTCCGATATGCCTCTTAAACTATTAGCAGCAGAAATTGTTCGTGAAAAACTTTTTTTGTATTTGCAAGATGAATTGCCATATTCTCTAACGGTTGAACCCGAATTATGGGAACGCAAATCTGATAATTCGGTCAGAGCAGAAATGACAATTTATGTAGAACGTGAAGGACAAAAGAAAATTATTATCGGCAAAGGCGGACAGATGATTAAAAAAATAGGTCAAACGGCACGCATGGAGTTAGAAGAATTACTTGAAGACCGAATTCACTTATTTTTGTTTGTCAAAGTGAGAGAAAACTGGGAAGAAGATCCGGCACGATATCAAGATTGGGGATTGGTTTATAACGTGTAATGTTTTATTTTAAAAAGGAGGCTAAAATGCTCCTTTTTTACTTTTATGAATTTAAAAAAGATGAAATTTTATAATTTATGAAATATCTTTATGTCAGATATAACTAAAAAGGTGAAATAATTATGAATAAATGGGCTTTGGTATCTGATTTTGACGGAACAATCAGCGATGATGACTTTTTCTATTATGCAAGCGACCGATATTTAGGCAAAGAGGCTCTTGCACCCTGGGATGAGTATATGCAAGGAAAAAAAGCACATTTTATGGCTTTGGCCGAAATATACGGTTCTTTGCGGGTGGATAAAGCCGAAATGGATGCATTTATATCTAAAATCAGAATTGATGGTTGTTTTGAAGAGACGGCGGCTTATTGCGCTAAAGAGAAAATCCCTTTTTATATTTGTTCTGCCGGTTGTGATTACTATATTAATGTTCGGATAGGCAATTTGATTGATAAATATAAAATCAAACTCATATCTAATCACGGTGAATACAGTTCCGAAAAGGGCTTACAGTTAACCCCTCCGGCAAAAGATTCCCCTTTTTATGACAGCAATATCGGTGTCAATAAGGCATCAATTGTCAAATATCTGCAAAACTTAGGCTACAAAGTTGTTTTTTGCGGTGACGGTATGCCTGATTTAAGAGCCGCCGAAGTCGCCGATAAGGTTTTTGCCCGAAAAATATTGTTGGAACAATGTCGAAGACTTAATATCACGGCCGATAAATTGATTGACTTTGCACAAGTTAAAGATTTTTTACAGGGAGAAAACAAATGATAAAACCTTTTCCTTATGTTATGACCAATCGACAAATAAATATTCCTTATCTGTTAAAAATAGGAGAGGGAAAAATCGCCAAAATCGGCAAATATCTGTTTGATAAAGATATGATGGAAATTGCTTTGTTTTGGGGCGAGGGAATGGAACAAATGCTCGGTTCAAAACTCAAACAAGGCTTGGATGCGCAACAAATAAAAATCGGTGTAGAAAAAACGGTTAATTCCATTGCTATTGAAGATATTACGCAGATGGCATTTTCTTTACCGCCGACGATTAAAGCGGTGGTCGGTGTCGGCGGCGGAAAAGTTTTGGATTTTGCCAAATATTGTTCTTTTTTGTTGCGTTTGCCCTATATCAGCGTACCGACATCAATGTCAAACGATGGTTTTTGTTCACCGAGTTCTTCTTTGACCGTAAACGGTGCACGCAAAACCGTTAAATCTGCCATACCTTACGGAGTAGTGATAGATTTGGATGTTATCGCGGGTTGTCCAAAAAGTTTTCTTTATTCAGGGGTTGGCGATATGGTGGCTAAAGTCAGCGCGCTTTGGGACTGGAAAGCCGCTTTTAACCATGGTTATGAGCGCTATAACGACTTTGCTTCAATAATGTCTTACAATTCTTTGGATTTGTTGTTTTTGCGCCACAGCAGCGATATTTGCGCTTCCCAATTTCAACGCAGTTTGGCAACGTCGCTTTTATACAGCGGAATTGCGATGGAAATTGCCGGAACCTCAAGGCCGGCCAGTGGTTCGGAACATTTGATTTCGCACGCGCTTGACCGTTATGCCAAACAGCCCAAAATGCACGGTTTGCAAGTCGGAACGGCGGCTTATTTATGTGCCATGTTGCAAGATAATCCTGCCGCGGACGGTATCCGTGATATTTTGCAAAAAACGGGGTTCTTTGATTTTGTGGCAGAAAATCCGTTCGATAAAAATGAGTTTATTGAGGCTATAAAAATAGCTCCGACAATCAAGGATAATTATTATACTATTTTGTCGGAGCCTGAAAGTTTTGATAAAGCAGTAAACTTGATTAATACTGACAAGATATTAAAACGTTTGATTAAATAACCACTTGCCATTTGCGTTCGGGGTGTTTGAATTCTCCAAACAACAGCTGAGCCATAAATTTGGTAACCAGAACGTTATTAAATTCGCGATAATAGGCTTCATATCCGTTTTTAGCAACTCTCATACGTTCTTGAGGATGTTTGATATAGAATTCGGCAAGGTCAAGATATTCTTCTTTGCTGCCATAATAAGCGGCCGTATCCTTACCGAGTATATCTTCAAAGCCCGTTGTGCGTTCTATCATTGCCATTTGACCGTTACCCATAATATGAGCCAAGCGGTCGGAAGTGTAGAGATAAACGTCGTTTTGACGACTGAGATTGAGACCGATGGCAGCTTTGTTAAAAGCATCCAAGTATTCAAAACCGTTGAGAGTAGGGGTGCCTCTGATACCGCCGAGCAACCATTTGATATCGGGAATTTTTTGTTCGGTTATTTTTAAGATGTCTTCAATCAGAGTCTCTTTGCCGCAAAATTGCCGACTTTTTGTCGTGGCACTTAAAAACATATCATAGGGCAGGTTTTCTTTTTCGAAAGTTCTACCGGTTTCGATGGCGGCATCGACCATATTTGGCATATGTCCGACAGGCTTACCGTCTTGTTTGAATTGTTCAAGCAGTTTCTTTTCGGCAGTAGAGATGACGGTTACGTCAACGACGTCCAGTTTGCTTTTTATGGCATTAATATTATGATCGCATCCTTTGACAATCGGGTCGCAATTCCATTGCATAACCCGCATATCGGGAAAAATTTGGCGAATAGTTGCAATGGTTTCTGCAGAGATTGTATCGGCATGTCCCAAGAGCATGGCATCGGGGTGAACCGTACGGCAAAAATTTATCAAATGTTTGTTTAAGCGGTGTCTTCCCAAAGCGTTCATGTGTCCAAAACCAAACATACGGCACAAATCACGGTCGGGATAGTTGATGACCTCATATCCGTTTTTAATCAGTCCGTAGCTTATTTTGACGGGAAATCCGCACTGAAAACAGCCTTTTAAGCGCAGAGAATTAAAATTGGCAACGTGTAATATTCTTTTCATTGTTTTTTGTTCCATAATTTGAGTCTGATGTTAATATTTGCAATGATTTTGAGCAAAGGATGTAAAAAATTTGGGGCTCCGCCGGCAGCACTAAAACGAACTGAAACCAGCGGAAGACCTAATTCAATTGCTATTCCCATGCGATGATGTCCTTGATTGATGGTATCTTTTATACCCATCATTCTGAGCAGCATAATATCCAAAGGATATTTATCATCATATCCTTTTTTCATTGAGTTATAGAGTTCGTTATACATACGATCGCGTTCTTCTTGCGGCCGATAAAATTTGGGGTTGGTCAAAGCATAAGCGTTTTCTTTATTGCGGATATTACGCTCAATTTTCAGCTTGCGAATTTCTTTTGGATTGATGTGATAAATGTTTGATGATTCAAATTTCTTACGCAGGCGCAGAGGCTTGATAAACATACTGATAAAATCAAATTGTTTAAATCTGCTGAAAAAGGCAAAACGTACGCGAATATAGCTTTTATTGTTTTTGAGAGCTTTTTTTATGATTTCTCGTCCGCACAAAAGTTTATCTTTTTCTCCGGTTTTAAAATCACCGATTAAGACAACCACTTTATCTTTAAGTTTGGGAATATTTATTATATCGGCATCTTCCAGTATTCCAATGTCGGCAGGGCTGACGGGATATAATTCTGACGATAGACACAGTTTATTCATTTAGTTCTCCTTTAAGTCAGAAATTATATAATTCAGAATATCAATAATCAATTATTTTGTGTTTGTTGTTCTAGTGTTTTTATCTAAGAAATAGCTTGTTGGGTATTGTGATGATATATTTTTTATGCTAAAATATATTTGAATATAAGATATAATTATGGGGAAGGAGAAAAGCGATGACAGAGGAAGATAAAAAAATCGTAGGTGAGAAATTTCTTCTTGAATTGCAACAAGCACCGACCAAAGGTCTATTGTTTGCGGTTGTGGAGAAGTATGTCGGCAGCTTATATCCCCAAAACGATATCCTGAAAGTTTTTGCCAGAGTATCTGATTTTGATGCCGTGGTTACCTATCAGGCTAAGCTCGCAATTGTCAGATTGGAATATAATGTTCATACTATAAAAGAAATTCATCAACGCTTAATCGGTTTGAAAAATTTTGGTGAAGATAACTATAAATATAAAGAAAAAATTATTCGTAAACTCAATCTGTTGATAAACAATCATCCTTCTGTCGATGATATGGTTTATATGGCTATGTCTGTTTTTATTGAACATGGTTTCGGCAGTGTCAAAGATTTTAAACAAGAATACCAAAAATGGATGACGGGTATGCCAAATCTTGATAAAGTTTCTGTCGTCGGATGATTAACCAAATTTAAATTGCCGCAATTTATAATAACTCCCGAATAGTAGCGGGAGTTATTTTAGTGATGATTAAAACAATCGGTATTATGACCGGAAATTCGCTGGATGCGGTTGATGCGGTTTTAACCTCTTTTGATGAAAAATCAATTAGGGATGAAGGGGCTTTTTCTTTAGCTTATCCGCCAGAGTTAAAAGAAAAATTTTTAGCTTTGAAAAATATGTTTTGCCGTCAAAACAATCATTTCGAAATTTTTCAAAGTGATTTTTTTAGAAAAACGGTTGATGAATATACCTGCTTGGTTGCCAAAACGGTAAATCTGCTTTTGGAAAAATATTTCGTTAACAAAAACGATATTGCCGCCATTGGATTTCACGGACAAACTTGTGACCATTTTCCACCGTCGATTGCCCAAGGAGGCGAGCCCTATACGCTACAGGTCGGTGACGCACAAAAATTGGCGGATTTAACCGATATACCCGTAATTTATGATTTTCGCTCCGATGATATTATGAACGGCGGAGAAGGCGCACCGCTTGCACCGCTGCATAATTCGCATTTGGCTCAAGTGATGAAAAAACAGGGATTTGACAATGTCGCTTTTTGCAACGGCGGCAATACCGGAAATATTGCCGTTGTGAATAATAATCAAGTTGTCGGATGGGATATCGGCCCGTTTAATCATTTACCGGATTTGTTAATGCGCAAATATAAAAATTTGCCATATGATAAAAATGGGGAATTTGGCAAAAAAGGAAAAGTTAATCTCGAATTGTTGCGGAAAATGTTTAATCATATTGCCGTTTGTGCCGACGGAGAAAATTTTTACCTCAAAATGCCGCCTAAGTCTTCCGATCCTCATTGGTATCAGGAAATTTTTGACAGTACACTCAGTTTCGAGGATAATCTCAGAACGGCGGAATATCTCAGTGCTTATGCTTTTGTGTATAATTTGCAGTATTTATCATCTGAAATTGAGTTGCCTTGTTTGTATCTTCTTTTTGGCGGCGGATGGAAAAATGTAGTGATTTTGGAGGATTTCAAAAAATTGCTTAAAAACAATCCGTTAATACTACCGGAACATATGCGGATTTTTGATGCCATATATCAACGTTTGCCAAAGGATATTGTCGTAGAGTTTAGTGATAAGTTCGGTTTTTCGGGCGAATATATGGAAGCACGAATTTTTGCCGATATGGCTTATGCAAAGATTTGCAATCAGCCGTTTTCTATGCCTGAAATCAGCGGCTGCCGTCAACCTACCGTCGATGGCGTGTTCGTCTTGCCCAAAAGCCCCAAAAACTACCTTTTGCAGGAATTGTTAGAACAGTACAATAATCCTGCGCAACCTGAAAACAGATCGCTATTGTGGAGCAGAGCTTCTAAAGGTTGGCAACATTTCAGCGACGGCATTTAGCGAGCATATCCAATTCCGATTTATAATAAGACGACGATACGCGGCTCATTCCAAGCAATGTGTGAAAAATGTTGTCATGAGAAAAATAATCAGATTTCATTTGGCGAATGCAGTCTATGTCTATATTATTATCTCGAATGTAATCGGGAGAAAACCACAACAGGGTCGGAATGTGTTTTTGTTCATCCGGAGCTGTGTTATAGGGGGCAGAGTGTAAATATATACCGTCTTTGCCCAAAGATTCTCCATGATCGGAAGTAAACAGCATCGCAATATTATATTTATCCTGTAAGGATTTGAGTTTTTTGATTGTTTCTGCAAGCATGTGAGATGTATAATAAATCGTATTATCATAGACGTTAATTAGTTCTTGTTCGCTGCATTTTTGCAAAAATTCTGTTTGGCAGATGGGTTTATATATTTCAAATTCTTTAGGGTAGCGTAGGGCATAAAGCGGTCCGTGGCTGCCTCTTTGGTGCAAGACGACCAAAGTCGGCATATCTGTTGAAGTAATCTTGTTTGCAAAATTAGTTAGTAAAATTTCGTCCGGACATTCTTTAACCGTACAGAAACGTTCTTGCTCAATACGATTACAATTGTCCTTGCAATCGGTATTGTTTTCTCGCCAAAGGAGCTTATAACCGGCTTTATCTATAATATCGAGAACATTTTCTGTATATTTTTCACTTTCAGGCTTAAAATGTCTACGGTCATCGGGTGAAAAAATACATGGCATGGAAATGGCCGTTGCCGTGCCGCAAGAATAGAAATTGTCAAAATAAATAAATTCATCGGCATATTTTTCCAAGGGCTTATTTGTCGGACGATTGTATCCTGATAATGAAAAACTGGCATCACGAGCAGATTCCCCGATGATGACGACAATTAAATTAGGTTTTGAATTTTCTTTTTGTGGCAACATTTTGGCATCTTGTGAAATTTGTTTAAGTTCAATGCCGATATATTGCATTTTTATTTTAGTGACAGAGATGATTGCTCCGATGTAGTTGACAGGGATAAGTGCATTTTTTAATGGCTTGTGTTGTCTCAAAACCTTTGGATTATGATATATGGCACAACCGATTATAAAAGATGTTATCAGAGCAGCGATAATACTTGTTATGAGTTTGATTTTCAATTCTTGTCTGAACGGGGCAAAAACAATATTTGTCTTTAGTATTAAATATGATGGAATAACGGCCAAACATATCAGATAACCCAACATTTTTAGGCTAAGTAAGTCTGCTACTTCGTAAACATCTGTTTGTAGGACGTTTAGTAACATAATTTTGTCAATTACCACGCCATAGGCATTCATAAAATAAAACGCAGCCGTATTTGCAAAGCAAAAGAATATAGCTAAACCTTTTACCAAGCGACGACAAAATAATATGGAGAGAATAACATACAAAGCACAGAATATACATAAAGCAACAAACAATCCTCCCCACAGAGAATCATTATGTTCACAAGCGGCCGTTGTAAAAGGAATGTTAAATGCCAGCATTGTAAATAAGCAATAAAGCAAATTAAAAAGTGATGATGAAATTTGCCAAAAGTATTTCTTGCTTTGTGGTAATATCATATTTTTTCTTTCATTCAAAAATTAAAACAATTCGCCTTGAGGATTATGTGATAATTCTGTTATAGCTTCTTTAACGATGGCAATAGATACAGCTCTTTTGTAGGCAAGGGATATGTTGTCAATTTTATCCACCAACTTTTGCGCATAAGCAAAAGATCGCTGCATATTTTTTAACATATAATTGACGATTTCAAGAGAGACGGTAATCTGCCTGTCCATAAAAAGTTTAATAATTAAGGCAGAAAGCAGCTCATCATCCGGCTCTTTTATTTCAATAGACGGAATGATGTTTAATCTTGAACGCAAGTCGGGGAGTTTTATATTCATTCTTGCCGGTGCATGGCGTGCGGTAAATAAAATATATCCGCCTTCGTTGCGGTACATGTTATAGAGATGAAACATAGCCTCTTCGTCTATTTTTTCATTGAGGTCTTCTATCACCAAACAATGATGTTTGCTAAACAACAGAGGCGGCATGTCTAACGTAATTTGCGAAGCAAAAATTCGTGGAATTTGGTATGGATAATGTTCTTTAATGGATACATTATCAGAAAAAATGTGAGCCAGATGTGTTTTGCCGCAATTTTCGGGTCCATAGATGCACAAGGCAAAAAAAGGCCATTGCGGCCATTGATTAACCGCAGTAAAAGCCTCTTTATTGCAAGAAGATACGATAAAATCTTCTTTGCCCATATACGAGTAATGCGGAAAATCCAAAGACAATTGTAATTTACCTGTCATCTGTTTTTATCCTTTGTTTAGCACATCAAATATTTTTTTTGTCAAATCCCCTAAGCTGAAAGGCTTAGCCATAAATTCGAAATTGCTGTCGGCAGAAATCTCGTTTCGGGCAATTTCTTCAGAATATCCTGAGGCTAAAATAATTTTTATATCGGGAATGAGCTGTTTTACTTTATTGGCTAATTCTATTCCATTCATCCCGGGCATAACCATATCTGTTACCAGCAGTTGGAAATTTTGTTCTTTTTCGAGCTGTTCTAGCGCATTTTCGGCCGAATTGCAACCAATAACCTCATAACCTTTTTTCTTTAAGGCTCGAACGGCAAAACTACGAACGGAATCTTCATCTTCTACAAATAAAATACGAATGTTCGAATGATGATTTTCTTGATCAAAACCACGGTCAATGGCTGATACGTTTAATCCAAAAATAAATTTTTGATTTACTGGCATAGAAGCACGTGGCTGCTCTTTGACTGTCATGACCGGTGAACCATCGGCAGATGTGACTTCAGGATGTTTTACAACTTCATTTTGACCGATTTTCTGAGGGTTATCGGCAAAACGCGGCAGATAAATAAAAAATGTTGTGCCTTTGCCGACGGTACTGTTTACTCGAATAAAACCTCCGGTTTGTTGTACAATACCATAAACCATTGCCAATCCCAAGCCCGTACCGGAACCGACAATATTTTGTTTGGTGGAGAAAAAGGGTTCAAATATTCGATTTAGATTTTCTTGAGGAATGCCGCATCCCGTATCAGAAACCTCTATAACAACAAAATCTCCCGGCGCAATTGTTTCTTCACCAAAAGGCTGAGGTTGTTGTATTCGTTCTGTTCTCGTCACAATTGTTAAAGTGCCGTTACCGTTCATCGCATCTTTGGCATTGACTGCCAGATTAATAATAACTTGAGAAAACTGTACAGGATCAACCTTTATATAGCCTAAGTCGTTACCATGATGAAACTTTAATACTATTCTTTCTCCCAAAACTCGTTTGAGCATTTGGCTCAAGTCCATAAAGTTTTCGGTTACATCTATAAATTTGGGTTGCAGAGGCTGTTTTCGTGAAAAAGCCAACAATTGTCGTACCAACTGAGCCGCGCGATTGGCATTGTTCTTTATTTGAATGAGGTCGGCAAAAGATGGATCACCGACATTGTGACGTTGAATAAGCAAATCGCAAAAACCTATAATGGCTGTTAGAAGATTGTTAAAATCATGAGCAACACCTCCGGCTAATTGTCCCATGGCTTGCATCTTTTGTGCTTGTGCAAACTTATTTTCCAGTTCTTTTTGTTCCGTTGCATCAATCATAAAAATAACAAAACCGTCTATATCACTTGGACCATACAGACTTTGCATGGGGGTAACATAAGAAATGGCAATTTTTTTTGTTTGATTTAGATTTATTTCCATGCTTGCATTCTTTTTTCTGCCGCTTTGTATATTATTGAACTCTATTGACAGATTGTGCCAGTCCGATTTGCCCATAAGAGTAGACAGATTGGCGTGAACTAAGTCTTGGCTATTGTTAAGAAGAAGTTTTTGCGCTTGATGATTATATTCCTTAATTGTGCCGTCCGTTTTAACAAATACGATACCGATGGGCGCTTTATCAAACAACCAACTGATTTTATCTAGTGTATCGGTAAGTTGATGATGCAATTTTTCATCATTAGGCAAATCCGAAATTGTTGTACCGCGTATTTTTATGATATTTTTTTCGCGAAATGTATCTTGCCGAATAAAGACTTCGCAATCCTGTGAATATTTATTGATAAAATGAACCGTATGACTCCATTCGTCACAGGGCGGTATGGGGGAATTTTTGCTTAACAATTGTTTTAGATTGCTTCCGATGATTTTTTCACGGTCATATCCTAACATTTTAGCAAAAGCATGATTACAATACTGAATTGTCAGTTCGTTGTCGCAGATATATAGTCCAATCGGCAAATAGTCGGTAAAATCATGTAATCCGCGTCGCTCTTCTTTAAAAATTTGTTCCAAGTTATGTTCGTTTGTAATATCTTTGAAACTCCAATATACAAATGTATCTTTGCGTATTTTTTTTAGAGCCAGAGTATGTTCAAACAAATCTGTTTTTTTTAACGAAATGGGGCGAAGCGTTATTTCGTACCAATTTTGATTTTCGGCATTATCTCCGCTTTTGAGTGATAAGATTACTTTTTCGTTGTTTAGATTGGCAAATGCATTTTTTAATCTTTGAAAGGCAAGGGGATTGTTGCGATTATACGGAGATAAGTTATTTTGCAAAAAACTTAAAATCCCGCCCCGATTAAACATTTCTTTAGCCATATCATTTTCAATGATAACTTGACCTTTGGCGTTATCAATACGTTTGGCCTGAGTGCTTTTATTAATGATTTCGTTGGCAAAACCGCCATAATTTATAGCTTTTTCACCGGCTTTTAGAGTTAACAGCGACAGTACGATACAAAAGATGGTAACTGCCGCCGTTAAGCCTAAAAACAATATCATATACTTTGGAAATAAGATTGTCGAAATTAACAAGAGTGTCAGCACTACCAAAGAATATGCCAATCCTATCAGCCTTTTTTGTAAAAGTCTGTCCGGACGAGATATTTTGGTATGTGCTAACATCTGTTTTGAAGTATCTCCTATGTTGTTACATCGGCTTTTGTTTTGCCGGTGCGTTTTTCAATCTCGGCTAATTCCGCTGCGATTTTAAGCAATTCATCGACCATTTGTCTTGGATCGGAATCGAGATTGTCTCGGCTGAATTTTTCAATATAAACACGTAATGTCGCACCGCTTGATGATGTTCCTGATAAACGATAGACAATACGAGAGCCGTCAGCAAACAAAATTCTTAAGCCATTTGATGTCGAAGAGTGATCAACGGGATCATTATATACAAATTTTTCGGCTTTTACGACTTCATATGAACCCAATTTTTGTCCGTTAAGCGGCGGAAGTTTAGCTTCCAAATCGCTCATTAACTTATTGGCAACATCGGTCGGAATTCCGTCAAAATCAAAACGCAGATAGTAGCTACGACCATATTTTTTCCAATGTTCACGTGTGATTTGCTCAACACTTTTGCCTGTTGCGGCAATAATGCTCAGCCAGAACAAAACGGCCCAGATGCCGTCTTTCTCACGGATATGGCTGGAACCTGTACCAAAACTTTCTTCACCGCAGAATGTAATACGGTTTGAATCCATCAAGTTAACAAAATATTTCCAACCGGTCGGAACTTCGTAATATCCGATTTTTTTCTCTTGAGCTACCCGTGCAACGGCAGTTGAAGTAGCCATGGATTTGGCAACGCCGAAAATACCGTCTTTGTAGGCAGGAATAAGGTTGTAGTTATCGGTTAAAATAGCCAAGCTGTCGCTTGGGGTAACAAAAAACTTTTTGCCCAAAATCATATTACGGTCGCCGTCACCGTCATTGGCCGCGCCAAAATCAGGTGCATCGTCAGAATACATTATGTTAACCAATTCTTTGGCATAAACTAAATTCGGGTCTGGGTGCAATCCGCCGAAATCGGGTTTGGGCGTTGCATTTAAGACCGAGCCTTTGGCCGCGCCTAAAATTTCCTCAAATATGCGAATGGCATATGGACCGGTTACGGCATTCATTGCATCAAAACGCATGGTGAAGCCTTTGGCAAAAAGTTTTTTGAGAGCGTCAAAATCAAAGATTTTTTGCATTAATTCAACATAGTCATTTACGGTATCTATGACTTCAATCTCCATATCGCCCAATTTTTGGCTTCCCAAGTGGCTCAAATCAATATTTGGAGCATCAAAAATTTTGAATTCGCGAATATTTTTGCTGTTGGCATAAATTTGTTCGCTGACTTGTCCGGAGCATTGACCGCCGGTTTCGGTTGCAAATTTTATACCAAAATCTCCGTTTTCGCCACCGGGATTGTGCGAAGCGGAAAGAACAAAGCCTCCGTCGGTATGACGTTTAAGAATTATATTTGATGAAGCCGGCGTTGATAAGAAGCCATTTTGACCTACAATAAGTTTTTTAACACCGTTGGCTGCTGCCATTTTAATTAACTTTTGGACAGCTATATCATTATAAAAACGACCATCTCCGCCGACAACAAAAGTTTTGCCTTCGGGGTGAATGGTGTTAAAAATGCTTTGCAGAAAATTCTCAAAATAGTGTTCTTGCATAACCACTTTGGATTTTTTTCTCAATCCGGCAGTCCCCATTTTTTGATCATCATAGGGAGTTGTTGGAATAACTTGTATCATAATCTCTCCTTAAAAATACGTGTTGATATGATGAGGGATAATTTAGCACCCTTTATTAGGAACTCAAGAAAAAGCTCGGTTTTACTAACTGGATTTTTATTAATTTTGAGGGCAGATAAATTCTGCCAACTGCTTAATTTCTTGTTTTGCCGCAATATGCGAAACACTTAAACGGCACTTGAGAGCATCGTGATTTAAGTCCAAAACGGTTAAGCCCTGCAAGAATAATTCTTTATATATCACTCGATCACGAATGGCCGGAGCTACCCTGAAACCATAAATTTTTGATGCTTTCTCTAAGTAACCGAATACTTGGTTTTTGTTGTGTGAATTAAGTGATGATATTTTATTGCCGACAACAATCCAGTTAAGCATCGGTTTGCCGTGTGCCGCCATATATTTTTTTACATCCCAGATATATTGGGCATAACGTCCGGCATGCCTTTCGTCTGGGTGGGAAAAATCAATTTCCGAAATCACATTTAAATCAATCAGGCTGTCTGATATCGGTGTAATCAGAGTATCGGCAAATTTGTGAGCTTCTTCAAACAGATAATTTTTATTTCCGGGGGTATCAATGATTATGGCATCATACTGAGTGAGAATTGAGGTGATTTGTTGTTCAATTTCTTTACGGTGAGCCGCAAATAATGATGCATCATCTTTGGGCTCTATCGTTAATAAGTCCGGAATCGGCAAACTTAAGTGATGCTCATTGCAAAATTTTCTGCGATTGGCAATATAGTGAGAAAGAGTACCTTGTCTTCCGTCCATATCAATTACGGCGACATGAAATTTTTCTTGCATCAATTTTATTGCCAAGTGCATGGATAGAGTCGACTTTCCTGTACCGCCTTTTTCATTGCTGATAACAATGACATGTGCTTTTGAATTGTTCATATTCTTAATTTTCTGCTATGTTTTGTGGGTTGTTTGTATTCATTGCCGCGACTATACACGATTTATTTGCCTTTTGCAAATCATTACAAATCTGTTTTGCTTCATTTTCTTTCAAGTGAATTAATTTTGACCTATAAACAATTGAAAAATTGCTTTCTATGGGTTCGACTTTTACATTTTTATTCTTGAGATTTTTATACTGACGGCGGATTTTCTGTGCATAAACTCGGGCTTTGGCATAATTGCTGAAAGCTCCAACCTGAACACTCCAGTTGGCATCAGAATCAAAGACATCGGTTGTTGTTTGCATATTTTGTTCTTTTTCTTTTATCCGTTCAAGCGAAAAATCACTGCTGTCAAATTTTACATATGACGTAGTCGCTTCATTAGCATGATTCAAAGCCAATTTTTTGAACCCTTGTTCCATTAATTTTGTTACGGCTCTATCGCGTTCTTCTTGAGTATTATACCCCATCGCAACGGCAATAACTCTTTCTTGATCTCGTTGTGCCGAAGTTACAATATTAAAGCCCGCTGCCGCAATAAAGCCGGTCTTCATTCCATCGGCACCTTCAAAGTTTTTGAGAACATGATTATGGGTATAATAGGTTTTTCCGTCATAAGAAAATTCTGTTTGAGAAAATAAATCGTAATATTGCGGAAAATGGAAATAAACTGCCGCTGCTAAAGTTGCCATATCTCGCGCCGTTGTTACCTGCTTGCGGTTAGGCAGGCCGGAAGCATTTTTGAAAACTGTATTTTTCATGCCCAAGGCTTTGGCTACTTCTGTCATCTTTTCGGCAAATTGAGCCTCTGTATAACCCAAACCTTCGGCCAATACGGTTGCACAATCGTTGGCTGACTTTACAATCAATGCATCTATGGCAGTTTTTACAGTAATTTTATCTCCTGGTTTTACCCCTAACCGTGAAGGAGAACGATTGGCTGCCGTGCGTGAAACCGAAAGTTCATCATCTATTGAGAGCATTCCTTTATCTAAAGCCTCAAAGGTAATGTATAAAGTCATTAATTTCGTCAAAGAAGCCGGATAGCGGATTGTGTTCGGATTTTTAGAAGATAAAACTTCTCCCGTTTTGGCGTCTATAACGATAGAGGAGGGAGAAGGACGCGCATTTGCAGTTATCGGTGTTAGTAAAAATATACTTAAAGCTAAAACAGCTATATTTTCGCAAAAATTACGCATTTTATTTTCCTTAGTTCCATATATTTTTAGAAAGACTTTATGATAAAAAAGAAAATAAAATGTTAATTTGCTTTTAGAAAAAAACAAAACAAGATGCCGCATAATTCCGGCATCTTGTTTGATTTGGGAGAATTTGATTTGGGAGAAAGTTTTTATTTTTTCCTATGAGCTAAATATTGCCACGATTTTGCAACGGTTAAGGCAATAACTCCGTTAAACAGGCTAAATAAGGCACCCATCTTAGCCGAAGCTGCCGTTACAATATCTGTGTAGGCAATTTCGGCAATAAACAATGATACGGTTAATCCGATTCCTGCAGTCATGCCGATTATTAGCAAATCGGCATTTGTGATGGCTCTGTGGATTTTAAAACTTAAGAGACCGGCAAATTTTACCATTAGATAGATGCCAAAAGTTTTTCCAAATAACAGAGAGATAAAAATGATTAAAGTCAGATTGCAGATACTTGAGAATTCAACTCCGGCATTGCTCAAACCAAAAAAGAACAAACCATAATCTACAATCGGTTGAAAATCTTGTTCAAAATGATCAAGTTCATTCCGTCCGTATTTGTTCTCATCATTTTCATTATGGGGAATAAAAGGAATGATAAACACTAAGGCTAAAGACGGGTGCATATTTGCTTCATGTAAACCTATCCAGGCCAAAACGCTTATACTTAAGTAGAACCAGTAATTGCGAATTTTATGTTTATTCATTAGCCATGCTATAACTATGGCCGCAAAAACCAGACTTAGCCAGCGCGGATCAACCGGAAATTGCGGATCAGGATAGAATAGGGCAATAATTACGAGACCGACCACATCATCAGCAATTGCTAAAAGTAACAAAAAAGTAAAAGCAGGATGTTTTTTGCCAAAAATCATTTGAGCAAACAGAAGAGAAATTGCAACATCTGTGGCTGTTGGAATAGCCCAACCGTTCGTATATTCTGGTTTTCCTATAAAATGATTTAGAATAAAAAATATGGCAATCGGTAATAAAACTCCGCCCAAGGCTCCGAGAAGATTGCTTACGGTATTTCTTATCGGATATAAATTGCCTCCTGGGGCCACACCATGGACAATTTCTACGCAGACCGAACCAAAGAAAAGAACAAGAAAAACATCATTGACAAGAAAATGAAAACTTATACCTCCCAAAAACTCGGTATATACAAATTTGTAATAACTATCATAACTCATATTTGCCCAAATTAGAGCTACGACAATACCGCTTATGAGTGGAACAGATAAACTTCCAAGTTTTTTTATTATTTCTTTCATCGTGTTTTCCAATTTGTAGAGACGTCTGTCTTTTGCCAACATACATTCAGGTAGGTATGTTATATCCTGTTTTTCTTTTAAGCAATACTTTTTGTATTTTTGTTAGCATAATATAATTATTGTTTATAAAAAAAACAGTTCCGTCTTAATAAATATCAAGCGGTTCGGATTATTTTATCTGGCAAATTTTTTGTTAATATATTTTTTAATGATTTTTACCATCTCTTTATAGGATATCTTTAAATAAAATATGTAATAATATACTAAGTTTTTTTGGAAAAACTTTACAAACAGTTCTGTTTTTTATTAATAAATCAGGTGAATTTTAACTAGAAAGGCATACAGCTGTTTAAATCGCTCGTTGGCACTATTTCGACACCTCTTGATTTTGCCCAAGACCAGCTCTCAGATCTCCCATAAGGCAACTAATAAATATCTCCCGAACAGGAGTTAAATCAGCTATAAAACTCGCGGTTTGACCACGTTCGTCGACGTTGTGCGGTGTTGTTCCAATACCTTGGCATTCAGCCACGAGTAAACTCAGGGATTTCTGTAAAGGTAATTAATTAAAAAAAAAGCACCTTGCGATGCTTTTTTAGAATATTATGTCAATTCTTTTTCGTAAATAGCGTTTCACTTTATCGGGATTGTTGACGTCTATTTTTCTATCATAGGGGATATAAGGTTCTTTTTGCCTTGCGGCCATTTTTCTGTTTATTTTTTCATAATTTTTAATTAAAGCCTTGAGTTCATTATCGTCATAGCGAGTAGCTATATAATCAACTTTAGTGTTTAGTTGTTCGGATGCATTTTTAACATCTTCGGTCAAAGTTTTTTCAATAACGCTTTGGGCTTGTTCCGGCGTCATTTCATCTTGTTCAACAGATTGAGCTTGTGTTGTCGGAACAAGCAAAAAGCACAAAACCAATGCGAGCAGAACCTGTCTCATTTTTTGTTCTCCTAGTCCGTTCCCAATATATCTAATGAGTTAAAGAGAATGTTTTCCAAATCGAGTCCCGTTCCTTCTTCAATACCATCCATTATATGAACAAAACTTCTGCCAAAAGGATCGTCTGCCGTTTGAACTTTTTCATAATTTTCTCTCAAAATTTTGCGGTAAGCGTTTGGCATATTTTTGATTTTTTCATCATAGCTATCCGGAATTTTGTAGCCTAGTTTTCTTAAATGTTCCAAACCGACCAGCATGTTATGTCTATTGACTTCAGGAGCAATCATTTCTTGTCCTTGGGCATCGCCGAAAGTTGTGGCTTCGCCAACATAATTTAGACGACCATGTTGACCTGAGCCTCTCCACGTTTCAATACCGCTTTTATCTCTGGCTTTTGCCCAGGGGTCAACCGGCAAAACTTCTCCGTCTGTCGGACCGTTGCTGTACATCGGGGCATTGGTTACGGCATCTTCGGTAGAAGTGGCGTAGTCGACGTTGTCAAATGTACCGTCATTGGGATTGATTTCCCATGGATTTGCCGGCAGTTGGGCTGCGGCACCCTTAGCATACATCATTGCCAAGCCAAGCGCCAATATACTGAATATCTTTTTCATACTAGCCTCCACAATGTTCCACTTTGCTCTTATGGTAACATATTTTTATAAAAAATAATAGTTACATTTCGGTTACATCTTTTTTAATTTTACTCATTTATAAAATGCTTGAATTTTCATACCTTTTTGTGATATATAGCATAAGTTAACCTTTTGTATAACTTTTTAAAATAATATAAAAAAAATAATGTTTACTCAAATATAATAAAGAGATTAGCTCATGACAGAAGTTTTGTTTAACGGACACGCAGGCAGAATAGAGGGGCGATATCATCAAAGTTCACATCCGGGAGCTCCTATTGCTTTAATCTTGCATCCTCATCCTCAATACGGCGGAACAATGAGTAATAAAGTTGTCTACACTTTATATACTTGCTTTAAAGATTTGGGATTCTCCGTATTGCGTTTCAATTTTCGCGGTGTCGGACGTTCTCAGGGACAATTTGAAGATGGTCCCGGAGAACTGTCCGATGCAACAGTTGCTCTGGATTGGTTGCAATCTATGAATCCCGAAGCCAGACAATGTTGGATTGCCGGATATTCTTTCGGGGCTTGGGTTGGATTGCAGTTGTTGATGCGTCGACCAGATATTAATAATTTTATTGCCGTTTCTCCTCCGGCAAATGAAAAAGATTTTTCTTTCTTGGCTCCTTGTCCTACTTCCGGACTAATTATTCAAGGCGGACAAGATGAAATTGTTACGCCTTCCGTAGTGGCTAATTTAGCAAAAAAACTTAACGGACAAAGAAATATCGAAGTCGATTTTGCTTTGTTGGAAGAGGGCGACCATATGTACAACGGGCACTTAACCGATTTATATAAAATTGTCGGAAATTATGTGATTAGTGCCGTTAAACGTAAACATCCGCAAAAAAGAAGACGCGGGCGTCGGCGTAAATCCGATGAAGGAGATAATGCTACCATACCAATGATTGCTTCTACAGAAACTGAGGAGTAAGAATGGCTGTTGTCGTTTTTTCTCAAGTTTGAAAAAATATAATCAGTTAGAAAAAATAGCTCTGATATCAGGGCTATTTTTTTATAACAAGAAAATTACAACCCAGACCGCTTGTCCAAAAGACTTAATGTTTTTTATTTGCTGGTCCAAACATTTTGCCAATCTGAGTTTTATTATTATATAGTTACGGCCTGCTTATGCAGGCCGTATTAGATAAATGTTAGAAATTTTATATTGTTAACGTTCTTGTCCGGCATTAGCCTGTATTAAAGTTGTCATGTCAAAAGTTGTGCCTTTTTGTTCTCCTAATTTAATATTTTCGGTTTCTTTTGAATTTCCGTTTCTTTCTGCCATACCTTCTCGTAAATAATCCATATGTTGAGAAAGCTTTTCTTGGCATGCGACTTTATCTGTAATATCTTTAAGATTGGTTTCCTTATCCACATATCTACTATTGATAAAATCAATACCTTTTTTAACAAAATCATCCGTAAGCGGATTTTCGCGGCATTCGGCAACATAGGCAGCATCGTTCATGATATTTGACGTCATAAACTTGAGTGTTTGATATTGTTTAGACTGCCTATAAAAATCTAACTCTTTCTCTAACAGATTACGAAATTCGTTGGAACTTGATTTTTCTCCGTAGAGAACAGATAAACGTTCGTCCAGATTTTTGCGACTGAAATCATTATTATCAACGGGGTGAGGGGTACTTTCATATATATGCATTTTCCATCCGTCGCCATAAGTGCAGTATGCATGCATTGTATTTCCGTTATTATCTAACATGGGTTTGTTGTTTTTATCATATAAGACATTGCACTCATATTTCTGCCCATTATCTCCGGTAATAACAGTACCATCCGGAACTTGTTCTCGGTCATTGCCGGGGGGAACCGAATAACACCAACTTCCGTCTTCATGGTTTATACATTTAGCAATATCGTATTTTTTATTTCCTATTGTAACTGATTGGGTTTCACCAAATTTAATCGGTGAAAATTTTGTTCCTTCTAATTTGTATTCCATATCTAAGTTTTGTGCATATGAATATTTATAAGTTTCACGAGTGAAACCGGGACTATGCCTAATCTGATCAGACAAAGTATTCATATATTTAGAAGCGCGTTCTTCTCTAAATTTTTTCATAGCTTCCGATAATGTGCTACAACCTGACTCGCCACTCTTACACCATGCCTCTATTTCCTGTGATAAAATAAGCAACAACTGGTCTTGCGGAGCAAGTAAAGAGCTTGGTAAAAAAGAATTATAAGTCGTACCGGCCGCTTCTTCTTTTAAATCTTGTTGCATATGTTGTATTTCGTGACGTATAACAGTCGGAGACGTATTACTTTTATTGACGTCATCAACAATGTCTTTGATTTTAATGGCTGATGTAAAACCCAGCAAATCTGCTCGATATCTGATTTTTGATATTTTTTTATCGCTCAGTTGATGATCTTTATTGGCAATAATTTTTTTGATATCAGATAAATTTTCGGGCATTTTGCCTTTATATTTTTCTTGTTCCAATGCTTGGCAAAATTTATTTAAGGCGGTTGGAAAATCTTTATCTCTTACTCGGACGTCAACCTTGTTGTAAGCTACCTCGTCGCTTATGTGATAATTCATACAAACAATGCGGTTTTCATGAATGTCGTAGTAAGCCATATTTGAATTTAAATCAAATCCGAGCATACCGGGAACAGGGTCATAATTATTAACTTCAATTGTTTTCAGATAGATTTTCGGACTTTGAGCTTGCTGTTTGTTCGTAGCTTTCATTTCTGTTTTGTCAACGTTTTTATCATCGCTTATATTTTTAGCCGCTTGTGCCTGATTAGTTGATAAAGAGCCGACAAGCGCGGTTCCGATGAGCATTTTTTGAAACCAATTTGCCATTTTCTTTTCCTGAGAAATATTACTTACTGTAAAATATAATACATCATATTCTTTTTTATGGCAAGAATTTTGTCAAAAATGAGTTTCAGAAAAACGAAATTGAGCTTACCTGAAACAAAATATCAAGCAGCACTTTCATCTTTGATTGTTGTTAACATCATGATTTTTAAACAAATTCAGTTTTTTATTAAGAGATGTCTATTTTAATGGTTTTTGATATATTCTAAAACATAAATTCTGACGGCAGATGAGAGATTATCCGTATTTTTTCGATTAGCATCAATTTCCGTAATCAAAGTATTGAGCGTCATCCGTCGTTCTTTGCAAATTTGCCTTAATTCGTCGTCAAATTCTTTTTCTATGGAAATACTTGTATTATGTCTTCCGGCTATGGTTACAGATTTTTTAAGCATTTCCTTTTTTCCTGAAAGCATCAATGGATATAACATCCGCATTTTTCGGAGCGGGTTTAGGTTCGTCTTCGGGAGTATTGGAATCTATTTCGCTGCCAAAGCTCATGCCGAAACGGGCACTTGGATCTCCGAAATAAGTAACGGCGGCGAAAGGAATTTCGAGAGTGTAGGGAATATGGCTGAATCTCAAGGTAACTGAAAAACTTTTGTCGTTTACTTTTAAGTTTTCGAATTGATTTTGCAAAACTATCGTCATTTCTTTAGGATATTGACTGCGAAGGATATCATCGATTTTAACATTCGGATAGTCGGTACGAAAAGAAATATAGAAATGATTATCTCCCGGAAGTCCTTGCTTTTCAACAATCTTAAGGGCATCAATCATAACATGTTTTAAGGCTTTTTCGACCAATTTATCATAATTGATTTCGCTGATATATTTATCCATTTGTCAAAATCCCATAAAATTACAAAAAATGAGCCGTTCTGTTGCTGGGTGGCTCAATCCCCACTCATAACAAACCAAAGTTATGAGGATTTTAGTTTGTTGCGACTACCAATTAAGCAGCCAAAGCAACAGGTGCTAATTCATTATCGTTAGCATTCATTTTATTTTGAACCGATAACGGTGGTATCTCACCGAACACAGCAAAATGTCTTTACTATATCCCGTCAATCCTATTTCGCCCCCTTAAAAAAACTTGGTGGAGGCGCCGGGTACCGCCCCCGGGTCCAGAATATCTATTCCACACAGCCTCTAGTGTTATAGTTGATTTCTCAACGGCTGAAATAATACATCATATTCTTTAATTTTGCAAGTTTTTTGCTCTCAAATATTGATTGAATAACTTGCTTAACAGACTTGAAATAGCCGTGGGGAATGCTAAACTTACCGAAGTTTGAAAGGGTGGAATTAATATAATGACCAAAATTGCAATATGGTGCCGACATAAAAATGATAATATTATCGGAATCGGTGCTGCTATACCTTGGCATGTCAAATCTGATTTTCAACGTTTTCGACGCATTACCGAAGGACAAACTTTGGTAGCAGGACAGAAAACTTATGAAAGTTTTCCTAATCGCACTTTGCCGAATCGAAAAATTTTTGTGTTAACGCTTGATGAAAATTACGAAGTATCCGATTCTCAGAATCACAGCGTCGTTAATGATATCAATTTTTTCAAAGATTTTGAGGATGATTTGTATATTGTCGGAGGAGCGACCGTCTATAAATTATTTATGACCGGAAGCAATAAACTTATTCCCGATATTGTCGTTGATTGTATTTATCAAAAGGATATAAATCCTAATCTAAAGGGTGAACCTGTTGATATAACGGATTGTATCGACGTGCTTAATAAAAAATATATTCAGGTGTCCCTTGATTACGAACAAGATGATATCACTACTCGAATTTTAATCAGAAAAGGTGAGTTCGTGGAACAATCTGTTTTGAAAAAAATCGTAAAAGCCATAGAAGAAGGAATGTAAAATGCAACAGTATCTTGATTTGCTCAAAGATGTTTTAGAAAACGGTGTTGATAAAATGGACCGTACCGGTACCGGTACACGCTCAGTATTCGGTCGGCAAATGCGTTTTGATTTGCAAAAGGGATTTCCTTTAATGACAACAAAAAAAATGCACTTAAAAAGCATTATCTATGAGTTGTTATGGTTTATCAAAGGCGATACAAATGTGAAATATCTTCAAGATCACGGCGTACGTATTTGGAATGAGTGGGCTGACGAAAACGGTGATTTGGGGCCTATTTATGGTTCTCAATGGCGCAACTGGAATAACGAAGGTATTGATCAATTGGCCGAAGTTATTGATAAACTTAAACACAATCCAAATGACAGAAGAATGATTGTATCGGCTTGGAATGTCAGCAAAATCAAAGAAATGCACCTGCCTCCATGCCATATGATGTTCCAGTTCTATGTGGCAAACAACAAACTTTCTTGCATGCTCTATCAACGCAGTTGCGATATGTTTTTAGGCGTTCCTTTCAATATCGCATCTTACGCACTTTTAACCATGATGATTGCTCAAGTTTGCGATTTGGAACTCGGTGAGTTTGTTCATACCCTTGGCGATACTCATATTTATCATAATCATTTTGATCAGGTAAAAGAACAACTTTCACGCAAGCCTTTGCCTTTACCGAAAATGAAACTCAATCCCGCTGTTAAAAATATTAACGATTTCAGATATGAGGATTTTGAATTAATTGATTATAAATGTTATGACGCTATTAAAGCTAAAGTTTCTGTTTAGAAAGAGGTATTAAATGACTGAAATAAAATCTTTTTTCAATGAATATAGAAAATTCGTAAAAAGCGTGACGGCAGAAGTCAGCCAAAATGATGAAGTTTTTTTTGAACGTGCTCACGCTATCTCTAAATGGATGAATGGGAATTTTTCAAGAATGGATAATGCTGTCGCCGGTTTAACCGGTGAAGCAGGTGAGGTCGGCGATTTATGGAAAAAACTTAAATTCCACGGAAAAGAATTATCCGAAGAAAATAAGCAAAAAATGATAGACGAATTGAGTGATGTGTGTTGGTACACCATGCAGGCCGCTATTGCTCTCGGAGTTGATTTAGATGATGTTATTAAACATAACGAAGCAAAACTTCGTGCGCGTCATCCGCATGGCTTTTCCTCAGAATATATGAAATACAAAAAAGATTAGCTTCTTTATCGGCAAGCCGTAAACTGTTCGAAATTACCGACAGTTGCCTTACGAAAAACACAGAATTTGCTTGTCGTTATACGCAAAGAAAAAACAAGAAAGAATATAAACAATAAAGTTTGCTATCAATTCATACACACGGTTTACCGGAATATTCATTGCAAAGGCCCCACGATTTACGCGGGGCCTGCAATGTTTCTAATCTTAAGAGTTTTGAAATAAAAGCACTCTGTTGTAAAGATTATTTATCCGTTCTGGATAAATAAAATTACATTTGTTGCAATGTGATTGTAACTCTACGATTTTGAGCACGTCCTGATTCTGTGGCATTTGAAGCAATAGGATACTGAGAACCGTATCCGTAAACACTAATCCGTGCCGGTGAAATATTTCTTAAAATGAGATAATCAGATACTGCCTGAGCTCTTTTTAACGACAATTGATTGTTATAAGTTTCAGAACCGATATTATCCGTATAACCCGATATAATAACTCTTGTTTGATCGTATTCGGATAAAACTTTGGCAACAGAATCTAATGTATGGTTAAATCCTGTCTTAAATACGGCAGAATCGAAATCAAAAGTAATATTGCTCGGCATAATTAATTGAATTTGTCCGTTTTCAAGTTCCATTACTTGAACACCGGTGCCTACTAATTCTTGTCTGAGCTTGCGAGCTTGCAAATCCATATATCCGCCGGTAGCCGCTCCGCCGACGGCGCCGACACCTGCACCTATCAAAGCTCCTTTCTCGCCACCAACCAATGCTCCTACGCCGGCACCGACGGCTGCGCCGATACCTGTTCCCCATGCTGTTTTGGAAACTTTACTTTCTCCGGTATATGGATCGATAGCGCAAGCCGATAGCATACTTGTCGCAATCAATATATTTAATAGTGTTTTTTGCATTTTTTTCTCCCATAAAATAAAACTTATTTAAGAATAAATATCTTTTTTGAAAAAGGCAAGGCTTTCTATAGCTATTCTTGGTAAGTCATATTCGGCAATATTAAATTTATAAGCCATGAAGCAACTTCCGAACTTCTTATCAGTTCTGATGAGGTACATTAAATGATTGTACGGCACTTTAATTAAGACATTTTATTTCGTCAGATACGGAATTTATATTGGTTATTTATGTTCATCAGCAAAAATTCTATGGCGTTTAACCGCAAAAAACCCTCTCAACTTCAGAGTCAAGAGGGTTAGTTAGGCTTTTGCTTATATTAATTAAAAATTATAATTTACTGAAAAAGCAAATATGTTTACTCTGTTTGAATAATCAGCCTTTAAGGCTCCGCGTGAAGCATCTCCCAGGTGATCGCCGCGCAAATCAACTTTGCTTTTATCTGCATGAATATAGGTATATCCAAGGTTAAAGGTTAATTTTTCATTGTACTGATATTGCAAACCTGCAGAATACCAGATACGGTTGGCATCAGGAATACGCGGTGTACGGTATTCGTCGCCGACTGCACTTTTATCCAAGGCAAGTCCCAGTCTAAGTTTCCATTGATCATCAATTTTATAGCTGGCGCCGACGGCATAGAAATCAGCATCTTTCCAATTTTCTTCGGTAAAACTCAAATTAGGTGTTTTTTCGCCAACAATATTTAAATTCTTAAATTTTGACCAGTAAACACGGCTATATTCCGCCATAATCGCCCAACGATCATTTAGTTCATGGTAGGCGCCGATATTGAAGCTGGCCGGAGTAGTCAGACGAGCTGAAATATCTTGATTGAGCGGGCTCATTAAACCGTCAAACGAGACATCGCCTTGTAATTTATGGCGAATTTGACTGCGATAGCTGATACCGATACGTGTTTGGGGGGTAAATTCATATAAGGCACCTAATTGATATCCTATATCTAAGGTGTCGCCTTTTAAGCTGGCATTATCTTCAAGGGCTATTCCCGGTGCAATGGTTTGTCTGACGCCATTGCGTAAAATAGCTTTAATATATTGAATTTGAGCACCGGCACCAATAGATAGTTTATCAGTTGCTTTGTATGCAACCATTGGAGTAACGGTTACCGCTGTTACTTTAGAAACCGTTCCGTGTAAACGTCCGGCCCATTGACTATCATATTTGGTAATCATACCATAAGGAACATTCAATGAAATACCAGTTGTAATTTTGTCGTTAATCTGATGAGATAGATAAAAATGGGGAGACATAGCCGCATGCACGATATTATCAACATATCCGCTTGTCTCGCCATATTCGTTAATTGCATTTTTGGCAGTAGAGCGGGGTGAAATCCATGTTCCGCCAAGATAGATTTTTGTGCCTTCATGTTTGGTTAAAATTGCCGGATTGTAGAAGGAGTAAGAGATGTCTTCAGCTCCTGCCGTTGCTCCGGCAAAAGCGTTTCCTTGAGCTGAAGCTGATTGTTCTTTTAGGAAAAAGCCGGATGCGTTAGCATTCGACCAAGCAAAAACCGCAATCAAAGCGGTTGTAGTCAGTAGTTTTTTCATTTTATAAAGTATCTAGTTATTGTTTAGCCATGCAACATTTTGCCAAAAATACCGGAACTGTTTTTTATATTATTTATTATGTAGAACCGGCAAAAAGCAATTGCTAAAATATGATAAAATGTTACGGTGGAAATCTAAACAGATTATGCTTAAAAATCAAGATGATAATTTTATCCCCTGAATATTTTTATAAAAAATTAGCATTATCAATATGTTATATAAAAAAATACATTTTCTATATATTAATTTTTTTTTTATTCTTTACAAAATTTAAATTGAAAGAGTAAATTAGAGCATATTTATTGAACTACGGAGACTATCGTTTTGCAAAATTTTGTAAGATTTTGTTTGAGAATCTTGTTTAAGGTTTTTAAAGTAAGATGCACAATTGCTTTTGATGAAAATCATATTCCCAGCAAGGGCGTCTATGTTTCAAATCACGTTTCTTATCTTGACCCAATACTGCTATTTGCTTTTTTACCGGGAAACCCCGTATTTGCACTAAACGGGCATCTGTATCGCAGTAAACTTATCCGTTTCATCATGAGAGAAGCTGATATTATGCCGTTTAATCCCATTGAACCGAGCGATATCAAAGAACTTATTGCTAAAGTCGACAGCGGGCGTTTGTGTGTCATCTTTGCCGAAGGTAGAGTTACCGAAAGCGGCGGATTAATGAAAATTTATGAAGCTCCCGGATTGGTAGCCGATAAATCAGGGGCTCCCCTTATCCCGGTATGGATTGAAGGACCTCAATATGGTTATTTTTCAAAAACAAAAGGTAAATTACCTCACAGACCTTTGCCAAAAGTAAAAGTTATCATCGGTAAACCGCGTAAATTTAAGCTCAAAGACGAATTGCGCCGACAACGCGACCATATCAGCAACGAAGTCTATATGATTTTGCGCGAAATGAGTTTTAACGTACGTTACAATCCAGATATTTCCTTATTTGCCCAGCTTATGAAGACGGCAAAAGTCCATGCCAAAAAAGGTTTGTTTCGCAGACCAAAATTTGTTGAAGATGTTCAAAGAAAACCTCAATCTTACCGTGATATTATCATAAAGTCTTTTGTCCTCGGTAAATATTTTAAGCGCCGTACCGAGCCAGAAGAACATGTGGGCTTGTTCTTACCTAATTCTATTGCTGCTTTATGTAGCTTTTTTGGACTGACGGCATATGGTCGTGTTCCCGTTATGCTCAACTTTTCGGTTGGTGCCCAAAATATGGTTTCTATGTGCAAAACGGCTCAGGTTAGATATGTTATTACTTCTTTGACATTTATCCGTACGGCAAAAATGGAAGAACATATTAAAATGATTGAAAATGCCGGCGTAACCATTATCTATCTCGAAAAGTTAGCAAAAGAAATAGGTTTGTGGGAAAAAATCAATGCTTATTTAAGATACAAAATAAAACGTGTCCCTTATAAAAAAGGTGGTAACAGAAAAGCCGTTATTTTGTTTACCTCCGGCTCTGAAGGAACTCCGAAAGCGGTTGTTTTAAGTCATGCTAACATTATTTCTAATATTAAGCAAATGTCTGCAATAGAAACTATTAACGTGACCGATACCGTGTTTAATGCCTTGCCGATGTTTCATAGTTTTGGTTTGGTGGTCGGTACTTTGTTCCCGCTGTTTGAAGGAGCTAAATTGTTTTTATATCCATCACCGCTTCATTATCGTGTCGTTGCCGAAATCGTTTATGAAATCGGAGCCTCAATTATGTTCGGTACCGATACTTTCTTCCGTGGTTATGGTCGAATTGCACATCCTTTCGATTTTCATAATATTCGTTTTATGTTTGGAGGAGCCGAAGCTATAAAACCAGACACCAGAAATATTTGGATGGAACGTTTAGGAATTCGAGTATTAGAAGCATACGGTGCCACCGAATGTTCTCCTGTCGTCAGCGCAAATAATCGCATTTTTAATCGATTTGGCTCAATAGGAAAATTGCTTCCCGCAATAGAATATAAAATCGAACCCGTCCCCGGAATCGAAAAAGGCGGTGAGTTAGTTGTCAGAGGTCCTAATATTATGATGGGATATATCATGCCGGATAATCCGGGTGTCTTAGTTCCCCTCAAAGATGGGTGGTATCATACCGGAGATGTGGTCGAAATTGATGAAATCGGTTTCGTTTATATTCGCGACCGTATTAAACGCTTTGCAAAAATCGGTGGAGAAATGGTGTCACTCAATGCCGTGCTGGAAATGATATGCAAAGCCTATGCCGATCATGGGGAATTTCAATATGGTGTTGTGGCCGTTCCGCATGAAAGTAAGGGCGAACAAATTGTCTTGGTAACCAATAATAAAAATGTTACTCAGGAAGGTTTGCATCATTACATTAAAGCTAACTCCATGTCAGAACTTTATTTACCGAGATTGATTATGTATATGGAAAAACTACCTGTGTTTGCTACGGGTAAAGCAGATAATGTTACTTTGAAAAAATTGGTACTTGAAGAACTGGCAAAATAATATTTGACCATTAATATAAATTATGGTTCAACGAGCTATTAAACCCCCGATAATCGGAGGTTTAATGCTGTAACAAGAAAACTATCGGCTAGGTTAGTGGGTTTCTTTTTAGTTGCCATACAGAAAACTACAGGTTTACTCGGAGTTGAATACCAAAAAACCGTTTCACACCAAAGAGTATGTTCAAAGCATAAGGTTTGTAGCTGATTTAAAATTGCCTGTTTATCAGAAAATATCTGTTTTACCGGTTTATCGGCGGTTATCTATTTTATAAATTTTCATTTTACACTTTAACGACATTTTCAGATTAAAAAGGAAACGACTAAGGGTCAAGTCTTGTTATAAAAGAAAAACCCTAGAAAAACCTAGGGTTTGTAACTGGCGCGCTCCGGGCGATTCGAACGCCCGACCCACAGCTTAGAAGGCTGTTGCTCTATCCTGCTGAGCTAGGAGCGCATGTCTATTCAAAATTCAGTATGTAAATGGCACATTTTTAAGTTAATGTCAATAATATTTTAAATTTTTCAGGTTGAAAACTCAAAAAATTTAGATATAAAAAAATACAAATTAAGATAATTTATGGGAGTTGACTTATATGAATATTTTAGCAGAAATTATAGGATATATTGCAGGTATTTGCATTGCGACCTGTTTTTTGCCGCAAACTTTGCAAACAATCAAAACAAAAAATGTTAAAGATCTTTCTTTGATAAGTTATATTATATATTGCACAGGAATGATATGTTGGATTATTTACGGAATTTATTTGAATTCTCTGCAAATGATAATTTTTAATTTGATTTCATTATATTTTGCCGCAACAATCCTCTTTATGATTATCAAATACCGGAAAAATCATTAACGACAATTTTGTTGCAGAAATTGGTTATATTTATTGATTTGGCTATTGTATTGTTGAATAAAATTATTCATCTCAACCTGCGCATACCAGGCATCACTGTCAGAATAGGCATTTTTAATTCTTAATTGATATTCATTGATTTTATGATTGATATCGACATTAGGTTTTAGTTTGTTAGCTTGTTCTTGAATTTGCGGCAGACAATAAAATTCACCTTCTTTAAGTATTGGAAGCGGTTCTTCGGGTATGGCCTTTAAATTATATACAAATACGCCGACGCTTAAAACAAGCGCTGTCAGCCATATGATTTTTTCGGATTTGGTCATATTTATCCTCTATTTGTATTAAGTACTTTACCGATAACGGCAAGCAGATAAGCTGCACCGATACCCATAATGATAACCGCGCCGTTTTGAGATCCGAGTAAGTCAGAAGCAACTCCCATAATCAGAGGAAATACGGCTCCACCGAAGATACCCATAATCATCAATCCCGAAATTTCATTTTTCTTTTCGGGACGATGTAAAATTGCCTGAGAAAACATAATCGGGAAAAGGTTGGCATTGTTAAAGCCGATGATGGCAATACAAGTGTAAAGTGTTACCGAGGTATTGAAAACAATAAGACCAATCAATCCGGCCGCAAGCAGGCTGACACTGATGGCAAAGAAATTTCTGGTCGGAAATTTTGCCAGAATAAAAGTACCGCTTAAGCATCCCAACGTACGGAATAAGAAATATACACTGGTTGCATATCCGGCTTCGGTCAAAGAAATGTTGAGTTTGTCCATAATGATGCGCGGTGCCGATACATTGGTTCCGACATCAATGCCGACGTGGCAAACAATCGCAATAAAACACAGTAAAACAGTTGTGTCGCCGAGTAGGGCAAAACATTCTTTAAAAGTAGATACTTTACCCGTAATTTCTTCTTCTTTGATATCTTCAAACCATAAAGCCGCAGCAGCAACAACGGCTTCAATTAAGAATATGGCAAATAGCAATCGCCAGTTTTGGAAGTGTAGAGCGCCCCAAGCAGCAATAATCGGAGCAACGAATGAAGCTATGGCTTTTACAAACTGTCCGAATGTCAGAGCCGAAGAAAGTCTTTTGTCGCTGACGATATTGGATAAAAGCGGATTTAAGGAAACCTGCATAATTGCATTACTGATACCCAGTAATGAAAAAGAAATAAGTATAAGCGGGAGATTATAGTCGGCCAAAGGAATGGCAAGAGCTACAACGGTTAAAACCAAACTGAGAATAACCGTTTTTCGGCGACCGATTTTATTCATCAACATTCCGGTCGGAACAGAACAGACCAAAAACCAGAAAAAGACCATTGAGGTAAATAAATTGGCAACGGAGTTGGAAAGTTCAAAATCGTCTTTAACATAGTTGGTGGCAATTCCGACCAAGTCAACAAATCCCATTGCAAAAAAGGCAAGCATAATCGGGATAAGTTTCAATAAAACATGAGATTTCTTTTCCATTGGATTATCCTTTCATTTCAGGGGTATATTGAGGCCAAGCGCCTTCTTTGGTGCAAACATAAGCCGAAATTTTGACTGCGTCTTTATGAGCTTCAACCATTGTTTTTCCGGTGAGTATGTCATAGACAAATGCTCCCGAGAAAGCATCTCCGGCACCAACAGTATCGGCAACTTTGACTTTTGGCGTATCAAGATAAGAGTATTCGGTCGGTGAATAAATGATACTGTATTTTTCACCTGCCGTAAAAATAAGATATTTCAGTTGATATTGTTTTATTAATTGTTCGCAAATTTGTTTATCTGTACCGCTCAAGTCAAATATATCTCTAATGATTTTCATTTCATCATCATTAATTTTAAAGACATTGGCCAGATGTAAAAATTGCCGGATAAGTTCCGGCGAATAGTAATGACTGCGTAAATTGATATCAAAAAATTTGATGGCATCGGCAGGTGCTTCTTGCAGTAGATTGATGATAGTTTGGCGGCTATTTTCATTTCTTGAAGCAAGAGTACCGAAACAAACGGCATCGGCTTGTTGAACCAATTTTTTGGCATCTTCATGAAGAGGAATGAAATCCCAAGCGACACCTTCGACAATATCATAAGTCGGAATTCCATTTTGGAGATGAACCAGCACTTTTCCGGTGGGGTGATTAACGCGCGTAATCAGGTGGTTGATATTATTTTTTTCAAGTTCATAAAGAATCTCATCTCCGTCGGCATCATTACCAACGGCACTAACGGCATATCCGATAGCTCCCATTTGACAGGCATGGTAAACAAAATTAATCGGTGCGCCGCCGGCTTTTTTACCCGTAGGTAACATATCCCATAAGATTTCTCCGATTCCAACGACGATTGGTTTTTTAGTTTTGCTCATGATACTATCCTCTACATAAAAATACATTAATATCTCTTTATAGATAATAACATACAATCTAAAAGTAATCAATTAAATAGCAACGACAAGGTAAAAGGCGAGAAAAAGTAAATGAAAATAGTCCATAACATTTTTTTTGCCTTGAATAGAATCATAAAAATAGTATCTTAGCGATGAGTTTAAAGGGAGATATAACTATGTCAGAATACAAAACAGCAATACTTATCATCGGATCAGGACCAGCCGGATATACGGCCGGTATATATGCTGCACGCGCAGGATTAAAACCGATTTTGGTTAGCGGTTGGCAAAAAGGAGGTCAATTGACGATTACGACCGATGTCGAAAATTTTCCGGGATTTCCCGAACCGATAAACGGCGGCGAGCTTATGCAGAGAATGTACCAACAATCGGTAAATGTCGGAGTTGAAATTGTTGAGGATCAAATTAATCGAGCCGATTTTTCCGATAAGCCGTATAAATTTTATTCGGACAATGGTCACACATATATTGCTGATAGCGTCATTATAGCGACGGGAGCATCGGCACGTTGGCTCGGACTGCCAAGTGAAGAAAAATATAGAGGATACGGTGTTTCGGGTTGTGCAACTTGTGACGGATTTTTTTATCGCAACAGAGATGTTGCGGTTGTCGGTGGTGGCAATACGGCGGCCGAAGAAGCTCTTTATTTGGCGGGAATAGCCAAGAGCGTTACTCTCATTCATCGTCGTGATGAATTAAGAGCCGATAAAATTTTGCAAGAAAGAATCAAAAATAATTCCAAAATCAGAGTAGCTTGGGATAGTGTCGTTGATGAAATTTTGGGAACGGAAAATCCTAAAGGTGTTACCGCCGTTCGACTTAAAAATGTTAAGACACAGGAGATAACCGAAATCTCAGTTGACGGTTTATTTATAGCAATCGGACATACGCCGAATACACAGATTTTTAAGGATAGCATAAAACTAGATGCCCAAGGATATATTGTTACCGAAGCAGGGCGTTGTCAAACATCTCTTGAAGGTGTTTTTGCGGCAGGAGATGTTAAAGACGCCGTTTATCGACAAGCCATAACGGCAGCCGGATCCGGTTGTCAGGCTTTTATTGAGGCAGAGCGATATTTACAAACTATCAAACAAAACTAAATTTGGTATGGCGAGTCGCATACTTGCCGAATAAACAAACGGCTTACGACTATTCTATAAGTAGGTAAAATTTCAAATTTTGCCTACTTTTGTGTCTAAAAAGCAAAAAAATATCAGAATCCCCAAAAAATAACTTGTCAAAAAAAAGTTTTTTGTCTATCTTAAAAAGTACGTTAACTTATTAAAAAATTATTTTATGGACAATTTAAAAGATCAACTCAAGGTCGCAAGTGAAAGTGAACTGGTAGCCCTTGTCAACAACGTGACTGAACAACTCAGAAGTGGTCGCTATCGTAAAGTGGAAGTTCAGCGTGATGTTATCACGGTTCTCTCTCAACGTAAGCCCCGAGTTTGTGCCGCTACTCGCAGTGCATACCAATCGTTTATATACAACGTATGCGGAGTGGCTGCAAAAAATCAGGATGTATTGAAAAGAGCCAAGAACTTCGCTCGAGCCAATGGTCTTGACTGGAAATAGAAAAATGTCTAATCACCCGATGGGTACTAAAATCAAAATTGATGGCTAGAAAATTTACTCAAGAAGAGAAAGAAATTCTCCGTATGGAATGGCGTCGACGCAACCCAGAAGAAGCAGCAAGACGCGAAGCCAAAAAAAATGCAGCCGAACAAGAAAGGTTGCGCAAGGAAAACGAAGAAATAGAACAAGAAAACTATTGCTTTTCCGCGCTCCCCAGAGATGAAAAGGCTGTAGAAGCGTATCGCAAAAAAATCAGCGGGTTATTGGAACATATTACCTTGAAAAGAGAGCAATATGTTCAGGATCGAAATTTGGAAGCCTCAAGGCTCTCAAACGATGTCCGAAAAGATTTCATAGCTTACGTCAGTCGTAACTATGACGGACATAACCAAGCTATCGCCGGCGTTATCTGCGCTTTATTGGTCGAGGGTCTACGATATCCTGACAAAGAGTTGAATTCCTTTTCTTTCAACTTTTTGAAGGATAGGGAGATTGAAAATCCGAACTGGATATTGTGGATATCAATCTGGAGTATGGAATTTGTGCCGTTGGATGCGGTACGTTTAATGCTCAAGATGGAAAACGGCAGTTTTCAGGCTATTGATACTTTCAGAGATTTAATGAGAATCGTAGCTCCAAAGGTATTATGGCATCTCGAACAAGAGTACAAAAGGCTGGAATGGTCAAAGAAAATTGATGATCCGGTTATCCGTGAAAGAGAAATAGCGAGAAAAACAAAAAGAATCTCCTATTTCAAAGCGCTGATTAAAGCGTACGAATAAAAAGCCTAAAATGAAAAAAACGCCTTCTTTATGAAGACGTTTTTTTCATTTTAAAAGATTGTTGCGATATGAATTTTTTTTGAAACTCCGATACAGATATTAACTCACAATTTTTTGTGTTTAATATATAAAAAATAACTTGTCTAACACTTAAAAATCGTTCACAATAAGCAAAATTTAAAAAATTTGGTAGAATGATTGATATGAAGAATGCAAAAATATAAAAGATACAGCCGCGGCGGGAAAGAAAAAGATAATAATTCCGTCCGTAATTATGCGGCTATAGATTTGGGAACAAATTCCTGCCGTTTGGTGATTGCTTCTCCGACCCAAACATCTTTTCATATCATAGAAACATTTTCCCGTATAACCCGTTTGGGAGAGGGAATTATAAAAGACAATAAACTGAGTCGAGAAGCAAGCCGCAGAACAATCAGGGCTTTAAAAATTTGTTCCGAAATCATAAGCGAATACGCCCCCATATACCGTGCACGTTTTGTGGCAACGGCTGCCTGTCGTCGTGCGAAAAACTGTAAGGATTTTGTGACAGAAGTTAAAAAACAAACAGGTTTGAATTTGGAGATAATTTCCTCTCAGGAAGAATCCCGTTTAGCGGTTATCGGTTGTATGCCGCTTTTAAAACGTAATATCAAAAGAGCCTTAGTCTTTGATATCGGCGGCGGTTCAACCGAAATATCTCTGGCCAGAATGACGGTAAGCGGGAAAGCCTTTATTGAAGGATATGTTTCTTTGCCTTACGGCGTCGTTACGGTTTCAGAGGCTTTTCCCAATACGGATATGACCAATTTGGCCTATAACACAATCATAGAACGTACTGACAGTATATTAGCCGCATTTGAGGAAAAATATAAAATCAGCGAAGCTATTGAAAAAGGTGAAATACAGGTGATAGGAACTTCCGGAACGGTAACGGTTTTGGGAGCTATCCAACTCAATCTGAAACGCTATAATCGCTCGGCCGTTGACGGTATAATTATGTCGGCAAACGATGTAAAACATGCCATTACCAAAATTCGCCGTATGGGCGACGAAGGTCGAAAAAAACATCCTTGCATCGGTCCGTTGAAAGCAGATTTGACAATTGCCGGTTGCGCAATTATTGAAGCTATCTCGTCGTTTTGGCCGATAAAAGAAATTACCGTGGCCGATAGAGGCATCAGAGAAGGAATTTTGCTTGATATGATGCATAATCATAAAAAATTTCGTCATCATTTGTTCAAACATTCAAAATATAAGAGAGTTAATAAAGATGGAAAAGCAAGCTCTGGCAGCCATTGATTTAGGGACCAATTCCTGTCGTTTATTAATAACCGATTTGGACGGTAACAAACTGTATAAAGATGCCGTTTCTACACGCATGGGCGAAAATATGAGTTTAGCAAATTGTTTTACTCAAGAAGCCATAAAAAGAGGAATAGATTGCTTTTGTGCTTTTCGTAAAAAAATGGATGAATACAATATTGTTCGATATCGTGCTATTGCCACGGCAGCTTGCCGCATGGCTAAAAACGGAAAAGATTTTGTTGCCTTAGTCAAAGAAAAATCCGGGATTAATCTTGAAGTCATAGATGGTTATCAAGAGGCGGTTTTGAATTTGAAAGGCGCAATGTTGAACCTTAAGCAAGAAGCGGCTGATTATGTACTGGTTTATGATTTGGGCGGCGGTTCAACCGAAATAACGCTTGCCACAAATGAGCAAAACCCGCAAATAATCCATACAATTTCCATTCCCTGGGGTGCACGCAACTCAAGTGAAAAGTTTGGATTGAAGGAATATAATGCTTCGGCGGCAGAGAAACTGTATAAAGAAATTGCCGGTCATGTTCATCAGTTTATAAAAGATTCCGGCTGGGAAAAATATAAAAATCAAACTCGTGTTGTTGCAACTTCAAGTACACCGTTAAGATTGGCACACATTGCTTTTGGTTGGAAAACCTATGATCGTACCCGTGCCGACGGCTTAAAGATTAAAACCGTAGATTATGATAAAGCAATTGCCAAAGTTAAACAAATGTCTTGTGGCGAAATGGCCAAAGATGAATGCGTCGGTGCTCACCGTGCCGATATTTTTCAGGCTGCCGGTGTCATCTTTTCATGCATATACAAGGAACTCGGCGTAAAAGAAATCATCGCTTCGTTTAAGAGCGCGGTTGACGGTATTATCGGAGAGTTGAAAAATGAGTAAAACAGCATCGGCAAAAGCGGTAAGCGGTAAAAGAAGTCTGACGGTCAGAGTTAAAACCGCCAAATACCGCTCTAAGTCTTCTAATAAATGGTTGGAGCGACAACTTAACGATCCGTATGTTGCCGAAGCCAAACGTTTGGGTTATCGTTCACGGGCGGCGTTTAAACTGATTCAACTTGATGAAAAATACAAATTTTTAGGTAAAGGAAAAACTATTGTCGACTTAGGTTGTGCTCCGGGGGGGTGGACACAAATTGCAGTTTTACGCAACAAAGGCAGTGGTCAGGTTATCGGATTAGATATTTTACCAACCGAACCGATTGCCGGAGCCACGTTGATTCAGCAAGATTTTACGACCGAAGACGCTGCCGACAAACTTAAACAACTCTTAAACGGTAAAGCCGATATTGTTATGAGCGATATGGCTGCCAACACCATCGGACACCAGCAAACCGACCATTTAAGAACGATTGCTTTGGTGGAATTGGCCTACGAATTTGCCAAAGATGTTTTGGCTGAAGGCGGTATATTTATAGCCAAAGTTTTTAAGGGCGGAGCAGAAGCCGGATTTTTAGCCGAAGTTAAGAAAAATTTTGCCAAAGTATCTCACTGCAAACCCGATGCCAGTCGCAAGGCTTCTCCCGAAGAATATTTGGTTGCCGTCGGATTTCGCGGCAACTCGCAAGAGTAGGGGCATTGTAATGAAAATATCCGCTCGCTATAAAGCAATTTTAGATTTAATGACCATAATTTTTGCCGACAAAGAGCCGGCAGATAATATCATTAACAATTATTTTCGCGAAAGACGCTTTATCGGTTCGGGTGATCGTCGCTTTATCAGTGAAAAAATTTGGGATATTATTCGCCACCGCCGAAGGTTGACTTTTGCGGCGCAAAGTGAAGATTGCCGCAAATTATTGGCCGTTTACGTGAAAGATGAAAATTCGGAAGAAATATTTGACGGCAGTGAGTACGGTTTGCCTCTGCTCAGTTTTGAAGAAAAAGAAGAATTACAAAACTTAAATGATAAACCTTATCCGCCGGCGGTTGAATCTGAGTGTCCCGATTGGTTGTTTGATAAAATTCAAAATGTTGATTTATGTAAAAGTCTGAACACTACGGCTACTGCCGATTTTAGAGTCAATAGAGGTAATCGGGAAACCGCTGCCGAACATTTGAAGCAAGAGGGATTTGATGTCGATTTTACACCTTATTCCCCAATCGGACTTCGCGCCAAAACGCGTATCAATTTAAATAATTGTGTTGCTTATCAAGACGGGATTATCGAAGTTCAGGACGAAGCCTCGCAAATAGCGGCCCTGTTGTGTGATGTTTCTGCTCAGGATAAAGTTATAGATTATTGCTGCGGCGCCGGCGGCAAATCTTTGGCCATAGCTTCGCTTTTACACGGCAAAGGAATGATTGAGGCGCATGATATCAATCGTAAACGTTTGGAACAACTCAAACCGAGAATGCAACGATTACAAATAACTAACATTAAAACCATAGAATGGGTTAACGAACAAGCTCAATACACACGTTTTATTATTGATGCCCCTTGTTCGGGAACAGGAACATGGCGCCGAGCTCCCGATGCAAAATACCGTTTAAGTGAGCTCAAACTTGATGAGTTAGTTCATACCCAAACTGAAATTTTGGATATTGCTTATCGACATACCGCCATCGGGGGAAGAATAATTTATATTACCTGCTCAATTCTTGATGATGAAAATGGTCATCAAATTGAACATTTTTTGAAAAAATATCCTGACATGCAGCTGTTGGACATGCCCAAGCTATGGCAAAGTAAAATCAATCAGCCCTGGCCGTGCGGTCATCTGCCTTGGTTGCAACTCAATCCGATAATCAGCAATACGGACGGTTTTTTTGTGGCTGTTATGAAAAAGTGTTAATTCTTTTCGTTTTACTAAAAAAAGTGAAAATTTTTAACAGAAAATGCACAATGTATTAAAAAAAGACTTGATTATTTTTGCAAAACAGGGTATGTCTGCACTGTCTTTATGAGGTTAGCGCGCCTGTGGCGAAATTGGTAAACGCGTAACGTTGAGGTCGTTATGAGCTAAGCTCTTGGAAGTTCAAGTCTTCTCAGGCGCACCAATCATAAAAATATCTTATCAATTCATAAAGAGGAGGTTGTTGATGAAAAGAAAAAACAAAAAACACCATGCCTTCTCAAAAAAGAAACTCCCCGTATTTTCTTCATCTCAAACTCTGGAATCCAAAGATAACTACTTGGGTCTGGGACCAAAGTTTGTTAACTCAATCGTTATTGGGTTAAATGAAGGAGATGATATCCACGTTAAGAAAATCATTGAAGGGCTTGATGAATATGATTTGGCTCGGTTGATTGAGGTTTTGGATATCCATCACCGGATGAAATTAGTCAAACTTTTGGGTGATAAAATCGATCCTGCCGTTTTTCCGGAATTAAACGAGGTTGTTCAAGAGCAAGTCTTAGATACTTTGGACGAAAATCAAATCGTCAAAATTGTCAATGAACTCGATTCTGATGACGCCGTCGAACTTTTGGAAAATATGAATGATGATGAACAAGAACAAATCATCAATCAGTTGGATCCAAAACTTAAATATCAAGTCAAAACTTCTTTGAACTATCCGGAAGATTCCGCCGGTCGTATTATGTCGCGGGATTTTGTGAGTATTCCGGATAATTGGACAGTTAAAGAGGCTCGACAATATCTGCTCAATAATGATGAACTGCCCGATGAATTTTATACTATTTTCTTGGTCGACGAAAAAACTCTTAAACCTACCGGAGAAATTGCTCTGGATAAACTCTTGCGGGCAAAACCAAACGAAAAATTGAGCAATATTATGGATGGAGAAATCGTTCCTGTCGACGTGTATACCGACCAAGAGGAAGTTGCTCATATGTTTCGTGAATATGGCTGGATGTCGGCAATGGTCGTCGATAATAAAGGTCGTCTTATCGGCGTGATTAATATTGATGATGTTGTCGAAATTGTTCATGAAGAAACTAACGAAGATATTATGCTTTTGAGCGGTGCCGAAAGCAATGATGTCTATCGTTCGGTTTTCAGCATATTTAAGTCGCGTTCCATATGGTTGATTACCAACTTGTTTGCAACAATTGCGGCTGCCTCCGTTGTCGGCGAATTTCAAGACATTATTGCACAATTATCAATATTGGCAGTCTTAATGCCGATTGTGGCCTCAATGGGAGGAACAACGGGACAACAAACTTTAGCCGTCGTCGTACGCTCGCTCGCGACCAAAGAACTTAATCCCAGAAATGCTTTGCGAATGATAGGAAAGGAATTTTTGGTCGGATTATGCAACGGCTTGCTGTTTGCCGTCATGATTGGCGTGGCTGTTCATATCTGGTTTCCTGAACAAAAAATGATAAGTTATATCATAGGCTTGGCTATGCTGTGTAATTTGACGGTAGCCAGTCTCGCCGGCATTTTGATACCTTTGACGTTAAACCGCTTAAAAATCGATCCGGCTATTGCTTCCGGCGTGTTCCTGATAGCTTGTACAGATTCTGGGGGATATTTTATATTTCTGGGGTTAGCCAAGCTGTTGCTTTTCTAAAATCTTTGCATAGTTTACATATTAGACTTTTTTTAAGTCGGTAAATGTGTTTTAATATGGCTAAATTGAATATAATCAAAGGGGAGATAAATTTGATAATCGGAATTCTTGTAGCAGTCGGCGTTTTAATATGTGATCAGCTGACAAAATATGCTATTATGAACTATGTCTTAGACAATCAATTGATACTTGAAATAAGCTCTTTTTTTAATTTGGTTTATGCATGGAATACGGGTGTTAGCTTTTCCATGTTTAATGATTCCGGTACAATCGGTACAATTTTGTTGTGTCTTGTGGCCTCAGCCATCGTCATTGCTCTGCTGTGGTGGATGTATAAAGAAAAAAATCTCATCGACCGTATTGGTTTGGGCTTGATTGTCGGCGGAGCTTTGGGCAATATTGTTGACCGCATTCGCTATGGAGCCGTTTTTGACTTCTTGGATTTTCATCTCGGCATCCATCATTGGCCCGCTTTCAATCTTGCGGACAGTTGCATTTGTATCGGTGCCGCAATTATAATTATTCACAGTTTAGTCTATCCCGAAAAAAAAAGAAATAAGGAGTAAGATAAATGAAAAAATTGTTGTCTTTATTGTTGCTTACGGCAATGTTGACGGCCTGCAACGCGACTAAAGAAGATTTGGGACTGGCCAAAAAAGTACCCGATGCATCTAAAGTTTCGGAACAAAAACAATTGTTGCTTCCGCCTAACTATGATTTGCGTCCGGTTGTCCCCATGCAGAAAGCCGATAACTAAACTAATGGTATAAAAGAATGGAAAAAAAATTTAAGGTTTTATGCATATCTGTTCTTTGTTTATTGTTTGCACATTCCGTGCAAGCCAAACTGTTTGATATCAGTGAATATCAACTTTCAAACGGAGCAACATTGCTGGTTATTCCCAATCACAAAGCTCCTATCGCCAAACATATGGTTTGGTACAAAATAGGTGCCGTAGACGAAACCGTAGGTAAAGGCGGCAGTGCCCATTTGTTGGAACATTTAATGTTTCGCGGAACAAAAAAAGTAACAGGAACAGAATTTAATCGTCTAATGCAAATAAATGGCGCCGATAGTAATGCTTTTACTTCATTTGACTATACGGCGTATCATCAGAATCTTGATATCAGCCGCTTAGAGTTGGCAATGGCTTTGGAAGCCGACCGTATGCAAAATCTTAATTTTTCAGACGCCGATTTTGTAACCGAACGCGATATTGTCTACCAAGAAAGAAAACAAGTGGTTGAAAACAAGCCTTTGGCTGTTTTCTCTGAAACCATGAAAAAAATATTATGGCAAAATCATCCCTATGCCAAACCCATTACCGGAACCGAAGAAGAAATTCTTTCTTTGACCAAAGATGACATTATGCAGCTTTATCAGCACTATTATGCTCCGGAAAATGCTGTTATTGTCATATCCGGTGATATTGAACCTCAAATTGCATTTGAACTGGCTGAAAAATATTATGGCAAAGTTCCGGCGCGTACCAGCGCAAAACCCAAATCTTTTCCCACTATAAACGCAAACACAAACGCAAAATTGCGCATGTCTTTACCAAGAGTAGAAATACCGAGACTTATTCGGACCTATGTTACAGATTCCTATAATACCAATCCCGATAATATTTATGCATTATCAATTCTATCAGCTTATTTGGGGGAGGGTGAAACTTCCGAATTATACAAAGAGTTAATTCAGAATCGCAATTTGGCTCTGAGTGTTTCAACTTCTTATGATTATGCTTCCCGCAGCTATGGTACTTTTGACATTGCCGCCGTTCCTGCTAAAGACGTTTCGATGAAAAAACTTACAGAAAAGCTGGATAAAGTTATCAGAGATGCCGTTTTTACCATAAATGATGAAAAAATTGAACGCGTAAAAAACAAAATGTTGGCCGGATTAATCTATCTAAAAGATAATCCCTTTGACGCTGCAAATATTGTCGGTGCACTCTATACAATAGGTATGAGCAAAGAAGATATCGAAAATTATGCTGACAGTATTCGCCGGACTACGACTGAACAAGTGCGCCATGCCGCTGAAGAATTGTTGTATAAATCTCCAGTGACAGAAGGTATCGTTTATCCGATTGATTGGGAGAACAAAGATGAGTAAAAAGGTTCTTCTTGGGTTATTTGTGCTTTTGTTATTAATCGTTTGCGGATGGTACTGGGAAAATCATTCGTTTGATGCCGACAGAATTATTAAAAATTCGCAACTCGGCAATCGCACATTTTCTACTCCGGTCGAAGAGGTTGTATCTCCGCAACATCGGATTAAAGCCTATCTGTTAGAAGATAAGTCAAATCCCATTATCAGCATCAGTTTTATTTTTGCAAACGCCGGAGCAAGGGCAGAACAAAAAGGCCAATACGGAATGGCAAAAATTGCGGCCGATTTAATGGTTGAAGGTGCCGGTGAATGGGATTCGCAACAATTTAAGGAAATGCTTGAAAATTATGCTATATCTATTAGCTTTAGCGCCGATAACGATGATATGAGCGGACAATTGTTAACAACTAAAGAATATGCACCAATTGCCTTCGACATGCTCCAAAAAACACTCTTAAGTCCGCGAGTGGAACGTCGCTATGTTAACCGCACAAAAGAGCAAGTTCTGGCTGCCATAAAACACCAACAAGAAAATCCTCAGCAACAACTAAGCCTGATGGCTAACGAAGATTTGTTTGCACCGCACCCCTATGGGCGTAATCCGCTTGGAAATCCTGATGATATTAAGAATTTTTCACCTTTACAAATCAGGACTTTTATCCATAATAATTTAGGTCAAAGTAATTTGATTGTCGGTATTGCCGGTGACATGAATGCGGCAGAAGCCGGAAAAATGCTTGATGATATATTTGGACAATTACCGATACAAGGTGCTACGGATAATATTTCCGAAGCCCAGTTGCGTTTAGACGGCAAAAAATCTTTTTACCACGCTGATATTGCACAAAATATTGCTTTTATTGCCGCTCAGGGTACAAAAAGAAAAGCGGAAGATTTTTATCCGCTCTATATTGCTAATTATATCCTTGGTGGTTCGGGATTAACATCTCGGTTAAATCAAACAGCGCGTGAAAAAGAAGGACTTACTTACGGCATATATACCGGTTTATCAATATCTGACAAAGCAGAAATGATTATCGGCAGCTTTTCGACCACAGCACAAAACTTTGATTTGGTAGTTGATATTTTTACAAAAGAATGGAAAAACATGGGCATTAACGGTGTCAGCGCCCAAGAATTAGATGAGGCAAAAAACTATCTTATATCATCATATAATTTAAGATTTGCCGATATTATTAATATTTCAGATATGCTTGCCTATATGCAAAAAGAAAATTTGGGTATAGATTTTCTGCAAAAGCGCAATCAATATATTTCCGAGGTAACGCTCAAACAGGTAAATCAAGCAGCAGCACATTATTTTACTTTAGAAAATTTAAAAATATATGGTCTCGGAAATTTTAATTAAGACTTGGAGGTTTTTATAAATGGAAAAAAATGTAGCAAAGACAAAAGCGTGGAAAAAATTAGCTTCTCATTATCGTTCAATCAAAGATGTTGAGATGCGAGATTTATTTGCTTCTGATCCCAAACGTGGTGAAAAATATAATATATCTCTAGAAACGCTTTATCTTGATTATTCCAAAAATCGTTTTAATGATCAAACGATGCAATATCTCCTCGATTTAGCGAAAGATGCAGATTTACATAATAAAATAGAAGCTATGTTCACCGGAGAAAAAATCAATACCACAGAAAACAGAGCTGTTTTGCATACGGCTTTACGCAATCGTCAGAGTACTCCGGTCTATGTGGACGGCAAAGATGTCATGCCTCAAATAAACGCAGTTCTGGCAAAAATGAAAAAATTTACCGATGCCGTTCGATATGGAGATTTTCTCGGTTATACCGGCAAAAAATTAACAAATATCGTAAATATCGGTATCGGCGGTTCCAATTTGGGACCGGTTATGGCAACCGCCGCTCTCAAAGAATATTGGGCTAAAGATATTAAATGCTATTTTATATCTAATATTGACGGTTCTGCTTGTGAAGATGTTTTAAGCCAAATTGATCCCGAAACGACCTTGTTTGTTGTCGTTTCCAAAACATTTACGACAATAGAAACCCTAACCAATGCCAAAACCTGCCGAAAATGGTTGGTCGATGCTTTGGGAGAATATGCCGTATCAAAACATTTTGTAGCCGTTTCGACCAATGCAAAAGAAGTATCAAAATTTGGTATTAATGTTGATAATATGTTTGAATTTTGGGATTTTGTCGGCGGAAGATATTCCATGTGGTCAGCTGTTGGGCTCTCCATAGCTTTGGCTGTCGGAATGGAAAATTTTGAAAAAATGCTCGACGGGGCCTATGAAATGGATAACCATTTTCGTAATACTCCCTTTTCCGTCAATATTCCGGTTATATTAGGCTTATTAAGTGTGTGGTATAATAATTTCTTTGGTTTTCATTGCCATGGTGTTATTCCCTATGACCAAGATTTACGCTATTTGCCAAGTTATCTCCAACAGTTATTTATGGAAAGCAACGGAAAATCAGTCAATAACAGCAATAAATTTGTAAAATACGATACCGGTGAAATCTTGTTTGGCGGCGCAGGAACAGACGCCCAACATTCATTTTTTCAACTTTTGCATCAAGGTACACAAATTGTTCCGCTTGACTTGATTGTTCCGGCAATTTCGCACAATGAAATGGGAGAACATCATGAAATTTTAGTTGCTAACGCCCTGGCACAAGGCGAAGCCATGATGAAAGGAAAAACTGTCGGGGAAGCAGCAGAAGAACTGGCAAAAGCAGGAAAAAGCGCAGAAGAGGTCAGTATGTTAAAGCGTTATAAGACATTTCGCGGCAACAGACCGACCAATACCATTATCCTTAAAAAAGTCGACCCTTATACTTTGGGTATGTTAGTAGCAATGTACGAACATAAAGCATTTGTAGAAGGAGTAATTTGGCGGATAAATTCTTTTGATCAAATGGGCGTTGAGCTTGGCAAAAAGTTGGCCTTAAACATCTTGCCTGAGTTACGCGGAGAGCAGACCAAAGAACATGATAGCTCTACCAGTCATCTAATTGATTTGATTAGAAAAATTCGCAAATAGAAAGGAAAATATATGTCTATTCGTATTTTACCCGATACTTTAGTCAATCAAATTGCTGCCGGCGAAGTTATCGAACGACCGGCCTCGGTTGTTAAAGAATTGGTTGAAAATGCAATAGATGCAGGGGCTTCATCAATAGATATTTCCTTGATTGACGGCGGAAAGTCGTTGATAGCGGTTTCAGATGATGGAAAAGGAATGAATAAGGAAGATTTGGAGATGGCGGTTGAAAGACACGCTACCTCCAAACTGCCGGATAATGATTTGTTCCATATCCATTTCTTAGGATTTCGCGGTGAGGCTTTGCCTTCAATTGCTTCGGTGGCCAAACTTAGTATTGTCTCGCGTTCAAAAGATGAGGAAAACGGTTGGAAAATCGAAGTTAACGGCGGCAAAAAATCAGAAGTTATTCCTGCGGCAACCAAACTCGGTACTCGAATTGAAGTCAGAGATTTGTTTTATGCAACACCGGCAAGACTGAAATTTTTAAAAACCGCATCGGGAGAAACAGCAGCTTGTGTCGATATTGTTAATCGCATAGCTCTTGCTAATCCTGAAATTTCCTTTTATCTCAGCGAGGACGGCAAAAAAAAGATAAATCTGAATGCTTGTCAAGGCGAATTGTTTGATGCGCGTCTTAAGAGATTGAGTGATGTCATGGGACGTGAATTCGGTGAAAATTCGGTGCTTATTAATGCTAAACGCGAACATACTCAAATCAGCGGTTATGTCAGCTTACCGACACTAAACAAAGCAAATTCTTTATCTCAATATCTTTTTGTTAATAATCGTCCCGTTCGCGATAAACTTCTGCTTGGGGCCATTAAAGGGGCATACCAAGGAGTATTGGAAATCGGACGTTATCCGTTATGCGCTTTATTTATTGATGTCAATCCGGATTATGTAGATGTTAATGTTCATCCCACCAAAGCCGAAGTCAGATTTTTTGACGGCAACGAGGTGAGGGGATTATTAGTCAGCTCCATTCGCAATGCATTAATGGTTGGCAGCAAGCAAACCGCGGCTCCGATAAATTTAGAGAATTTCTTAGAGGACAGCCTGCGAAAAACAGAAAATAATTTTATTAAATACAACACAGAAGAACAACAAGCTGAAGTATTAAAAGAACATCAGCAAGGAATGAGTTTTTCAAATTATACACCGTTTTATTCGCCAAAATACTTTCCTAAGACTGCAACACTTCCCGATTTGGAACGAAAATTTTCGGTGAAAGCCGAAGAACAAACAACAAATTATGTTGCCGAAAATGACGGTATCCTAGGACAGGCAAAAGCTCAGTTTCATAATACTTATATCATTTCCCAAACGGAAGACAGTATCATCTTAATAGACCAACATGCTGCACACGAACGCATAGTTATGGAAAAAATGAAGAAAAATCTTAATGACGGCAGAAAACCAACTACTCAATTATTACTTCTTCCCGAAATTGTGGAGTTGGATTTATCGGAAAAGCAACATTTGCTTGAAAATGAACAAAATTTAGCGCAATTAGGACTGGTGGTGGAAGAATTTGGACCGGCAGCAGTTATTGTCAGAGAAATTCCGGCACTTATTGCCGATTGCGATATTCAAGCACTAATAAAAGATTTGGCGTCACAAATAGCCGAATGGGGAACCGACTTTGCCTTAAACGAAAAATTGAACCATATTTGTGCCACCATAGCCTGCCATGGCTCTGTTCGTGCCGGACGCAGCCTCAACTTGGCAGAAATGAATCATTTGTTGCGAGAAATGGAACAAACTCCAAATTCGGGACAATGTAACCATGGTCGTCCGACATATATTGAATTGAAATTAAAAGATATTGATAAATTATTTCACAGATAACTTAAAAAATAATGCTTTTTTTACTTGACTTTTAAGCGCTGATTTTGTAAAAACGTCCACAGCAGATGGCGGATGTAGCTCAGCTGGTTAGAGCGCTGGTTTGTGGTACCAGATGTCGTCAGTTCGAATCTGATTATCCGCCCCAGCTCCAAACTCGGAATGCAAATTCCGAGTTTTTTGTTAATTGCCTTATAGAAAACCCCGAGTTCACTTAGAGCTGAATGCCAAGGTGTCAGAACAACACCTCTCAATGCCGTTGAACGTGGTCAAACCGCAAATCTTGTAGCTGATTTTAAACCCACAGTTTCCTGAGAGATATTTATTGATTGTTTTTTTATTTTTTATAACTACAATATAAAAATAGATTTTTAATAAGAGAGGTAGTTATGACAGTCAGAAATATACTTCTTACGCTTGCCAAAAGAAAAAAATTTGATAAAGAACTCTTTATTGAAAAATTGGTAAAAATAAATGGCTTAAACGAAAAGCAATGGAAAGACAATTGCTTTGCGCTGATAGAGCAAATCACGCGTATTCTGCGGGGAAGAAATATAGCCATAGGTCGTTACATTACCAAATACGAAAAAATGCTGAATGAGCAAAAAGATTTATGCGACAGCAATTTAAAATCATTTTATAAAAAAGAAATTAATCGATTGAAAAAAGAAAAACAAAAAGAAAATTTGTCTATCAGCATAAAAGATGCTATCGACATGTTGTCCATGGAAGGATATCAGATAAAAAAAGAAGGAACGGCCCCCAGTAATGACATGATGCTAAATGTTCTGAAATATCATTTTACAATGATGGATAACGATGCAAAAAAGAAATTTTTGCAAAAAATAAATGAATATTTTTTGCACGGCTGATATCAAAATGATATAGATTTTAAGCTAAGATAAAAAACTCTTGTCGGGGTGAATAACAGCCTGCCTAGGCTTTAGGAATAATAATATAAAATGCAATTTAGTGATGAAGGATATATAATTGACACCAGACGTTACGGCGAGAATTCGCTTATTGTACATATTATAAGCAAAAACAATGGACTGATAAGCGGATTTGTAAAATCCGGCGGTAGCAAAAAGAACATCTCGACTTGCCAAATCGGCAACAAAATAGCCTTTAATGCCTATGCCCGCATTGAAGAAAATATGTTAAATTTAAGAGTAGAATTAGTATCGCCGATTTCTGTCAGTTTTATGGTTTCCGCTCCCAAATTGGCAACCTTATCAGCTCTGTGTTCGCTTTGTATAGTCTGTTTGCCCGAAAAAGAAAATTTAGAAAGATTTTACTATTATGTTGAGAGTTTTTTTGAGCTTATCAATGAAGATAACTGGCTGACACATTATTGCTTCTTTGAATTTCACCTGCTTGAACATCTTGGCATTGGCTTAGATTTAAGCGAGTGCGCCGCTTGTGGAAGCAAAGAAAATTTGGCTTATGTATCTCCCAAAAGCGGACGAGCGGTATGTTTAGAATCGGGAAAAGAGTATGCCGACAGACTTTATCAATATCCTCACTTCATTGTGGATAAAAATTATTATCCGAATAACTCAGAAATGGCGGAATTGCTGAAGATGACCGGATTTTTCCTCAATAAAAATTTTTTTAGAATACATGGCTTGAAATTCCCGCAAAACCGTGCTACTTTGCTGGAAAATCTAGGTTTATAAGAGAAAAAATGCAAGAAAATTCAGAAAAAATTAAAAATGTGCAGTTGGCGGAAGAACTGAGCAAACGCTATCTTTCTTATGCCATGTCTACTATCGTGTCACGCTCATTGCCTGATGTTCGTGATGGTCTAAAACCGGTACACAGACGGTTGCTCTATGCTATGCGCCAACTTCATCTTGATCCAAAATCAGGATTTAAAAAATGCGCACGCGTCGTCGGTGATGTTATCGGTAAATATCACCCGCACGGCGATAGCGCCGTTTATGGTGCCATGGTGCGTTTGGCTCAAGATTTTTCAGTGCGTTATCCTTTGGTTGACGGGCAGGGCAACTTTGGCAATATAGATGGCGACGGAGCCGCCGCCATGCGCTATACCGAGGCAAGATTAACCGAATTTGCCATCGCAATGATGGAAGGCTTGAATGATAATGCCGTTGATTTTATGGAAACATATGACGGCGAAGAAAATGAGCCGGTTGTAATGCCGTCCATGGTCCCAAATTTGCTCTGTAACGGTTCGGCCGGTATTGCCGTCGGTATGGCTACAAATATTCCGCCGCATAATCTGAGCGAAGTCAGCGATGCACTTTTGTATCTTATTGAAAATCCGGATTGCGATATTGAGCCTTTAGTCAGAAGAATAAAAGGTCCCGATTTTCCGACCGGCGGTTTTATTGTTGATAAATTTGAAAGTATTTTAGATACTTATCGTCAAGGGAAGGGTGTCTTTCGTATTCGCGCCAAATGGGAAAAAGAAGATTTGGGACACGGGCAATATCAAATTGTGGTTACCGAAATTCCCTATATGGTGCAAAAAGCCAAATTGGTTGAGAAAATAGCATCACTGCTTTTAGATAAAAAAATACCTTTACTCAATGATATAAGAGATGAATCTTCCCACGATATCCGTATTGTCTTAGAACCTAAAAGCCGTTTGGTCGATGCCAACCTGTTAATGGAACATTTGTTCAAACAAACAGAATTGGAAAGCCGTTTTAATATGAATATGAACGTGCTGGATTCTGACGGTGTACCTCGGGTTATGTCCATCAAAGAAGTTTTAAGAGAATTCTTAAATCATCGTCATACCGTTTTGATAAGACGTTCAAATTATCGATTGGAAAAAATTAATTACCGTCTGGAAATCTTAAACGGTTATTTGATTGCTTATCTCAACTTAGACAGAATTATTCAAATTATCCGGGAAGAAGAAGACCCCAAACAAGTGATGATGAAAGAATTTTCACTTACGGATAATCAGGCAGAAGCTATTTTGAATATGAAATTGCGTTCCTTGCGTAAATTGGAAGAAAGTCAAATCCGCGAAGAACATGATGAATTATCGGAAGAGAAAGCTCAGTTGGAAGATTTATTATCCAACGAAGATAAGCGTTGGGCGGCAATTGCGGCAGAAATCAAACAAATGAAAGAAAAATTCGGCAAAAAGACGGCTCTCGGTCGTCGTCGTACCGAATTTGCCGAGGCTCCCGCAGAAATCGAAGTCCCGCTTGAGGCGTTGATTGAAAAAGAACCTATAACAATTATATTGTCGCAAAAAGGCTGGATAAGAAGCCTAAAAGGGCATGTTAATTTGAACGACGATTTTAAGTTCAAAGATGACGATGCTTTGCAAATTGCTTTACATGCACAAACAACTGACAAATTGGTTATTATGGACAGTTCGGGTAAGTTTTTCAATATTTCAGCCAATGAAATACCGAGCGGAAGAGGATTTGGACAACCGCTGCGTTTAATGGTGGATATAGCCAACAATGATGATGTTGTTACAATGTTTGTCTTTGAACCGAAGGCATCATATTTGGTTGCATCAAAACGCGGTTACGGCTTTATTGTAGATGAAAATCATATTATTGCCCAAACACGCAACGGACGCAAGATTATGAATGTGGCTGACGGGGATAGGGCAATGATGTGTGTCAAAGTCAGCGGAGATATGGTTGCAATTGTCGGTGATAACCGTAAATTGTTAGTATTCAAAACCGAAGAGATTCCGACTTTGGCACGCGGACGCGGTGTCGGTTTGCAAAAATATAAAGACGCGACTTTGTCAGATATTCAATTTTTCAATGAAAATGAAGGATTTAGCTTCAGTCGTTCGGGAGGAATCAGCACCGAAAAAGATTTGTTGACTTGGTTAGGGCATCGAGCTCAGGTCGGAAAGCAAGTTCCTTTCGGTTTTCCGAAGAATAATAAATTTTTCAATCAAAACAATGAATAAAAGTTTCTGATTGTATCAAAATAGGGGAAATGCTTAAGTATTTCCTCTTTTTTTATAGTTGCCTTAGCATTTAACGCCGGCAATCACGGTCAAAACGCATGGTTTTTAGCTGATTTAGAACCCACAGTTGACTGGGAATGTCTACCGGCAGCCCGACAAGAAAATTGAGATTTTTTGTTTTCGTCCTTATTATAGTGCAATTTACAAAACTTATTCATAATAAAAATACGAATAAGTTTTGGGTAGGGAATTGGAAGCATCATGCTTGTGGTCAAAAATTTCGGACAATCTTTATTACTATAGACGACAAGGAGAAATATAATGGAATTTCTCAATCAAATTTTGCAGAGCCGGCAAAAAATCATAATAATAATCAACAGATTATGCTAACAATTTAACAGACGAGGCGGTGAGTTTTGTCTGTCTTATACACTATATATATTTGTCGTATAATCTATATTATGTATAGTTTGATATTCGGAGATAATAAATTGAAATTAAAATATATTATTCAAATTTCTAACGCCAATTTCACTTATTTTTAACAACAAATTCAAAAAATATGCTCATATTATCAAAATCTCGACCTCTATCTCATCTGCGCACCACAAATCTGCACCTGTCGAACACATTTCATAACTTTTTAATAACACAACATATTCAATAAATAACTTGTCGATAACTTCAATCTCATCGCAATATCTTACACCTTTGCAATTCGGCTTGAGATAAATTGTCTTATAAAACATTTTTATTAAGTTGAAATGCAATATATCCACTTGAATAATTTGATTATTAAAATGAATTCAAATTATCCTCGACACAGTCTTAAATCTTTCTGTAAATTGCCGTTAAACTGCCGCGGCAATCAATGTTTGGGTATATTTTTGTTGCGGACGTTCAAAAATCTGTTCACAGTCGCCAAACTCGACCTTTTTTCCGTCTTTTAAAACCAAAATGCAATCAGACATGGCCCGAATGGCATTCATATCATGTGAGATAAAAATATAGCTGAGGTTTCTTCTTTGTTGAATTTCTTGCAATAATTTGATTATTTGGGCTTGAATGGTGACATCCAAAGCCGATGTCGGTTCATCTAAAATCAGTAATTTAGGTTCCAAAATCAAAGCTCGGGCAATGGCTATTCTTTGCCTCTGTCCACCGGAAAATTCGTGTGGATATTTTTGCAAATCGTCTTCTTTCAGACCGGTTTCTTCAATTGTTTTCAAAACCTTGGTATAACGTTCCGCTGAGCTTAAATGCGGATAATGGATTTTTAATCCTTCACTGACAATCTCTTCAATATTCATGCGAGGATTCAATGAATTATAGGGATCTTGAAAAACAATCTGAATATCTTTACAAAGACTTTTTCGTTGCTTGTTCGAGAGTTCCGATAAGTTTTGATTTTCAAAAAATATCTTGCCGTTATATGGAATTAATCCGATTATGGACGAACCTAATGTTGTCTTTCCCGAACCTGATTCTCCGACTATACCTATTGTTTCGCCTTGATTGAGTTTGAATGAAACATTATTTACGGCTTTTAATTCTTCGGTTACCCTTCCCCATAAATTCTTTTTGAGCGGAAAAGTGACATTAACGTTTTTTAACTCAAGCAACATTTTTCCAAAATTATGCTTATTTTTTCTTAGCATATGGGCATTAATTAATTCTTTGGTATAAGGATGCCGTGGGGTTTCAAAAACCTGTTGCAGGCTTCCCTGCTCTACGATTTTTCCCTGTTTCATAACTAAAACATCATCTGCAACTTTACGAATAACATTTAGGTCATGACTAATAAAAATAATAGACATATCCAATTTTTTCTTTATATCTATCAACAACTTAATTATCTGTTCTTGAACTGTTACATCAAGTGCCGTCGTCGGTTCGTCCGCAATCAAAATATCCGGTTGGTTGGCAATGGCCATTGCAATCATAACTCTTTGTCTTTGTCCGCCGGAAAGTTCAAATGGATAAGATTTCATGCGTTTTGCCGCATTTTGAATTCCGGTCATCTTTAATAATTTTAATGTTTCTTCTCTGGCTGCTGCTTCGCTGAAACCGCGGTGAAGCTGCAAAACTTCCATAACTTGCTTTTCAATGGTATGAAGAGGATTTAGAGAAGACATAGGTTCTTGAAAAATATAAGAAATCTTATTTCCTCGAATGTGCCTGAATTGCTCATCCGATATTTTGGTTAAATCCTGTCCCGCAAATATAATCGAACTTTTTTCCCCTAAAACAGCTTTAGGATATGGTAATAGCCCCAACAAAGACATGGCCGTTACCGATTTTCCCGAACCGGATTCCCCGACTATGCCAAGAACTTTTCCTTTTTCAAGAGAAAACGAAAGATTATCAGCGGCAAGATTTGTACTGCCGTCATCATTTCTGAAAGCGATAGATAAATTCTTGACTGTTAACAAACTCATCTCTTATTCTTTCTTGTATCAAATGCGTCACGAACGCCCTCGCCTATAAATATAAGCAATGTCAATAGTGTTGATAAAACAATAAATATTGAAATACCAATCCAGGGAGCTTGTAAATTGTCTTTGCCCTGACGTACCAAATCTCCTAACGACGGATATTCGTGTGATAGTCCTAAACCTAAAAAATCAAGTGCCGTAAGCGAAACTATTGCCTCTGACAACAAAAAAGGAATAAAAGTTATTGTTGACACCAAAGCATTAGGTAAAATATGACGCCATATAATTTGCCAATTGCTGACACCCATGACGCGTGCAGCTTTGACAAATTCAAAATTACGCGTACGCATAAATTCTGCCCGCACCATTCCCGTAAGCGATGTCCATGAAAAAAACAACAAAATGACCAACAAACTCCAAAAGGTTGGTAAAAATATACTTGATACGATAATTAAAATAAACAATTGAGGCAAAGATTCCCATATCTCAATAAATCTTTGCATAATGATATCCAACTTTCCGCCGAAATACCCTTGAACGGCTCCTGCCAAAATTCCGATAACCGAAGAAACAAATGTTAGAATAAATGCAAAAACAATCGACAAGCGCAATCCATACAAAAGTCTGGCAACAATATCCCTGCCCTCGTCATCCGTTCCCAGCCAATGTCGAGCCGAAGGAGCAGCCGGCGTCGGCGCATCCATTTCCATATCCACAGTGTTAAAAGAAAAAGGTATTATCGGCATTATCAACCAACCATGCTGTGCTATATTATTGCGAATATAAGGATCCGTATAGTCTGCGGGTGTCGGAAAATCACCTCCAAAATCGGCATCTGTATATTCTTTTAGCAAAGGAAAGAAAAAATCTCCTTTATAATTTACCAGCAAAGGCTTATCGTTTGCCAAGACTTCTGCAAACAAACTCAATATGAAAGTGATAATCAATAAATACAAAGCCCAAACAGCCCGTTTGTTACGGCAAAACCTGTAATACATTCGGGTAATATTGGTTTTCTTTTGTTTATCCGGTATATTATTGAGCAACGGCAGCACCATTTACCTGTGACAGAGGAATAACTTCAGCTTCGCTTCCAACTTGAATTTCGTTGGTCATAATTTTTTGCTCGCTGATGTTTGTATTTTCAAGCGGCAACAATCCTGATGCAGACGGCAATTCCGCCGTTTCAACCAAATCCGCTTTTCCCAAAGGAACTAAAAGTGATTTTTCGGGTGCTCTGTAATTCAGTTTATGCCACTCTTTGTACCAACGATTAAATTCCTGCAACGATTTTTGCGCAATGGTATTTGTAAAAGCAACGCTTGCCAAACTTTCTGTTACGGATTTTTTGATGCTTTTAGAGAGTTTTGTGTGAGCAAATTCTTCACATTTTGGTCCGTTGTTTAATTGATTATTCAGAATATCTTCAACTGCGCATATAGACTTGTTTATAACAAATTTTTTGCTACCTGCCGTTTTGACCGCCAAAGCTGTTAATTGTCCGTTTATAAAGCGTTCTGCATAATCATCGTTGTTGGAACCAATCATATCGTCCATACCTGCCAAACCTTCGATAATAACACTGATATTTTGAGAATTCGGCAATTGACCAAGACGTTCCATCATTTTTTCTAATTGTCCGAATAAGCACATTGTTTGTTTCATATAGGCGTTTCTTTTTTCTAAGAAAGACTTATTTTCTACCCACGGTTGATTATATTTCACCAACCATTCATCCATGCCTTTCAAACGGCACATGTCATCATAGACATACATATCCGAAGGCAAATCCAGATATATAAAATAGGCTTGGTTTCCTTTATCTTTTTCTATATCATCGAGCATTAAGTCTAAGGCCTTATAAGAATTGATGACATAAAGTTTTTTGTAAGTTGTCCCTAAAATCGGCGTTTTGGCCGGATTATAAAACGTTTTGGCAGATCCGTATAGATTTTCCATAATATCTTCATTATTAAACCAACCGGTACTTTCAAGCCATTGTATGGCCAAAATCTTAATTTTATCTCCCGTTGAGAATTGAAGTGAATCAATATTCACAGGAAAATTAACTTTTGTCACGCAACGATTGACGGCATCTTGGTTATTCTTTTTGCATAAGTTAATTCCGTGAGATTGATAAGCACTTATTTTGTAGCCTTTTTCTTTCAGACCATCGTATACAATATTATCTTTGAGGTAGGCCTCAAAATCTTCTCGATTTTTAAATTGCCAATATCCGTTTTTCAACACTTGATTTTGTAAAAAAGATATATCCTCACCTGCGGTGTAATTAAGATTGCGAGCCGCATTAATAAACTGATTTGTGCTTGTGATATAAGCATTCGGATAAAGTTTGAAACCGTTTTTAGCATAAAAAGCCAACATAATTTTCATGAGTTGTTCTTTATAGATTTCCGAAGCATCTTTTTTATCCAACGTTGCCAGATAGCTATATGAAGGAGCATTTGCAATCATAACCGTAATCAGTTTTTGGGAATCATCACCGACAGGAGCCGAAACCATATCCGGATTAATAACGAACTCACTACGATCTTGGTTTTGATTAACCAGAACGGCACCAAAGCAAAAGACAACCGTCAGCACTAACAGAGCTTTGATACGCTTGGGTGTAAGAGCCAAAATTGCAAAGACAATCACTCCGGCCACAACAGCGCTGAATACTTCGGTACTTTCTATATTAAAGTTGGCAAATTGACAAATAAAAGCATAAGTAACAAAACCTGTAACAAGTGCGGTTAAAATGTATAGTATAATACTTAAAAAGGAAAGGCAGAAATACAAAAGGGTAATTGTAAGAGCCATACCTATCAAGAAATAAAGCACTTCGGGACGCAGATGGCTTGTTCCGCTAAAAATATTGAATGGACCCGAGGAAGCAAATAAAATAAAATCCATACCAAGCAATGATATGGTTATCAAACAACAAGAAAAGAAGTTAAACAAATAATTCCATGTTGATGAATTAAACAAGTTTTTTTTGCTTTTTCTGGGGGCCGGTCTAAAGCCAAGATTGGGTTGAATATCTTCGGGACGACCATCGATGACTACATCTTCCATAATTTTGTTCCATAATTGTGTGGTTGAATAAAAAATATAGGTTATATAAGCATATTTATAATAATTTTTAAAGCAAAAATCCCCAAGATTACACAATCTTGGGGATTTTTGTTGTTTTTCTTTATGATTATCTGGAGTAGAACTCGATAACCAAGCTGGGTTCCATAACGGAAGCATAAGGAACATCGTCAAACTTAGGTACAAAAGCATATTTTACGCTAAATTTAGAATCAGCTTCCAGATAAGAAGGAACTTCATGCAAATTAGATTCCAAAGCAGCTAAGACCATAGGCATTTGCTGAGCTTTATCTTTAACGGAGATAACATCACCGGCTTTAACCATATAGGACGGGATATTAACTCTTTTACCATTTACCAAGATATGACCATGGTTTACGAATTGACGAGCTGCGAAAATTGTCGGAACAAATTTTGCTTTGTAGACCAAGTTGTCCAAACGAGATTCCAAAATACCAATCAAGTTTTCGGCAGCATCACCACGTCTTCTGGTGGCTTCAGCATAATATTTACGGAATTGTTTTTCAGAAACGTTACCGTAATATGTTTTTAATCTTTGTTTAGCTTGTAATTGTTCACCATAGTCGGTTAATTTCTTTTTACGAGCACCGTGTTGACCCGGACCATATTCGCGTTTAAGCAGAGGGCTTTTCGGGTCTCCCCACAAATTGGCATGCAAACTACGGTTTGTCTTTTTCTTAGCTTTTACAATACTTTTCATTCAAGTTTTCCTTTTTGATTTATTTTAACGTTATTGTCCCGGTAGTCTTTATATTGAATATAAAGCGGGGTATAATTACCCACATTTCCAGAAGTGTCTGAAATCTAATCTAATTTGAAAAAAAAATCAAGCATTTTCTTGTTGAAAAATACGAATTATTTTAATTATGCCTTAACCCTTTATCGGGACAATTGTTTCAATTGTTGTGCTTTGTCTTTTGGCAAGACTATACCGCATGACACAACAAATTTTAATCCATCTTCAACAGACATATCAAGCATTATAACATCTTCTTTGGGCACAAAAATCAAAAATCCCGAAGTAGGATTGGGAGTGGTCGGAATAAATATATTGAGCATATCTTGATTGATTTTGCTTTTAACTTCTCCTTCGGTATTGCCGCTTACAAAGCCCAAAATCCAAATTCCCTTGCGTGGATATTCCAACAGAACAACTTGTCGGAAGGATTGATTCTTGTTAGAAAACAGCGTTTCAAAAACCTGCTTCAGTAAAGAATATATACTTGAAATAACCGGCATTCTTTTGACAATCCAGTCGCCTAAACGTACAAAAAAACTCCCGACAAAACCAGCCGCAAACATTCCGATGAGTATCAACGCTACAAGAAGCAATAAAACACCAAGCCCCGGAATGGTAAACGGAATATTATTATAATATTCTTTAATTTGCGGCGGCAACAGCTTTTCTACTCCGTTATCTATCCACATAATAATCTGATATGCCATATAAAATGTAATGGATACCGGAGCCGTTACGAGTATTCCCGTAAAAAAATATGCTCTTACCTTCGCTCCGAGTTGCATAAAAACTCGTTGCTCTTTTTCTCGTATCTTTTTGATGTGCTCTGCTCTTCTTTTGGTCTTTTCCTGATTTTTGATAAATGACATGTTACCCTTCTTTCGCATCTTCAATAATAAATTGTATTTGTGTCTTTCCCATCCAACTGTCTTTTCTTATTGTTCCGACAACATTAAGAGACGTGCCGCGGTTGTTTAACAAAGCCTTTCCCAATTCAGTATCAGCCGACCTAAAAGCCATGGCTTTTAAACTTCCCCCTTCAAGAGTCGTTAAAATACAGCGTACGTGTCCACTTCCTACAACGGCAGGTTTAATAATTTTGACAGACGGAATCATAAATTTCGGTTCGGGATTTGCAGAACCAAACGGCTCTAACAAACTGAGCTTGTCGCTTAATTCGATAGAAATGGCCTTTAATGAAATAATGCCGTCTATTTCTATAACCGGATTGATTTTTTCTTTGCCAAGGAATTTTTCGGCATATTCTCCGGCAAATTTTCGAAATTCTTCAAGTTTTTCTTTTTGAAGAGAAAAACCCGCAGCCATATGATGCCCCCCTCCTTTAGTCAATATTCCTTTTTCCTTCGCAGCCATAATCAATGCTCCGATATTTAACCCTGCGACTGAGCGCGCCGAACCTTTTACCTCATCTTCTTCTATCGACATAACAAATGCCGGCAAATTATAGCGCTCTTTTAGTTTTCCCGCCACAATTCCTATCACGCCTTGATGCCAATCGTTGCCATATACATAAGCAATCGGATATGACTGTGGCGTGCCTTCTAAAATTTCAATGGCTCGCAAAAGAACATATGCTTCTATTTCTTTGCGTTGCGCATTAAAATTATCTAATTTTTCTGCTAAAAGAGCAGCGGTCGTCTCATCTGCGGCACACAACAAGCGGCTTCCCGTAGATGCTTCTCCTACTCTACCTCCGGCATTAATACGCGGACCTAATATATAACCCAAGTGATACGCTGTCGGTGCTGAGGATAAAGATGCTTTATCTGTCAATGCCGTAATACCTTTGTTTTGCCTTAATGACATAATCTTTAATCCCTGGCGCACATAGGCTCGATTTAACCCTAACAAAGGAACAACATCACATACGGTCCCTAATGCCACTAAATCCAACCATGACAATAGTTTGGGTTCCGGTCTGTGATTGTAATATCCTCGCTTTCTCAATTCACGGTTAACACAAACAATGGTCATAAAAACAACACCGACGGCGGCCATGTATTTGAGATAAGGATAATTATCATCTTCATCTAACCTTTTGGGATTGATAACCGCGTAAACCTTAGGTAAAATAGTTTCCGCTTCATGGTGGTCAATGACGACAACATCCAAACCTTGGTTTTGAGCATATTCCAGTGCATCAAACGCAGTTGTTCCGCAATCGGCGGTAATAAGCAATTTGGCATCATGAGTTAAAAAATCATCAACCATTTGCCGATTGGGACCGTAGCCTTCTTCTCGTTCCGGAATATGCAGCAAAATATTGCAATCAAGAGATTGAAAAAATAATTTTAATAAGGAAGATGACGTGGCACCATCGACATCATAATCACCGATAACGGCAATCTGTTCTTTTTTTTCAATGGCATCGGCAATTCTTGACGCGCCTTTTTCCATATCCTTTAGGCATGCGGGATCCGGCATCAAATTCTGAATTTTGGGATACAAAAAATTATCTACCTCATTTATGTCTATTCCTCTGGAAACAAGAATAGCTGCGATATTTATCGGCAAATTATATTTGGCGGCTATCCTTTCTGCTTCGTTTTCATTATAAGAAACAAATTTCCATATATTGCCGCCGATAGATAAGTCTTGTTCTAATGCCGTATTCAATGTCTACTCCATATTTATAATTCTAATAGCATCATTTGTAAAACATACCTTAAGATTAAACAAGTACAAAAATACTAAAAAAATACACTTTTAAAAAATCAGTTTGTATTTTATAAAATATTGTTATAGAATTTTAACGTAGCTTTGAAAATTATGGAGGGAGATATGTCAAAAATAGTAAAACTTTTTATGATTCTTTTATTACTGACTGCTTGCTATAAAAAAGATAACAGTGAAACTTTAGTTATTACGGATAGTGACGGTAATGAAATTGTCTATAAAATAGAATTGGCACAAACTAAAGATGAGTTAACGACCGGTATGATGAACCGTACCGAACTTGATGCCGATGCCGGCATGCTCTTTGACTTATCTCCGTATACAAATGTTCCCACGGCAATGTGGATGAAAGATACACCTTTAGCCTTAGATATGCTGTTTATTGACCAGGACGGAACGGTTTATTGGATATATGAAAATGCAGAACCAAATTCCGAAAAATTGATTGTTGCCCCCTATGCTGCCAATGCCGTCTTAGAAATCAATGCCGGTGACGTTAAAGCAAAAGATATCAAAATCGGTGATACCGTAAAGTACAAATTGTTTGACAAAGATAAACCGGTTCAAAATACTGATGAAAGTAAGACGCAAAATCAAAATTCGGATAATGCTGATAAAAAATAAAATAATTTATCGTAATCATTACCAAAGGCGGAAATTTATTCCGCCTTTTTTGATTAGTGCCTTACAGAAAACCCCGAGTTTACTCGGGGCTGAATGCCAAGGTGCTGGAACAACACCGCTCCATGCCAACGAGCGTGGTCAAACCGTAAGGTTTGTAGCTGTTATAGAACCCCGGGTTTACTCGGGGATATCTACGTGTCACCTTGCGGAATACTTTAATTTTACTCGACAGGCATTTTATGCCGACAAGCATGGTTCAAACGTAAGATTTTTAGCCTATTTGAAACCACCCGTGTACTGAAAGATATTTATAATTGAAACATATAAAAGTCAGTAAAATCTAATTATTTATGGGCAAAGGTAAAATAGCGGTGCAGCAGATAAGTTAAAATTGTAATTCCTATGGTATAAAATCCTTGTGCAAGCAATTCATTTATTTTATATATATCAACCATGATAAACATTGCAAAATAGTTTAAGACCATCGTTGTTAAATAAACTCCCCACCCTTTACTATATTCTTTATACCAAATTCCGTTTGAGCGAAAAACATAGTAACGCATTGTAAAAATAGACACGTTGACAGAAATAACATAGCCAATCCAAATGGCATTTTTATACGACAATTGTAACACAATTAGTAAGAAAGCAAAAACGCCATAGCCAAAAACGGTATTAAACCCGCCAACTAATAAAAATCTGAGCTTTTCAGGCAAAATAAACCAAATTTTTTCAATTTTCAGATACAAGTTTATCATTTTCAGGCTCTATGTAGTAGATTTTGTACACTTTATTTTCAAATATCAGTTGGTAATCCGATTTTGGTTCAAAATCCGGAGAATTGATTTTATGTACGACAAAATAATTACCGGCTTGGGGGCTTTTTTGAATGACTTTATAAGAATATTCATCCTCATCAACATGAAGATTTTTCAATGGGACTTCCGCTATCACCGAAATATCGAGATTAGGAAAATTATATTTTAAGGCAGAAGCCCAACCGGTAACTTTCCACCATTTTCTCGGGGTGGGCTCATTAGAATACAGATATACGCTTACGGGATTTTTTTGGGCTCGTGAAGCAATATATTCAGCAATTTGTCTTCTGTATATACCCTCTTCCCGATGATAAACGTGGTAATTGACGTACCCCGAATACAAAACCGTCGGTATAAATAAAATAGCTAAAATCATCTTGTTTTGAACAAATGTAAAAATATAGGCTACGGCAAAAACAACCGTCAGATAGAGGTAATATGATTTATAATAATCCGGAATTACCACTATTTTCAAAACAAAGACAACCACCAGGCTCAAAATCGTTATTCCTAGCAAAGTTCCTTCTGTCAAAAAATATATCTTATCGTATCGGCGTTGAAATATTTTGAACAACAATATCATCAAAGCACATGCATTTAATATTAACGCGAGCTTATTTATGCTTACGATTATCGACACATCGGCTCTATGGGTATCTAAATAAGGCGTCCCCAGAGTATTGTCCTGAAGGAGTAAGAAACAATTCATGAAAATGAATAAGCTCCAAAATAACAAATATTCAATCGGCATTTTTGAAATTGTTTTGAAAGGAGAAAAAAACGAAGAAATATTTATCTGTCCCGAAAAAATGCGATATATGATAAAAAATCCCAACAATCCGGCATAAAATAAAGTTACCGTTTCTTTCATATAAATAGCGATGTTGGCACAAATCAAAAACCATAACAAATTTCCAAATCGCCCTGTTTGATTAAATTTATTAAGTGAAATCAAGCTCAATATGACAAAAATCATGATAAGCTGTTCCGAAAAAATAGGATTATTAATGACAAACACCGCCGGTATAAAGTTAACTATTGCAAGAACAATCAAACGTCTTGTTATCGGTATAAACTCAAAAAATCGGTATAACAAATACAGCAAAAACAGTTGCTTCAAAATAATCCAACAATAGATAATTATAAAATTATGGCTAACGGCATAAATGAAATTATTATCCATTCCGGCAAGCGGCGTAAAACGAATCGGATCAATAATGGATAATATACCGTATTTCATTGCGACTTGAACATCAACCGCCATTAAATCAAAATTATTGAGTGTCGATGCTTCTTGAGATAAAGTGGCAAAACAGTATAGTCCTATAGATAGAAGTAACAAACCAAAAGAAAACCATTTGGCTGCAGGGGCAGATGAAAAATCATATTTTTCTTCAGGTAAAAAAGAAACTTTTTCATATTTAAAAAAGAATTTGACTAATAACCAGTTAAGAAAAAGAATTACTGAAACGACTAATGCATAATTTCCAAGATTGTTCCACGTCAGAAAAAACTCAAAATGATTATATATTGCAGATATAATATCATCGTTAAATAACGGAAAGTTTCTCATGTCCAGCTCTCTTCTACTTCATTTTATATATTTGATAGGATTTATTTTCAAAAATTAACTCTGAATAAGGAGAAAAACAATCATTTTTAAATTGTTTATTGACAATTATATATTCTCCTGTTTGAGGTTCTGCCTGTTTTGTGGGAAAATATACAGTATTATCATTCAATTTTGGTTTAATGGTATAATTTGTTTTAAATGTTATTTGTGTATCCGGATATAGATATTTCATAGCCGAATTAAAACACTCAAATTTCCATAATTCATTATTGTCATTGAGACAGACATAAAAAATTCTTGGTTGTAAGGACGCTGCCATGGATGCTAATTGGGCACGATCTTTACCTGTTTCTTTGTTCCAAACGGATATATTAATTCCTGCAGACGCAATAACAACAGCCGGAATAACAAAAAATAAACTTTTGTTACTATTCTGAAAAATATAATAGGTCATAAAAATGCAAGGCAAATACATATACCATGTTTTATAGGTATCCGGAAAACAAGCTATACGGATATAGAAGATAACAAATACCAATATAAGGACACTTCCGAGTAATGTTCCTTCTTCCATAAGACAAAGGCTCTGCCCCTGTCGATTAAACATTTTGCGTAAAAAGGCTATAATTGCTATTATACAAATCAAAATTTCCAAGGCATTTATTTCTACAAGTTGCCCTAAGTCTTTTTGGTGATGACGTACATAAGCACCGTCTGTCAACAAATCTCTCAGTAAAAAATAATAAATTGAAAAAAGCAGCATACTGATAAATAAAAGGTATTCAACAGGCATGTTGCGAAGCGTTTTAATAGGGGTTACAAAAGATTTAAGTGTAATTTGTTCATTGAAGACTTTGGTCAAAACCAAAAAGAGCAATATTCCGAAATAGAATAGAATATTTGTTTCTTTGGTATATAGAGCCAAGTTAACAAAAAAAGCGAAGCCAAAAAGAGTACCGAACTCTATTTTCTTTGCAATTTTTTTCATAAAATACAGACTAATAAAAACACAAATTAAAGTATTTTGTTCAGAGTAGACAATGCTGTTTACCCAAAAAATCGCCGGCAAAAAATTAATAACGGCTAACATAACCAAACGTCTTGTCGGCGAAAGCCCCGTCAAACAAACATACATTAACCCTAAACACAATAATTGCTTTAGTATAACCCAGATGGCAACCGCAATATAATTGTGGCTGATACCGTAAACAATATTGTGATCAATACCCGCAATCGGATTAAAGCGCATCGAATTAATAATAGGTAATGTTCCTCGGTGCATATCGCTTATGTTATTGCTGACCATCTGATCATAATTGTTGAAAATCCCCAAATCTAAACTGAAAATATTTATAATATACAAAGCAACAGATAAAACAAAAATAACCTTTGCTGTCGTATTGGGAGAATCTTGTTTTATGTTATTATAATTTATCCGGATGTTTTCCCCAAAAAAACAAAAGCGGACAATCAGACAGTTAAATGCCAAGAAAATCAAAGTAAATAAAAAATACCATATAAAACCATCATACATGAAATAAAAACGAAAATTATTCCATATATTATCGAGGATATTATCACGTAAGAAGGGGATTTCATGCATTGTTTATTTCTTTGGCAAAAAGATATCCAACCGCAATTTGCGAAGCATTATCAACCAATAGGGATAAGGACGATAGTTTTTGATATTTAAAAATTTTCGAATATCTTGTTTTACCCGAGCATCAGCCTCTTTCATAGCCTGTTTCTTCTGAATTGAAATATTTTCATTATGCAGTTGATATTCGAACAAAACTTTTTGAATATTTCTTATTTTGAGACCTTTGGCTAATACTTGTCTTAATAAATCATAATCTTCCGCAACGGCAAATTTGGGATTGTAGCTGATACCATTCAACTCAAAATCTTTTTTTCTTATCATCATGGACGAATGCATGCAAGTGTTGCCGCGTAATGTTTCTTCCATAGTTACGACTTCAGGTTGGCACCATACCCAACCCATGTTAATGATAAATTTTCTTATTTTTGATTGTAAGGTTGGAGCGGGCATATGATTAAACAATCTTCCCCAAGAACCAACTATGGTGACATCAGGATGTTCATCCATATATTTAACTTGTTCCTCTAAGCGCTCAGGCATACAAAGATTGTCGCTGTCTACCAAAGCCAGATACTCACCTTGCGCCAACTCATTAAGTTTATTGTGACTGATTGGAATACCAAGATTTTTTCCATTAGAATAATATCTTATTCTTTTATCGCTATAAGTTTTAACAATATTTTCCGAATTATCCGTAGAGCCGTCGTTTAACAAAATCAGCTCAAAATCGTTATAAGATTGTTTTAAGACACTCTCTATACATGGACCTAAAAAAGCCTCAGAATTATAAAAAGGAATCAGAACCGAAACTTTTACCATTTTATACCTCTTGAAATAACATATATGTCATACAATTAACATAACGAATTATATTTGTCGAGATTTCTGATATGTATACACATAACCTTATTTTATTTAGCTTCTATATAATAGATTTTGTATATTCTATTTTCATAGACTTTGCGATAAATCGATGCCGGTTGGCGGAGCAAAACGTATTTGATAAAAAATAGGGATATTCCCATTATACATATTTTGTGTAGCATTATCCGACATAAGGTATTCTTGTTGAATAAAGGTTCGTATCTCATAAGTTGCCTATTATATTTTCAGATATATTAGCAGATTTCAAAAAGTGACTAATCTTGCACATTCTTTCAATAGTTATTGAATATTCCTTACATATGTTTATTATCATAATTATATATGATTGTTGACCTTGGTGTTCGACATGCACACAAACATTTGAAGGAAAATATTATGAAAAGATTGCTGATTGTTGTTCCCTGTTATAACGAAGAAGAAGTTTTGCCCGATACCATAAAAAAATTGAAAAATTTGCTAAAACGTATGATAAAGCAGCAACTGATTAATGACAGCAGTCAAATATGCTTTGTCGATGATGGAAGTATTGATAATACTTGGACAATCATAGAGAAAGAATGTCATTCTTCCAAGCAGATAGAAGGTATAAAATTATCTCGGAATTTTGGACATCAAAGTGCTATTTTGGCAGGTATGCTAGACAACAATGCCGATTGGTATGTTACAATTGATGCTGATTTACAAGATAATCCGGAATGTATCATTGAAATGATAAAAAAAGCTCAAAATGGTTGTGAAATCGTTTATGGCGTGAGAAAAGAAAGGACGTCAGATAGTTGGTTCAAACGCGTTACGGCGCAAATGTTCTATAAACTAATGGCTCTCTTAGGAGTTAATATCATCTATAATCATGCCGATTTCAGATTGATGAGCAAACGTGTCGTCAATGAACTTAAAAAATTTCCGGAACGCAACCTTTTCTTACGTGCCGTTGTTCCTTTGATTGGTTTCAAATCTGATAAAGTTTTTTATGATCGCACACCAAGGCTTGCCGGAACAACAAAATATCCTTTGAAGAAAATGCTGGCTTTTGCATGGAATGGTATTTCCAGTTTTTCCATTGTTCCGCTTCGGATGGTAACTTGTTTAGGTTTTTTGATATCATTTATCGGTGCTTTATTCGTATTGAAAATTTTTCTAAATTATAATGAACACGGAGCCGTTTCAGGTTGGGCATCTACCGTTACCTTAATTACTGTTTTCAGCGGCGTTCAATTAATATCTTTAGGTATCATTGGTGAATATATTGCAAAAATCTTTGTAGAAGTCAAACAGCGTCCTTTATACCTTATCGAAAAGGAAATAAACAAATAGTGCCGATTTATGTCTAATTTAATCATTTGTGATTTTATTTGTGACGCTCTATGTAGACCCTGGAAGCATCATTTTTTGACGGGAATACCACAACGTTAGCTTGGAGCAGTGTTGTTCCAACACCTTGGCATTCAGCCCCGAGTAAACTTTGGGTTTTCGTAAGGCAACTAACAGAATCCCCCAGTAAACTAGGGGCTAAATCAGCTATAAACCTTCAGTTTGACCACGCACGTTAGCTTGGAGCGGCGTTGTTCTAACACCTTGGC
>CALXPO010000026.1 GCA_944390315.1 uncultured Alphaproteobacteria bacterium
ACAAGCAATTATTCAAGTCCAAAATGCAAAAGAATTAACAGAAAAAGTTACTTTCTTATTGAATAATCCTCAAGAATTAAAAGAGCAACAAACAAAAGCATTTGATTGGGCAAGCTCTGAAGCAAAAGTCCTTGATGGAATTATGAAAGTTATTAAGGAATATATATAAAATGAAAACCCCAAAATATTGGCAAGATAAAAATTTATTATCAAAACTGCTTTATCCTTTGGGAAAATTGTATTTATGGGGAAGTTTTATCAACTCAAAAATAAAACATCCTAAAAAAATAGAAAAAAAAGTAATTTGCATAGGAAATCTAACCGCCGGCGGAACAGGGAAAACCCCCTGCTCCGTCAGTATTGCTAAAATTTTGCAAGAAATGAAATACAAGCCTTTTTTTGTTTCCAGAGGCTATGGAGGAAAACTACGCAATATTTTGGTTGATAAAAAAGTTCATTCTGCACAAGATGTTGGCGATGAACCCCTCTTATTATCCAATACGGCTCCCGTTGCCATAAATCCAAATCGCTATTTGGCTGCCCAAAAAGCTCTTGAATATGGTGCAGACATCATCATTATGGATGATGGTTTTCAAAATCAGAGTCTGCAAAAAGATATTTCATTTTTGGTTTTTGATGGAGAATTTGGTTGCGGTAACGGATATGGAATTCCGGCTGGTCCAATGAGAGAAGATTTTGCTTCGGGAATAAAAAAAGCTCAGGCAATTATTATTCTAGGCAAAGATAAATTTGAATTAGCAAAAAAAATTCATAATATCCCTATATTTTACGGAACAATATCTCCAATCAAGCCAAAGTTTACAGAACAATCTGTCATAGCATTTGCAGGCATTGGACGTCCTCAAAAATTTTACAATTCTTTAATAGAATGCGGACTAAACATTTTAGAAACAATAGATTTTCCGGATCATCATCAATATAAAAGAGAAGAACTTTTATTTTTAATAGAGAAAGCGCAACAAAAAAACTGCGTTTTGTACACCACATCTAAAGATTTTGTAAAATTTCCCAAAGACTTACAAAAATATTTTAACACATTAGAAATTGAAATTAAGTGGCAAGATGCGAATGCTTTAAAAAGCTTTTTGTCACAAAAAATATAAGAGTGCATTTATATAATGCACTCTTATATTTAATTAACGCAATCATTGATTTTATTCCCAATCAAAAATGACTGCCAACCCCACCAATGCAAATAACAGTGCGAAGAAAATAATAAAATCGACTGTTATATTCTGCAAAATAAAAGCGCATATAAGCATAATCAAAAATATAGCGCCCCAATTTTGCAATAACTTTTTTATTTTGGCAGAATAATTTTTCTTGTTCATAAAAGCTTTTAATTAATCATTGTCAAAATCTTCAAAATCGTCATATTTTTTCTGCTGAGAAGATGTATTAATATCATCTCCGTAAGTGATGTATTTATCCCAACCAAAGATGATAAAAATTGCACATACAGCATATAAAGAAGCAAACGCAATATAAAAATTGCGAGAAACATTTTCAACAACAAATGAAGAAAAAAGCATAAATGCGGCAATAACAAGCAACACTCTGAACAATTTTTTTAATTTTTTCATAATATATATATTTAGATTAATAATAGAGTTAAGAGCTAACAATATAACCCCATATTTTTATTAATCAATATATATTTTATAATTTATCTCCACCATTGATAACTCCAAATTTCAGAAACCGGACGATTATTATACACTTTATCACGAAGCAAAACGCGCAACTCGATAATTTCTTTATTTGGCTCAAAATCAAAATATAAGGTTGCTCCGTTAATACTTGGCGTATACATCAATTTAACATTGGAAATTGTTCCTGCTTGGTTAGAAATATCTGCCCAAATATTGCCGTTTTCAATTTCTTGTTTTAAGTTTTCAATATCAAAATCAACAAAATCAATCACATATTTACGTTTATGACGCAAATATTCTCCGGCCAAACCATCACCGCCTCGTCCGTTATAAGTAGCAAAAACTTTTGCCAAATTGGTCATAACTGGAGCTTCATTCACCCAATGCATACGATATTTGAAACGATATTCTTTTTGTGCTTCAATTGGCATATCAGGCACCCAATATGCCACAACATTATCATTGGTTTCATCAATTGAGGGTAACTCTGCAAGCTGCACCATACCCCTGCCCCAATTTTCAAGAGGTTCAATCCACAAGCTTGGGCGCAAATCATAAGCAGCCTCAGGGTCAAGATAATGACGAGGATTACGGTCACGTTGCATCAAACCGAAACCTTTAGGATTATTGTCAACAAAAGAGCTTAAGCGCAAATGCTCTGAATTATCCAAAGGACGCCAAATTTTTTCGCCATTTCCGTTAATCACAAGCAAACCGTCGCTATCGTGCACTTCGGGGCGATAATCATCAAAACGGATTTTAGTGTTTTCTCCATAAAGAAACATTGAGGTTAAGGGCGCAATTTCAAGTTTAGCTATATTCATACGCGGATAAAGCACGGCTTCAACATCTATAATGGTTTCTTCTCCCGGAGTAATATCAAAGCTATAAGCACCGGCAATACTCGGACTATCAAGCAAGGCATAAATTTTGATATTTTCATCATCAGGGCGATTGAGCCAAAATTCTTTAAAAATCGGAAATTCCTCTGGCACTTTCTCAGCCGTATTGATACCCAAACCGCGAGCGGAAAGACCATACCGCTGGCCCTTTGCCATGGAGCGAAAATAGCTGGCTCCAAGAAAAGAAATAAGCTCATCATAAAAATCGGTATTCAAAGGATATTGCAAGCGAAAACCGGCATAACCTAAATTTTTATCAAAAGATTCCGGCGTAATATTGTTTTTGCCAAAATCAAAATTATGAAAATCATAATTTATATCAATAACTTTGCCTTTTTTAACCTCGTGGAGTTGTACCGGATGATTAAACAAACCTCCAAGATGATAAAACTGCACTTGATAAGACAAATCCTTATTTTGCCACAAAGCTTGCTCGGAACGAAAACGAATGTCGCTATATTGTTCATATTTCATTTGTGTCAGAGAAGTAGGCAAATCGGCTTTGTTGTCAATATAAGGAGATAATGAGAGCTGTTTTGCTTTTGCAACAACATCATTAAAAGAAAATTCCGTCTTGGTTTCTGATTTGGCAATATGAATGGAACCAAATATTCCCAAAACAACAATCAAAGACAAATAACAGCTATATTGAACCAATTTTTTCATATCAAAGCTCCTTATATGAACATCATAAAAAAAGCACCCTCGCGGGTGCTTTTTGATGGCGGAGAGTACAGGACTCGAACCTGTGCATCGGTATTCACGATGACGGATTAGCAATCCGCTGCATTACCACTCTGCCAACTCTCCATCGGCAAGCTACCGTGTATATTTATATTAACTTTTAGCAGACGTCAATCTTTTTTTTATCGCTCTTTTTATAAATTTTTTAATCTGTTTATGAGGTCTTTTCTTTTTAACAAAACTTGACAAAAAATACATATATGATAAAATATATTCTACAGTTAATTAGATTATTAATTATTAATAAAAAACAATATGAAAAAATTACTTCTGGCACTATTTTTTATGGCCATCACAATTGGTGCAAATATCTGTGAAATGGATAAGACAACTTTCATGGTTGTACAGTTTATTCTTTTGTTTTTGTATGCCACTTGGTTACAAAAAATAGACGATAAAGAGTTCGTCAACAAGAAAAATGAGATAACAACCGGACGTTTTCTTTTGGTAGTTATATCAAGGTTAACGTCCATAGCCGCCCTTGTGTTGATTGTTTTTTTCATCTTCAATACATTGCAGGTAAGTGTGGTTAGCATCGTTTTCTCGCTGTTGGCAATCATATTGGCAGGTTCAACTTTAAAATCCTTATTTATCTTTGTTTTGGGTAATAACGAAGATTGAGCCCGGTATTATTAATAAAAAAGGTTTGCTTCTTTTAGAAAGCAAACCTTTTTTTGTCGGTTGTTAAGATGTGAAATAGCTTCGTTCCTTGTTTGTAAAAGGTTAAAGCGGATACTTAATGCTAATTTTGAAGTTGACTCCCAAAAATACCTGTTTATTTTAAAACCCCGCTTATACAGCGGGGCTTGAAGCTGTTATTTGATAGCTACTCCTCGGGAGTTGCCTCATCATCTCCCATCATCTCAACTGTCAAATGTCCGGCATCAGCACGGATTTTGGTTTCAATTTCATCGGCAATCTCGGGATGTTCACGTAAGAAAATTTTTGCATTTTCTCGTCCTTGTCCGAGTTTTTCACCTTTGTAGGAAAACCATGCTCCTGATTTCTCAACTAATCCGGCTTTGACACCCAAATCAATCAGCTCTCCTGTCTTAGATATGCCTTCGCCGTACATGATGTCAAAATCAACAGTCTTAAACGGAGGTGCAACTTTGTTTTTAACAATTTTAACGCGGGTCTGACTGCCAATAACTTCATCTTTGTCTTTAATTGAACCGATCCTGCGAATGTCTAGGCGAACCGAAGCATAAAATTTAAGAGCGTTACCGCCGGTGGTCGTCTCGGGACTGCCAAACATAACTCCGATTTTCATGCGGATTTGGTTAATAAAAATAACCAAAGTGTTGGAACGTGAAATGGTGGAAGTTAATTTACGCAATGCCTGACTCATCAAACGAGCTTGTAAACCCATATGCGAATCTCCCATTTCTCCTTCCAGTTCAGCCTTAGGAACAAGTGCTGCTACCGAATCGACAACCAAAACATCAATGGCACCCGAGCGAACCAAAGTATCGGCAATTTCCAAAGCCTGCTCGCCGGAATCCGGGTGTGAAACCAGAGGATTTTCAATATCAACACCGATTATTGTGGCATAAGAGGGATCAAGAGCATGTTCCGCATCAACAAATGCACAAATACCGCCTTTCTTTTGAGCTTGAGCAATAACACTTAAGGCAAAAGTTGTTTTACCTGAGCTTTCTGGACCATATATTTCTACAATACGTCCTTTGGGCAGTCCACCGATACCCAAGGCAATATCTGTTCCGAGCGAACCGGTAGAAATTGCTTCTATATCGATGTTGGTACTTTGCCCGAGACGCATAATCGAGCCTTTACCGAATGTCCTTTCAATTTGGGTAAGGGCGGCGTCTAATGCTTTATCTTTTTCCATATTCGTACTTTCCTGATTGTTATTTTATTGATTCATACTATCCGACAATTTGTTTCAGATTGCAAACGGCGCTTGTAAGTTATCCGCTGAAAACTACAATGTTCTAAATTTGTTCTTTTTGCAAGAGTTTTTTTATTCGATGTTTACCGAATAATAATAAAAACTGTTCAATATATATATTCTTAAGGAGATTATAAATGTTACGTCAGGCGAAACAATTATTACGGCGAGAATACGATGATTGTGTAAAAAAAGTAAAGGATTCGGCTTATTTCCTTTCTTATGCCGATGAAAAATTCATTCATTCGCAACAAGTCCTCGGTGCGGGAAATTATATCTTGAAACACGAAAATTGGTTTGCTGCGCAAAGTAAACATTTTTTGGATATGACAAAAGCGGCTATATTGTTGCATGATATCGGACGTTTTGATCAAATTAGCGGACAATATGCCGATCGAGATGCTAAATTTGATCACGGGCCGATGGGAGCAATGAAACTTGCTCAGATTCCAATGTTTAATGATATCAGAATTACCTTGCCGATAAAACATCACGGACATTTGATTGATGACTTTTATGCCGATGCACAATGGACATCTCTGACCAATGAAAAATTAAAACAAGAAATTAAACAGATTATTTTTGCTATTCGTGATGCCGATAAGATTGCAAATTTTAATCTAATTATGTATAACAAAAATATGTTGATGCCTTTGTTCGTGCCATATCTTGAAAATATGCATGATAAGAGACAACAAATATCTTACAAGGTTCTCAAAGATTTTTTTGCGCATACAACGATAAAACATCAGCATATTGCCACTCAGGCAGATGAAATGCTGACTTATATCGGTTGGATTTTTGACATTAATTACTCAACTTCTATACGTTTTTGCAAAAAATTAAATCTGATTGAAATGATGTTTGATACTTTGCTCAAATTTCATAATGACAAAGACTTAAACGACCAACTTAAAAACGAATTAAATATTTATATAAAACGACGTTTTGATTTATAACGGAAAATAGAAATGATAATAGAACAAACAGACGGGTTGATTGCGGCCGTATTAGCAGGATTGATTACCGGTGTTGGCGGACTGCTGACTTTTTTAAAAAAGAATTATTCAAAAGATGATATTAATTTAATGCTCAATATTTCCGCCGGTGTTATGCTGGCTGCTTCAATTTTTTCTTTGATACTGCCTTCGCTTGAGGGAATGAAACAATTATTGCCCGATAACCGACAGATATCATTCGGTTTTACCATAGCTATGATGACCGGTATGTTGACTATCGGTCTTTTGAATGCTTTTTTGCCTCATGAGCATGAAATATCCGGACGACACGGAAGCGGGGTGGAAGTGAATGCCGCTTGGCTCTTTGTTATTGCCATAAGTATTCATAAAATGCCGGAAGGTTTGGCGATAGGTGTGGCTTACGGCGGTGAAAATTTACATAATCCCGATATTCTAACTTTGGGAATCGCCCTGCAAAATATTCCCGAGGGACTGATGGTGGCTATAACTATGATTGCCGCAGGTTATAGTCGTTTGAAATCAACCATTGCTTCTTTTTTAAGCGGAATGATGCAACCGGTCGGTGCTTTCTTGGGGTTGTTGATGTCCGGAATAGGTAATTTGATGGTTCCGCTCGGAATGGCTTTTGCCGGCGGTGCCATGTTATTTGTTATTATTAATGAAGTTTTACCCGAAACTTATGATGCCAATCAAAGTAAAAAGTCGGCACTGGCTTTGTTTTCAGGTTTCATTATCATGTGTGGTTTAAGCATTGCAGTGAAATAGAGCTGCAAATCAGTTTTAAACTTTGCAGTTTTGCTGCACTCTTTGGTTATGAAATGATACCGTTCGGACGTCTTAAACATTTAACCCCGAGTAAACTCGGGGTTTTCCATATATAACCAGTAAAAAGCACTTTTATAAGCAAAGTGCTTTTTTTTACTAGGTCATTTTTTTCTTTGCGGCATTTTCACTTCTTCATTATCTTTAAATAATCGTACCGTTTCTGCTTTGAGTTCGGAAGTGGCTTCGTCGTCGCATACAATCAGAGCATGGGGATGCATTTGCAAAATACTTATCGGACACATATGATTAATTCCTCCTTCCACGGCATGCTGCAGAGCATTGGCTTTTCGGTCGCCGCTGGCAATAATCATGACTTCTTTGGCATCCATGATGGTGGCTATGCCAATAGTTAAAACGTTTTTAGGAACAGCATTTATATCATTGCCAAAGAAACGAGCGTTAGCTTTTATCGTATTTTTGTTTAGGGCTTTGACTCTTGTTCTGGAGGCAAGAGATGAGCCTGGTTCATTAAAAGCGATATGTCCGTCTCCGCCAATGCCGCCGATTAGCAAATCAATTCCGCCGTAGCTGCGAATAAGTTTTTCGTAGGCGGTGCATTCTTTGGCAAAATCGGTGGTTTGTCCGTTCAGTAAGTGAACATTTTTTTTCTTAATGTCAATATGATCAAAAAAATTTTTCCATAAAAAATAGTGATAACTGTGTTCATCTTCCGGGCTCAAACCGACATATTCATCCATATTAAAAATAACGACATTTTGAAAAGATAATTTGCCTTTTCGGAACATGTTGATTAGTCTTTCAAACATTCCTAAGGGCGAGCTGCCTGCGGGAACGGCCATAACAAACGGTTTACTTTCGGTAGGGCGTGCCGCTTTTATTTTGTAGGCGACATAATCCGCTGCCCATTGCGAACATTGGTCATAATCAGGAGAAATAATCAGTCTCATGGTGAATAATCCTTTATTGATTTATTATTTATTTGCTAATAATATGAACCATAAAGTTTAAAAAAAAGGTAAATAGATATGTTTAATTGGTTTATGCCTAAAATATTTAATCAAGGTTATCTTCCCGAAAAAGACGGTCATCAAATCTTTTTTATGGAAGCCGGAAATCCCGAAGGAAAACCCGTCCTTTTATTTCATGGCGGTCCGGGTGGGTCGGTCAAGCTACATCATGCGGCAGTTTTTAATCGTAAAAAATACCGCATTATATTATTTGATCAACGTGGTTGCGGGCATTCATTGCCAAATGGAGAAATAAGGCATAATACAACGCTTGATACGCTTGATGATGCCATTCGTTTGCTCGATTTTTTACAAATATCCGGAAAAATTATTGTCCGCGGTGGATCTTGGGGATCGACCTTAGCTTTGTTATTTGCGCAAAAATATCCGGAACGAGTTGAAAGTTTGTTGCTATCCCAGATTTTTTTGGCAGATGATAAAGCAATGGCTTGGATAGAAGATATAAGCGGTTGGTTTTATCCGGATATTATGGAAGATTTGCAAAAAAACCTGAGAAACGGAGAAGCTGTGGCTAAGGCTTATAATAACATGATAAATTCCGCAGATTTGTCCGATCAGGTTAAAGCCGCGGCAATGTATGGAAATTATGAAAGGGTATTAGGGCAGCTGAAACCTGTTTGGCCTCAAAGTGAAGTTACGCAAAAAGATGTGGAGGCAACCAGAATCTATCTCCACTATGTGACAGAAAATTTTATGCTCAGACCTGACCAGATTATGAATGCAATTGATAAAATAGCGCATTTGCCAACCTTGATTGTTCATAATAGGTTGGATATGGTTTGTCCGCTTGAAGGAGCCTGGCGTTTGCATAAAGCAATGCCAAATTCAAAATTAGTCGTCGTTCCCGAAAAAGGACATTCCGCTCCGTTGCTCTATAAAATACTAAATAAAGAAATAAAATCCTTCCTTAAAACGAAAATATGATTGTTAATAAGGGGTGTTTGCATCTTGATTTGTGAAGGCATAAAGCTAATATTATTGGCATAGTTATAGTAATAAAAAGGATTTGAAAAATGAAAGGTATTATTTTAGCAGGCGGCAGCGGTTCGCGTCTTTATCCTTTAACCAATGTCATCAGTAAACAATTGCTTCCGGTTTATGATAAACCGATGATTTATTATCCTCTTTCAACTTTAATGTTATTCGGAATAAGAGAGATTTTAATTATCTCAACACCTCAAGATACCCCGAATATTCAAAAACTTTTTGGAAATGGGGCGCATTTGGGGTTAAAATTGTCGTACAAAGTTCAACCCGAACCGAAAGGAATAGCGCAAGCCTTTACTTTGGGAGCAGATTTTATCGGAAATGATGATGTTTGCTTGATTTTGGGCGATAATATTTTCTATATGGGTGAACAGATAAAGTTATTTAAGCAAGAAGTTGAAAATAATAAAGGCGGTACGGTGTTCGGTTATCATGTGTCGGATCCGAAACGTTTCGGCGTCGTCGAATTTGATAAAAATTTTAAGGCGATATCTATTGAAGAAAAACCCCAGCAGCCAAAATCTAATTATGCCGTGGTAGGTCTTTATTTTTATAAATCCGATGTTGTCGAAAAAGCACGCAACCTAAAGCCGTCGGCTCGCGGAGAGTTGGAAATTACCGACTTAAATAAAATGTATTTGGAAGAAGGACGTTTGAATGTTGTACCGATGAAACGCGGCAATGCGTGGCTCGATGCCGGTACGCCGCAGTCATTGCTTGAGGCTTCTAATTTTATTGGAATTATTGAAAAACGTCAGGACTTAAAAATTGCTTGTATTGAAGAAATTGCTTATCGCCGCGGTTTTATCTCGGCAGATCAGCTCAAGCAGTTGATTGATGAGCTAAAAGACGGTGTTGATTATAAAGACTATTTGAAGCGTGTGTATGAGGACTATCATGAAGGTTACTAAAACAAAAATTGAAGGGGTTTATATTATTGAGCCTCAGGTGTTTGAAGATGAACGCGGTTATTTCTTTGAAAGTTGGAATAAAGCAAAATTAAAAGAGCAGGGTATCGACTATGATTTTATACAAGATAACCAATCTAAGTCTTGCTTTGGTACCATCCGCGGTATCCACTTTCAAAAAGGTCAATATGCTCAAGCCAAGTTGGTCCGCGTTCTTGAAGGAACAGTCTTAGATGTGGCCGTGGATTTGCGTCCGGATTCTGAAACATTTGGACAACATGTGGCGGTTGAACTTTCTGCCGAAAATAAAAAACAACTGATGATACCCAGAGGTTTTGGACACGGCTTTTCTGTTCTGTCACCAACAGCGGTTTTTGCGTATAAATGCGATAATGTTTATTGTAAAGAATCCGAAGGCGGTCTATTGTATAGTGATCCGGTTTTGAAAATAGATTGGAAAGTGCCGGAAGACAAAGTCATTTTGTCTGAAAAAGATAAACATAACCCGCTTTTGGAGGAAATAAAATGTATTTGGTAACCGGATGTGACGGTCAACTCGGTAATGAACTTAAACGTCTGCTTGGCGAAAATGCTGACTATACCGATAGAAAATTACTGGATATTACTAATCCCGAGGCCGTAAAGTTGATTATTAATCCCGAACGTTATCAGGCCGTTATTAATTGTGCCGCCTATACGGCTGTGGATAAAGCCGAAGATGACGCTGATGCGGCGGCTAAGATTAATATTGAAGGTCCGGCTAATCTGGCTGTGAGCGGCGTACCCCTCATTCATATTTCAACCGACTATGTCTTTGACGGCAGGAGTTATACCCCTTATATAGAAACCGATCCTACCCGTCCAAAGTCTGTGTATGGATGTACTAAATTGGAAGGTGAAAAGGCTGTAATGACACGCGCCGATACAGCCATAATTATCCGTACTTCTTGGCTTTATTCGGAATTTGGAAATAATTTTGTTAAGACCATGCGCCGTCTTGGAAAAGAACGTCATATGCTCAAAGTTATTTTTGATCAAATCGGTACCCCGACTTATGCGGCTGATTTGGCTGCGGCAATCGTCCAAATTTTGCCCCAGATAAAGCAGGGTACAAAAAGTATTTATCATTTTTCTAATGAAGGCGTTTGTTCTTGGTATGATTTTGCCAAGGCAATTATTGAAATGTCCGGACTGGATTGCGATATCTATCCGATAGAAAGTTGGGAGTATCCGTCTAAAACGTCACGTCCTCCTTATTCGGTTTTAAACAAAGCTAAAATTAAAAAGGAATTTGGTCTGCGTATTCGTTATTGGCGTGATGCGTTGCGGGAATGTATCGATAGAATGGAAGGAAATATTTTATGAAATCAATATTAGTTACCGGCGGTGCAGGATTTATCGGTTCAAATTTTGTTCCGTATTTTGCGGAAAAATATCCTCAATACAAAATTATCAATTTGGACAAACTGACCTATGCCGGAAATTTGGATAACCTTAAAGAATGTGAAAGTAAAGCCAACTATCAGTTTGTAAAAGGCGATATTTGTGATGCCGAATTGGTCAAAAAACTGTTCGTTGAAAATGATATCCGCGGAGTGATTCACTTTGCCGCCGAAAGCCATGTCGATAATTCTATCAGCGGTCCGAGGGCTTTTATCGAAACTAATTTGCTCGGAACCTTTACTTTGCTGGATGCCGCCCGTAATTATTGGATGGAATCGCCGCATAAAATCAAAACAGGTTATGAGGATTGCCGCTTTCACCATATCTCAACCGATGAAGTTTATGGGGCTTTGGGTGAAACAGGCTACTTTACCGAAGATACACCATATGACCCAAGTTCGCCTTATTCGGCTTCCAAAGCCGGTTCGGATATGTTGGTTCGAGCTTATCACCGTACTTATGGTATGAATGTAACCGTTTCCAACTGCTCCAATAACTACGGTCCGAAGCAACATCCCGAAAAACTTATTCCGAAGATTATTTCCAACGCCTTAAGCGGAAAAAATATTCCGATTTACGGTGACGGTAAAAATGTTCGTGATTGGCTCTATGTGTTGGATCATTGTAAGGCAATTGATTTAATTTATCATAGAGGCAGAAGCGGCGAAACCTATAATATCGGCGGACATAACGAAAAAAATAATTTGGAAATTGTTGAGGCTGTTTGTTCAATTTTGGATGAACGTCGACCGCTGGCAAACGGAAAATCGTATAAAGATTTGGTCGTCTTTGTTAAAGATCGTCCCGGACACGATCGCCGTTATGCCATTGATGCAGCCAAATTGACGACCGAACTCGGGTGGAAAGCCGATGAAAATTTTGCGTCAGGTATTGTTAAAACCGTGGATTGGTATTTAAATAACCTAAAATTGTAAACTGGTGGCAACATGAGAAAATACGGATTTAAACTTTTTAGCAGCAATATCCAAAATAACCCTAAGTTTGTTGATGAGGCTGTGGCTTTTGTAAGAGAAAATGCTCAGGAAATGTTTATTGAGCTGATGACAATACCTTCAACATCTGATGAGGATTATAAAAAGTTACAAGAAAAATTCAGAGGACTTGAGGTCACAATTCATGCACCGCATAATGCCATGAATTTTGATACGGGATATAGAAACAAATTTGACGAGAATGTAAAAATTTTGGCGCACGCGCAAAAAGCTGCCGATTTATTTGAGGCAAAAATTATTGTCGTGCATGCCGGCGGAGGAAATCAACCCGAAAATTTGGAAGAAACGGCTCGCCAATTTCGTTTATTTAACGATAAGCGGATTGTGGTAGAAAATTTGCCATATATTGCTAAGGATGTAGAAGGATTTATGCACGGAAATACTCCAGAGCAAATTAAATATATTATGGATTATGCTGACTGTGGCTTTTGTTTTGATTTTTCCCATGCCATTTGTTCGGCAAACTCCTTAGGTTTAGATATTAATCGTCAGCTCGAAGGATTTTATCGTCTCAATCCGACAGTCTATCATTTGTGTGATGGAAAGATTGACAGTCCATATGATAACCATTATCATTACGGAGAAGGAAATTTTCCACTCAGCGTATTTCTCCAAAAATATATATCTCAAAATGCCATGATTACTATGGAAACAGGCGGTGTGCCGAAAGATGCTTCCGCGTGGATTAATGATTTTAATTATTTACATATGTTGCAAGAGTAAAGAAAGGAATAAAAATGCCGTTTTTAAGAGTATATTCAAACGCAGAACTGAAGGATAAAAATGCTTCTCAATTTGCTGAAAGAGCTGCCGAATTGATTGCTAATAAGCTGGGTAAGCCGATAAGTTATGTCGTTGTCAATCTCAGCCAAAATCCAGCCATGTCTTTTGGCGGCAGCGCGGAAAATAAAGGTGTTTTGGCTTATATGGAATCTGTTGGTTTCAAGGACAAAGAAGGTCTTGTGAAATTATTGACGGAATTCTTTTATGAGCGCTTTGATGGAGTTGAGTTAAATAATATTAATATTGCAACTCATTCCATTTTAGCTTCTGATGTTGCTGTCGGCGGACGTTTATTAGGATAAAATTGATGCAAAAAAAATCCTCTTGCTTGCGTGAGAGGATTCTTTGTTATTAGTTGCCTTACAGAAAACCCCGAGTTTACTCGGGGCTGAATGTCAAGGTGTTGGAACAACACCGCTCCACGCCAACGAGCGTGGTCAAACCGTAAGGTTTGTAGCTGTTATAGAACCCCCAGTTTACTGGGGGATATCTATTGCTCTAAAGAAACCTCGAGTGAACTCGGGGTTGATGTTTAAGTTTTAGAATAATATTATTCACGTTTGAGCGTGGTGAAACTTATAAATTTTGAAGCTGATTTGAACTCTCCGATTTGACGGAGATACTTTTAGCCAAATATTTTCAATCTTTCCTCAATCGGTAAAAAACTTTTTTCATCCGCAGGCAATTCAATACTTCCGAACGGCATCTGGGCCAGAAGTTGCCAATGTTCAGGAAGATCAAATGCCATTTTTACCTCTTCATCAATCAATGGATTGTAGTGCTGCAAAGAGGCTCCGATATTTTGCTCGGACAAAGCCAACCAAATCATATATTGTAACATACCGCTTGATTGTAAAGACCATTTGGGAAAATTTTCGCTGTAGAGAGGAAATTTTTCTTGCAGGCTTTTAACGGTATCCGCATCTTCAAAAAAGAGTATGGTGCCGAGACCGGTTGTAAAAGTTTTGATTTTGGTAATGGTTTGTCCCATTTTATCTTCGGGAACGATTTTGCTTAATTCGGTTAAGACAATATCCCATAACTTTTGATAATATTCACCGTACAAAACGACAAGGCGGGCAGACTGAGAATTAAAGGCACTCGGACAAAACTTAAGGGCATTGGTTATAATGTCCATAATTTTTTCTTCGGGTAAAATTTGCGTACTGCCGAGATTATAAATAGAACGTCTTTGGGCAAATAATTCGCATAAATTCTTATCCATGTTTTTCTCCTTATAAAAAATGTGTGATTACTATGAAATTTAGAAATAAAATTTCAAAAATCAACCGGCAGATTTTCTCATTAGTGCGGTAATGGCATTGATATCATCGGGCTGACGAGCATCTTCGCTGATTTTATTGCTGCGCTCAAACCCGCATTTTTGGCAACGATGTACAATTTGAAAACCTTTTTTTGAGTTACGAATGATGCGGATAGGTTCCATCAAACCGCCGCATTCACAAGCTCTGTCTCCGGGTACAATATCCACATGAAGTGAATATAGGCAAAAAGGGCAGTGATTGCGATAACTGCCGTCGGTCAACGGTAAGACTTCTTTACCGCAATGTTTACAAATAAAGCCGGTATTTTCTTGTTTTCTTCCCAAATTATTTTTCCTTTGCCACAAAGATGACGCCTTTGACGGGAACGCCGTTTTCGGTTCGAATATTTAATTTATGTTCGATGATATTAGAATAACCGCATTTTTGCAAAAGGTTTTTTATGTATTTGGGGTTATGCCGATAGCGACCGTTATAGACCAGTTGATATGTATCGCATTTTTCATCAACGGCAATCGAAAAACAGAGATTGCGCGGAAAAATGGATTGAAGCAGATTATCCAAATCGCCGATATAACCGAAAACATCGGCAGCGACAACCCAGTCGGCCGGAGGAAGATTTTGGCAATAGTGGGTTATGTCATCAATAATAACTTCTTTATATATTTTTTTGGCTCGGGCAATTTCAGCCATTTTTTCGGAAATATCAACACCGATAAATGTGTTATTTTCATTTTTCAAGGCTTCACCGATTAGCCCCGTTCCGCAGCCAAGGTCGATAATCAGCCCTGAAAGCGGTGATAAAATACGCGCAAATTCCTGCGGCAGTTTGTAGTCAATATTTTTCATAACTTGTTCATAATTCTCGGCAAACAAGTCAAATAATTCTTGAGTATACTGCTGAGCATTATTACCCGTACTCTGATTAAAAATTTCGCTGATACGTTTGGCAAAAATGTTATCAGGCATATTTTTAAGCCAGTTGCCGGCGATTTGTTTAGCTTTTTTGCTGTCTTTTTCATAAAGCAAAATCAGCGTTTCGGCAATATTTAGGGCATATTCTTTTCGCTCAGGCTCCGCCAAAAGCGCATTAAAAAACAAACCGAGAGCTTCTTCGTATTCTCCTAAATCCTTTTGAATGATTCCGAGATTATTGCTGATTTCGGTTCTTTTAGGAGCCAAAATGACGGCGTGACGGTATTCCTCCAAAGCTTCGATTAAACGGTGTTGACGGTATAAAAAATCGGCATAATTGATATGGGCGTCGGCATTTAGCGGTTGGACATCCAGAGCTTTTTTGTACAAAGACTCTGCTTCTTGAGGTTTGTTTTTCAGATTTGCCGAATTGATTAATGCAGAAACAGAATTCGGATTTATCACTAAGGCTTGCGAAAAATAATCTTGAGCTTGTTTTGAATTGTCAAGCAACAATGAGAGTTCACCGAGCAAAACAAAAGTTGCATCATCGGCCAAAAGTTGAGATGATTTCTTTGCTTCGGCAAAAGCCTGTTGATATTGCTTTCGGTCGCGATAAATCAAGGCTATGTAGTAAGGAATAATCGGCTCCGAAGGATATTGATTTTCCAATTTGAGCAGCTGGGTGAGGTCATTGTCGATTTTGGCTAGATTAGCTTTGGCTTCGGCATAATCTGGATCAAGCAACAGGGCTTGATTGAAGTGGGAGGTGGCTTGTTCAAGATTATTTTCTTTTAAGTATAAATTACCTAAGGCATTATAACCTTCTTTAATGTTTGGTTGCATTTTTAGAGCCTGAGAATAGTCTTTAATGGCTTCGGCATATTTTCCGCAACGTTCCTCTGACCAAGCCAAATTAAAAAAATATTCGGCAACATTCGGATTTTGTTTTATGGCACGCATAAAATATTCAATGGCTTGGTGATGCAGATTTTTAGATTGAGCAATCAATCCGAGCAGATTAAGAATAATCGGATTATCAGGTACCGCTTCCAAAATTTGTCGATACAAATTTTCGGCTTCGGCCAGCTTGCCTTCATTATGTAATTTTAAGGCTTGTTGTAAAACAAAATCATATGACATTTATTTATCCACTTCAATTCTGGCAACGGCAACAATATCTTCAAACATTTTTGTCGTTAAGACACCGGTATTAACGTTATAGCGAGATGTATGATAAGAGTCGATTAAAATAAGATTATGTTCGGCGAGCCGGTAACAAGCGCCGTGGGTAAATTTGAAAGCGGATTTTTTGTAACCGAGCATAGATAGCAAGGCATTATGTGCCACGGTTCCCAAAGCAATAATAACTTTTAAGTTCGGCATGGAAGCAATCTGAGCTTTTAAAAATTGTCGACAATTGTTGACTTCTTCGGCAATCACTTTATTTTGCGGAGGTACGCAGCGCACGGCATTAGTTACGCAGGCATCAACCAGCTCAAAACCGTCATCGGCTCTTTTGCCGTAATTTCCTTTGGCAAAACCGAATTTTTTGAGTGTAGGATATAATAAATCTCCGGCGTAATCATTGGTAAAAGGACGACCGGTCTGATTGGCGCCTTTTAGTCCCGGTGCCATACCTAAAATCAATAATTTTGCGTTTTCTGGTCCGAAAGGACTGACCGGAGCGTTATAAAAAGATGGAAATTTTTGTTGATTTTGAATACGAAACTCGACCAACCGCGGACATAAATTACAATTTTTTTCAGGGCATAACATATTAATTTTCCTAAATTATCAGATATTCGACTTATAATTTAACACATTTTTTTTTAATTGCACCCTTTAATTTGCGCAAACAATGGATACATCAACAGTCGGTAATATTATACTTGTGATAATATTTACAACAGACTTAATTTGATAATTAACAAAAACCTATTTATAAATGGAGTTTATAATATGAAAAAAGCATTATTGTTGGCAGGTGTCGCTTGCATTTTTTCAGCTAATGCAAATGCAATGGATATGATGAAAGATATCAAACCTTACATTGGCTTGGATTATGTATATTCTCATGCCGATTACAAAGATTTGGAAAGAGACCCGAAGAAAAGTTACAATTCTTTGGCCGTAAACGTTGGTATGTGGATGACACGTTATGCCAGCTTGGAAGCCTTTTTCCAACAATCTGATGAGAACAAATCTTTCAGCGGCACCATTGACCATGTTAAAACCAAATTCTATGCTTATGGTCTTGACGCTTATGGTTATATGCCTTTAGGCTGTGATGGTTTTAATTTGCTCGGTACAATCGGTTTGGCAAATTACAACATGAAAGTAAAATATACTCATCACGGCAGTGACGACAAACAAAGAATGGGCTATCGTTTCGGTATCGGTGCTCAATATGACTTTACCGAAAACTTAGCTGCCCGTGTTGTCGGTCGTTACAGCTTCATCGGTGCAAAACATTTGGATAATTTGATGGAAGTAACAGCAGGTCTTCGTTACACTTTCTAATATTCGGATGCTTTGAGAATCTAAAAACTCCGCTTGTTTACAGGCGGAGTTTTTTTGGTGTTTGGTAACTTAGAAATTATTGAGCTAATTTTGCTTTCATATCTTTAATCAATCCATCTATACCTTCGGGAGATTTTTTGATGAAAGCCGTATATTCGTTGCGTGCCGTAATTGCCAAGCTGACATTTTCAATAATGATATCAACAATTTTGAAAGTATTACCGTTTTGTTTAACGCGCCAAACTACCGTTGCGGGCTTAGCTTGTTCCATCGGTACTTCCGTGTTGATAAAAATTTGGCCTTTTGAATTTGACGGAGAAGTTCCTGTAAAAATAAACTCTTTACCTTTGAATTCGTCAAAACGTTTGGACCAGGTTTTGATATTCAGTTGGCGATAAGTTTCAATAAATTCTTCTCTTTGTTTCGGAGTTGCCGTCCGCCAGTTGCGACCAAGTACAAATTGACCGATAAATTTCAAATCGAGAGCTTCGTTGAATAATTTTTCAAAACGCTTGTCTTTTTCAGCTTGAGATACATTGGAGTTAATAATGTCGGTTAAACCTTCTTGAGTCGTTTTTTTTACAAAATCTTCGGCTTTTTGGGCATCGATTGACGCCAAAGCAGCGTTAGATAAGCTAAAGGTTAGGGCGAAGAGTATAGTAAAGATAGTCTTTTTCATTTAATTTCTCCAGAATCAAATTTCATTTTCTTCATCAATATCAAAATCAAAATCATAGCTTTGAGTATCATTATCTTTGTCTTTATTAAAAATGCAAAGATTTTTTAGTTTTTGCCTATTTTGTTGGTAAGCAGAGCTGACTGCCGCATAATAATCAACGGAATTTTGTTCCAAATCGTTCAACAAATCGAGAGATCTTTCTCTGACGGCCAGTACACCGACGGCAGCATAACTCCATCCAATTTTGTCCGCATAGTTTTTATCATTGACCATTGCCCAATAGAGAGGATCGCCGTAGACGGCGGCAACCATTCCGGTCATGGCTCTGGGAGTAGACGGTCCATAAAATGGTATCATAATCATCGGACCATCGGGAATGCAATAAGTTGCAAAAGTTTCATCAAAGCCGGTAGGTTCTTTTTCCAATCCCCATCCCTGGGCGACATCAAACATTCCTCCCAATCCTAAGGTCGAATTGATGGCAAAACGAGCTACCGATATAAGAGTTTTTTTGAAACTGCCTTGCAAAGCATGGTTGCCGGCCGAAATAGGTTCGACAACGTTATAAAGTGCCGAGTTTACTCTATCTCTTATATCCGGTGTTGTAATGGCGCGGTAACCTTCGGCAATCGGTTTTAAGGTATATCTGTCTACTTTGATATTAAATTCAAAAACGGCTCGATTGTAGCTGTCAAGCCATGAAGAATCGTTATTTTCTTGAGCTGCCGCATTTGTCCCGACAGCATTGAAAAGCAAAATACCAAGTAAAAAAGATTTGTATAAATTTTTCATATTATTATGTCTCTCTTGTCTTTTTTCAAAAAATTTTGCTTAATATAACAGCTTAGAAAATGAATATCAACGGTAAATCATCTAAATTAAATGTTACAATGTGGAAATTTTTTGTGTTTTGCAATCAAAAAAAAATTGTCGTACTATCCGTCTCAGTTGAAAACTTTTAGATAAAGGATGGATTATAATGAGTAAACCTAATAAACCGATTATGTTGTTTGATTGCAAAACTTCGCAAAATGTTATCGGACGGGATAAGTTCCTGAAAGCATTTGAAGCTATTCTTGACCACGGTGCCTATTGCCAAGGTCCTGAAACAAAAGAGTTAGATCAAAAATTGGCGCAATATTCCGGTGTTGAACATTGCTCAACTTGTGGATCGGGTACCGATGCCTTGACTTTGGCCTTAATGTCTTGGGGCGTAAAAGAAGGTGATGCCGTTTTTGTATCCTCCTTTACGTTCGTTGCTTCTGCCGAGGCTCCTGTTTTGCTCGGTGCAACTCCGATTTTCGTAGATTCGGATCCTGATACCTATACAATGGATCCTAAAGATTTGCAGCGTGCTATCGATGAAGTTAAAAAAGAAGGAAAATTGCACTTGAAAGCTGTTATTCCGGTTGATATTTTTGGTTCACCGTGTAAATACGATGAGATTATGAAAATTGCCCATGATAACGGAATGAAAGTATTGTCCGATTCTTGCCAATCTTACGGTTCTGTTTATAAAGGTAAAAAGGCCGGCTCTATTGCCGATATGACGGCTACTTCGTTCTATCCGACTAAACCTCTTGGCGGTTACGGTGACGGCGGAGCTGTTTTCTCTCATACCGATGAAGAAAATAATTTGGTGATTTCTTGCCGCGTTCATGGTATGAGCCCTGATGATCACTATGATAATGTTCGTCTTGGAATGACAGGTCGTATGAATTCTTTTCAAGGTGCCGTTTTGCTGCAAAAATTAACGGTATTTGATAACGAATTGAAAGAACGTGAAAGAGTTGCCAAACGTTATGACAACGAATTGAGCGATTATTTCGGTAAACAAAAGATTTTGGATAACTGCAAATCTGCTTATGCTCTTTATACCGTTCACTGTGAAGATAGAGACGAATTGATGTCCTATTTGAAAGAAAATGGTATTCCTTGCGGTGCTTATTATCCGCGTCCGGTTAATACTCAAACCGCTTATGCAAAATGGAATACTCGTTCTTTGCCTGTATGCGAGCATTTGTCCAAAACAGCCATCTCTATTCCGATGACCCCGTATTTGGATAATGAAGATTTGGATTATATCATTAATAAAATGAATGAGTTCGCTGCTAAAAAAATGGATAAAGCCGCTTAATCCAAATTCTTGATGCAAACACAAAAAAGCCTCGTATAACGAGGCTTTTTTTCTTATGTAAATATACTGATTAGGCATAATTAAATAACTTCTTGGCAATAAATTTACTCTAATTGTTGCAGTTTAAATATAATTACCTATATATTACTATCATAATTAATTTGGACGGGAAAGTCATGAGTAAAGAAACATATCCAATTCTTCCTTTGCGCGATATTGTCGTATATCCGAAGATGATTGTACCGCTGTTTGTCGGGCGTGAAAAATCTATTAAAGCCTTGCAGACGGCTATTGATAATGATCAACATATTGTTTTGGCAACACAGAAAGATGCTGCAATAGAAGATCCAACCCCAGAGGACATATTTGATGTCGGTACTCTGGGTACAGTTGTTCAGTTGGTTCGATTGCCAGATGGTACAGTAAAAGTTTTGGTCGAAGGCTTGGAACGTGTAAAAATTGAAAATTTTGAACAAGCTGATGGTTTTATGAAAGTTATCGTTGAAGTCCTGCAAGAGGATGACGCCCACGGTATCGAAGTTGAGGCTTTGGCGCGTGCCGTTGTTTCTCAGTTCGAGGAATATGTTAAACTTTCCAAAAAAGTGCCGCCGGAGGTTTTAGTTTCTGTCAGCCAAATAGAAGATTATAATAAATTGGCCGATACAATTGCGTCGCACCTTTCATTAAAAATTGAACAAAAACAAGCCTTGCTTGAAGCAAGAACTCTAAAAGACCGCTTTCATAAAATTTTGGAACTGATGGACTCCGAAATTACACTGTTGGAAGTGGAAAATAAAATTAAATCTCGCGTCAAAAAACAAATGGAAAAAAGCCAAAAAGAATACTATCTCAATGAGCAAATGCGAGCTATTCAAAAAGAACTTGGTGATGGAGACGAAGAAAGCGAAATTAATGCCTATATGACCAAAATTGAAAAGACTAAACTTTCTAAAGAAGCTAAAGAAAAAGCCTTAGCCGAAGTCAAAAAGCTCAAATCTATGAGTATGATGTCGGCAGAAGCAACTGTCGTTCGAAATTATTTGGATTGGCTGCTTGATATCCCTTGGCATAAACGTTCAAAAGTTAATAAAGACCTGAAGAAAGCTGCCGAAATTTTAGATGCCGACCACTATGGTCTGGAAAAGGTTAAAGAACGTATTTTGGAATATCTGGCCGTGCAAAACAGAGCTGATAAGGTCAAAGGTCCGATACTTTGCTTGTTCGGTCCTCCGGGCGTGGGCAAAACTTCACTCGGAAAATCTATTGCACGAGCAACAGGACGTAATTTTGTACGCGCTTCTTTGGGCGGAATGAAAGATGAAGCCGAAATCAGAGGTCATCGTCGTACGTATATCGGTTCTATGCCCGGAAAAATCATCAAAGGTATGAAAAAGGCAGGAACGTCAAATCCTTTGTTCTTACTTGATGAAATTGATAAACTCGGTAATGATTGGCGCGGCGATCCATCATCGGCATTGCTTGAAGTGCTTGATCCCGAGCAAAATAATACTTTTAATGACCACTATTTGGAAGTTGATTACGATTTATCGGATGTCATGTTTGTAACAACCGCTAATAGTTTGGATATGCCTCGTCCCTTGCTTGACAGAATGGAAATTATTCGTTTGTCAGGGTATACCGAAGACGAAAAAATACAAATTGCCAAACGACATCTTATGCCTAAAATCTTTACGGAAAATGCAGTTAAACCGGAAGAATTATTTATTGCAGATGATGCTATTCGCGATATTATTCGCTACTATACACGTGAAGCCGGTGTCAGAAACTTGGAGCGCGAATTGTCGAATATTGCGCGTAAAGCCGTTAAAGATTTGCTTATGAATAAAAAACAGGGCAAAATTGTTGTCGATGCCGGTAATTTGCAAGATTATCTCGGTGTTCGCAAATTCCGTTTTGGGGAAGCTGAGGATGAAGATCATATCGGCGTTACAACCGGTTTGGCTTGGACGGAAGTCGGTGGCGATATTTTGTTTATCGAAGCCGTAGATATGCCCGGAAAAGGAGTTGTAAAACAAACAGGTAAGCTCGGGGATGTTATGAAAGAATCAATCGAAACGGCTTATTCCGTTGTACGCTCTCATGCTCAAAAATTGGGAATAAATCCAGAAGTATTTGAAAAAACGGATATCCACGTTCACGTTCCCGAAGGGGCAACGCCTAAAGACGGTCCGTCTGCCGGTATTGCCATGTATACGACTTTGGTTTCTGTTTTAACCAAAGTCCCTGTCAGAAAAGACGTAGCTATGACCGGAGAAATAACGTTGCAAGGTCGAGTTCTTCCCATCGGCGGACTAAAAGAAAAACTTTTGTCGGCTTTGCGTGGGGGAATTAAAACGGTTATCATTCCTAAGGACAATGAAAAAGACTTGGCGGAAATCCCTGATAATGTCAAAGAAGGGCTAAAAATCATACCGGTAAACTCTGCTGATGAAGTCCTTGAAATCGCTTTGCATAAGACTAAATAAAAATCTTTGAAAGAGATGAAAAAACCGTCGATGGTATGTCGGCGGTTTTTTGTTATAGTCGCCTTAGCATTCAACCCCAAGTTTAATCAAGGCCAATGCCTAGGTGTTGAAACAACATTTTTTCACGCCGACGAACGTGGTTAAACCGCAAGATTTGTCGCTGATTTATAGCTTCCAAGTTACTGGAGATATCTATAAAAATAAAAAGGCACTTCAAGTGCCTTTTTAAATTTCCGGTTAAAATGAAATAAAATCTCAAACCATCTTATTGAAATTTGATGGAGATTTTGTCTCCTTTCTAATCTTCCAGATATAGATTGCTTTTTTTGTAGTTCATAATGGCATGCCGCAACAAAACACCTATAATAGCGGCAACAGGGACAGCAATCATTAATCCCAAAAAGCCTAGTAAAACACCGCCGGCAAGCAAAGCAAACATGACCCAAACAGGATGAAGTCCGACATTATCACCAACAAGTTTTGGTGTCAGAAAATTTCCTTCGAGAAATTGTCCTACCAAAAATACGGCTGCGACGCTTGCTATTTGCATAAAAGTATTAAATTGAGCGAAGGCAAGCGCCATACTGATGATAAATCCGGAAATGGTACCTACGTAGGGAATAAAAGAAATTATACCTGCTATAAAACCGACCAATAATCCCAAATCAAGACCAACGATATGCAATCCGACGGCATAGAAAGTTCCGAGGATAATGCAGACGCTGAGTTGTCCGCGAATAAAACCGGCAAGCGTACGGTCAATTTCTTTAGCTTGTTGTTCAATTGACTTTTTGGATTTTCTGGGTAAAAGGCTTTTGACCTTATTTACAAATTTGTCCCAATCGCGAAGCATATAAAAAGCCACAACAGGTGTAATGAGCAACAAAGAGAGCAGATTAACGATAGCCATACCGCTTGATACAACGCTGCGTAAAACTTTTCCAATCAGTTTAAGATTGTTTGCCATATTGTCTTTCATATATTCTCTTATTTTTTCGGCATCAATATTTGGAAACATATCTTTTAAGTCAAGCAATAAGGGTTCAAATTTTTTGACCAAAGCGCTGACATAATTAGGAACAGCGCTTATAAAGACGCTCAGTTGACTATCTATAACATTGATGATGAGAATGATGGCCGGAATGATAATAAGAGCGACCAAAACCAATACCAGAATCGTAGCTAATGTTCTGTTCATTTTGAGTTTCGTGAATTTATCGACCAGAGGATCTAACAAGTATCCTATAATAATGCCGGCGACAAAAGGTAGCAGAACGGATCGCAAAATATATACAAAGGCGCAAAAGAATAAAAACAAAACTAACCAAAATATGCGGTTGGATTTTGCCGGAGCAGGGGTATTTATTAGATTTGTTTTTGCCATATTTTTTCTCTTCTGAATTACATATCTATCAAAGTATAATAATTTTGATTTTGCGTTAGTAACAGGTTTTGATTTTGCAGAGCATTCATGAGCGTACTGATATCGCCTATGAAATTAATCTTAAATTGAACTTTGCCGTTACCGATAGCATTAACTTCAATATTTTGGACTGAGGTAATCGCGGAAATTTTTTCTTCGTTTTTGAGCCAAGAACTTAATTTATCGTATTTATATAGAACGGTGATATTTTCGGGTTCACTAGATGTAACCACGCTTCGTCCTTTGAGTTGATCAGAAATACGTAAACCGGTTTCTTGTGCGGCTTGTTTAAATAATTCCGAAGATCTGGGACCGGCCACGCTGAATATCTGGCGTTTTCCTGTTTGCGGTGTAATGATGCTAATAGTTAAGGTATCAATATCCGTAAAATAGGCTTCTGCAACATATACATCACCTTCGTTGTTAAAGGTTGAAAGTTGATTGAAAAGATATGGGTTTAGCGAAAGGGCTTGGTTTGCATTATTTAAAAAGGGAACATCTTTTTGTTCGGGGGCATAGAAGCGTACAGCTCCGATGGTAGGAGGATTTTGTTCCCAAGCCATTCGCCATTGATTGTTTTCTTCCCATAGAAGAGCCGGAGCATCAGCGTTTTCGCGAAATATCGGAATAATCAAGACATCGGCGGAAGATGCCACGACAAGAGGGACGTTTTTTTCTTGCAGATATTGGCGCAAAATTTGATCATTGGCAGTAATCCGAAGTTTTGCCATATAACGAACGCTGGATGTTTTTTCCTCCAAAACCGTTGTTTCTTTTATAAAATTGAGTAATTGATCGTCATTTAATTTATTAAGTACGCTCAATCCTTCTCTGGTTGTGAAATTGGCGGCAATTGCCGTTATGGCTTGCCGGTTAGCTCTGCTCATGGCAATGTCCCGAGCTGCGGCTGCATTTTCGGCCGTGACATCTACGCTGACGTCTGCAGAATAGGAGGGCAGAGCGGCATTTGCATAATTAGCGTCATAAAGGATAGAGAAAATGAAAGTGAATAAAAAAAGTAGGCGCATGTTAATCTCCAGCTTGTTATTTTAATATTTCAAGTTGATTAAAGAAAAAAGCGATTTCTCTTTCTGCAGAGTCCGAATTATCCGACCCGTGTACGGCATTTTTTTCTATGGACAGTCCGTAAAGGCGTCGAATAGTTCCTTCGTCGGCAGCCACAGGGTTGGTGTTGCCCATCAGTTTGCGATAGTCTTCAATGGCATGTTCGCCGGATAAAACTTGTACGATAATCGGTCCGGCCGTAATATTTTCAACCAAACCGTCAAAAAAAGACTTTCCCTGGTGAGGAGCATAAAAACGTATGGCTTGTTCCGAAGTCATTTGTAACATTTTTTGAGCAATAATTTTTAGTCCGCTTTCTTCAATTTGTGCAATAATTTTTCCGCATAGCCCTCTTGTTACCGCTTCGGGCTTGATTATAGACAGAGTATTTTCCATATTTTCCTCAATATTTTTTTATTTTAGCCAATATTATCTCATATCAAAGCAAAAAGCAAAAGTTTTTATAGACTTTTTGTACAATTCGTTGTTTATTACTGGTAAATTTTATTTAAACAATTTGAGGTGTTCAGATGATTGAAAGTCCATATTTAAAACAACTAATGAATAAAGCCGCGGAAAATGTTAAAACTATTGTTTTGCCCGAAAGCGAAGATAATCGTATTCTTGATGCAGCACATTATATTGCTGAGGCTAAAACAGCAAATCTCGTGATTTTAGGTCAAAAGGAAGTTGTCGCCGATTATTATCGTGCCAAAGGATGGACCTTGGACGGAATCGAAGTCATTAATCCGGAAACATCGGATAAGCTGCAGTCTTATGCCGATATGTTTTATGAATTGCGCAAAGATAAAGGTATTACCAAAGAAGATGCTTTGAAACAAATGCATAATTATAATTATTTCGGAACAATGATGGTTAAAACCGGTGATGCCGACGGTATGGTTTCTGGTGCTAATCATTCGACGGCAGATACCGTACGTCCGGCCTTGCAGATTATAAAATCGGCTAAAAAAGGGCGTGCCGTTTCATCTTGCGTTCTGGAAGTCGTCAACGGCAAACCGTTTATTTTTTCCGATTGTGCGATTGTTATTAATCCGACGGCTGAAGAATTGGCTGATATTGCCGTTGACAGCGCCCAAAGTGCCATGAACTTCGGCTTGACACCAAAAGTAGCTATGCTCTCTTATTCCACCAAAGGTTCCGGAAAAGGTGAAGGCGTTGATAAAGTCGTTGAGGCCGTTCGTTTGGCAAATGAACAATTAAAACTTCCCGAATACAAAAATTTTGATATTAAAATTGATGGTGAATTGCAAGTGGATGCCGCTCTTGATGCCGTCGTGGCTGCTAAAAAAGCTCCCGGAAGTGAAGTCGCAGGAAAAGCAAATGTCTTAATTTTCCCTGATATAGAAGCCGGTAATATCGCTTATAAATTGGTTCAACGTTTGGCCGGTGCTGAGGCTTACGGTCCTATTTTGCAAGGGTTGAATGCCCCGATAAACGATTTATCACGTGGCGCTCTGGTTGAAGATATTGTCGGAATGATTGCCATTACCGCTATACAAGCAGCACGTAAATAGTCTTTTAACTTATACTTATGTGAAGGAAATATAATATGCAAAAAATCTTAGTCTTGAACTCCGGTTCTTCATCTCTAAAATACCAGCTTTTTAATGTAGACGGTGATAATTATGAAGTCGTAGCCAAAGGTTTGGCCGATCGTATCGGCATTGAGGGATCTTTGGTGACAATTAAAGTCGGCGATAATGATAAAATTACAAAAGAATTGCCATTGCCTTCACATAAAGAGGCTATTAAAGAAGTTTTAGATTTGCTACTGAGCAGCGTTTTGAAAAGTTTAGACGAACTTTCCGGCGTTGGACATCGTATTGTTCACGGCGGTGAGTATTTTGACCGTTCGGTGATAGTCGATGATGAGGTAACACGTTTGATTGATGAATTATCTGCTTTGGCTCCGTTGCATAATCCTGCAGCCGTTATGGGAATTAGAGCAATTAAACAACTGCTGCCTCATGTGCTTCAAGTCGTCGCTTTTGATACGGCTTTTCACCAAACCATGAAACCTGAGGCTTTTATGTATGCTTTACCGCTTGAACAATATACCAAATATAAAATCCGTCGTTACGGTTTTCATGGAACTTCTCATCTTTATGTTTCGCGCGAAGCCGAAAAAATGATCGGACATAAAGGCAAATTTATTACTTGCCATATTGGTAACGGTGCTTCAATTACGGCAATCGAAAATGGAAAATGCATCGATACCTCCATGGGCTTTACGCCTTTGGCCGGAGTGGTAATGGGTACGCGTTCCGGCGATATGGACCCGTTCGTACCTCTCTATATTATGAAAACGCAAGGTAAAACAGTTGATGAAGTTAATACTCTCCTAAACAAACAAAGCGGCATGTTCGGACTTTGCGGATATTCCGATAATCGTGATGTTGAAAAACATTATTTGGACGGTGATCCCAAAGCTGTTGACGCAATGTCGGTTTATGTTCACAGTATGGTTAAATATATCGGTTCTTACATTGCTGTTTTAGGTGGGGTAGAAGCCATAGTCTTTACGGGCGGCGTTGGTGAAAATGGTGCTTTGTTCCGTGAACAGGTTTGCTCTCATTTCGAGTTTTTAGGACTCAAAATAGATAATGAAGTTAATAAGCATGCCATTCGTGGTGTTACAGCCGAAATTTCAACACCAGATTCTAAAATTAAGGTTTTTGTTATTCCGACTAATGAGGAATTGGTTATTGCACAAGATGTCGTAAAATTGATTTGATTTTTTGTCGGTAAACAATAACCTTTTACATAACAATAAAACGCCTGGGTGAATGCCAAGGCGTTTTATTGTTAATTTCAGTTTCAAATGGGGTAGCGGAACCATATGTTTTTATGTCAGTATTTGCATTTGGTCGTTGTCGACTAAAAAATATCTCTTTTCTATTTTTTGGGTTTTAATTTTGCAGCTTTCTAAATATATTTTGTTGCATTGCTGTCGCAAACATCATGTATAGATGTTTGAAGATATTTAGAATCCGTATTTGATTAAAAATATCCATGGGTGAAAAACAAGATTATTAGGAAGCAAAGAATAAAAAATATATTGAAAAAACAAAGTAAATTCTTTGTCTGTGACAGATTTGACACAGAATATTTTGTATGAAAATAAAAAATTAAACCCTCAGCATTTAGCTGAGGGTATAACTTCAAAAACAGTCTCAATTTTAAAGCTATTTAGCGCTTTTTTTCGGGGCTGCTGCTTTTTTTGCGGAAGCTGATTTGCAAGAAGCAGATTTAGAAGAGCAAGACTTTGTTGCAGAAGACTTGGACGAAGAAGATTTCGAACAAGACGACTTTGAACAAGAAGAATTGCAACTGCTGAGCTGTTCTACGGCCATCATCCAGAATTTTTCATCCTGACCTTGCGGGCAACCGGCATTTTGCCAGTTGTAGTAAGCAGCTTCTCTAATAGCATTTTCATTAAATTTTACCATCACTTACTCCAAATAAAAAAAGTTTGGTTAACATGTTTAATATACATACAAAATTTTATCCGTCAATAATAAATCTGATATAAAATCAGTAATTAGCCATCGATGGCTTTTTTTAACTAAATTGAAATCTATTTGTGCTCTAATTTACTTGAAATTTGTTTGATAAGAATTTATAGATAAACAAATAAGAATATTGTTGTAAAATTCAAATTTTTAGAGGTTATTTTATGGAAAATTTATTGTCTGATGCAGAGATGAATGCCGTTATTGAAGGCGATCATGGAAATGTTTTTGCCGTGCTGGGTATCCATAGAGATAAAGGAAGTAAAAATGTTTTTATTAGAGCCTTTCGTCCCCATGCAAAATCAATCGAAGTTATCGGTCGTGACGGTACTTCTTACGGCCTTATGACTAAACTTGATGACAGAGGCTTTTTCCAGATTAATCTGGGTGTCGGAGAAAATTTTTCGTATCATTTTAAAATTGAAAATGACCGCGGTGAATTCTATGAAGCCGAGGATACATACCGTTTCCAACCAACATTGGGTGATATAGATATTTATTTGCTTGGTGAGGGAAATCACCTCGAAATGTATAAAAAACTAGGCGCCCACGTATGCAGCCAAGACGGCGTTAAAGGCGTCAGCTTTGCCGTTTGGGCACCAAATGCCAAAAGGGTTTCGGTTGTCGGTAATTTCAATAATTGGGATGGCCGCACCTGCGTTATGAGAAAATATCCGACCTGCGGCGTTTGGGATATTTTTATTCCGGGATTAGGCGAAGGTGAAGTCTATAAATATGAAATTAAAACTCAACAAGATTATATTTTGACAAAGTCAGATCCTGTCGGTTTTTATGCCGAAAAAAGACCTCATAATGCTTCTATTGTTTATGATTTAAATCATTATCGCTGGAACGATGATGAATGGATGCAGAATCCGGACCGCCATAATCGTCTTGACGGACCAATGTCTATCTATGAAGTCCATGCCGGCTCATGGCGTCGTAAAGGTGAAAACGGAAAAGAATATTTAACTTATCGCGAAATGGCCGATACTTTGGTGCCCTATGTCACTAATATGGGATACACGCATGTCGAATTTTTACCTTTGGCCGAACACCCCTTGGATGCTTCTTGGGGATATCAGGTTGTCGGTATGTTTGCACCGACCAGCCGTTTCGGGACACCTGATGATTTGCGTTATTTGATTGATAAATTCCATCAGTCGGGCATTGCCGTTATCATGGATTGGGTTCCGGCTCATTTTCCAAAAGACGGTCACGGACTATGCGAATTTGACGGAACACATCTTTATGAACATGCCGATCCGAGAAAAGGCGAACATAAAGATTGGGGAACAAAAATTTATAACTACGGTCGAACTGAAGTATCAAATTATTTATGCGCTAATGCCCTATACTGGCTAAAAGAATATCATATCGACGGCTTGAGGGTCGATGCCGTAGCCTCAATGCTGTATTTGGACTATTCACGTAATCCGGGGGAATGGATACCAAATATTTACGGCGGTAATGAAAATTTGGAAGCCATAGCTTTCTTACGCCGAATGAATGATTTGGTTTATGGTTTGAAGCAAGGCTCATGCACTTGCGCAGAAGAGTCAACCGCTTGGCCTATGGTGTCACGTCCGACTTCTATGGGCGGGCTCGGATTTACCTATAAATGGAATATGGGCTGGATGAACGATACTTTGAAATATATCAGTAAGGATCCGATATATCGTCAATATCACCATGGCATGCTTACTTTCGGTTTGCTTTATGCTTTTAACGAAAACTTTATTTTGCCGATATCCCATGATGAAGTTGTACATGGTAAAGGTTCAATGCTAAACAAAATGCCGGGTGATGAATGGCAAAAATTTGCCAACCTTCGCGCCTATTACGGCTTTATGTATACTCATCCCGGCAAAAAATTACTGTTTATGGGATGCGAGTTCGGTCAAGATTGGGAGTGGAATTATGACGAAAGCCTGCGGTGGCATTTGTTGCAATATCCGATGTATAAAGGTATGCAAAATTGCGTACGTGATTTGAACTTGATGTACAAGGGAAATGCGCCTCTGTATGAAGTTGATTTTGATTATCACGGATTTGAATGGTTGGATCATGCCAATGCTGCAGATAGCGTAATTTCATATATTCGCAAGGGTAAAACACCGGGAGATTATCTGATTGTTGTTTGCAATTTTACACCGGTTGTACGTGAAGAGTATCGTATCGGGGTTCCCGAAGATTGCGGTTATCAAGAAATTTTTAACAGCGATGATAAAAATTATTGGGGCAGCGGCGTTAAAAACGACGGTATGCGTTACGCCGAACGTCAGGATTGGAACGGAAAACCTTATTCAATCAAAATTACGTTGCCTCCGCTTTCGACCATTGTTATCAAACCGATGCACGAAGTTCGATAGATTTGGGAGAAAAATGATATGCCTGCTTATAAGATAAAACCGGGAACAGCTTATCCGCTCGGTTCTCATTATGACGGTAAAGGTGTCAATTTTTCTTTGTTTTCTGCTCATGCGACTAAAGTGGAACTCTGCCTTTTTAATCGCAGCGGAACAGAAGAAAAAGAGCGCATAACTCTTGATGTCAATGATAATAATATCTGGCATATTTATATCGGCGGCTTAAAACCTGGACAAGTTTACGGTTACAGAGTTTATGGTCCTTATAAACCCGAAGAGGGGCATAGGTTTAATCCTAATAAATTGCTGTTTGATCCATATGGTAAAAAACTGATTGGAAAGCTGATTTGGCATAAAGCTATTTTTGGTTACAATCCGGATAGTCCCGATAGAGATTTATCATTTAACGAATTGGACAGCGCACCTTATGTTCCCAAGTCGGTTGTTGTGGAAGATAATTTTGATTGGGGAGAGGATAAACGACCGGAATATGGTTTTGGCGAAAGTGTTATTTATGAAACTCATGTTCGCGGATTGACTAAGTTGCATCCGAATGTGGCAGATAATTGCCGCGGAACGTTCAAAGGAATGTGCGAGCAGTCGGTGATTGATTATTTGCACGATTTGGGCATTACGGCAGTTGAGTTGTTGCCGATACATGCGTTTTTCGGTAATCGACATAAAAAGGGATTTCCCCGCAGCAATTACTGGGGATATGAAAGTTGCAGTTTTTTTGCTCCCGAGCAATCCTATTTTTCCGGAGAAGATTTGAATGAATTAAAGCAGATGGTCAAACTATACCATCAGTACGGATTGGAAATCTTGCTCGATGTTGTCTATAATCACACGGCAGAGGGCAACCAAATGGGACCGACGCTTTGCTATCGAGGGATTGATAATGCGTCATATTATGTCTTAAACGCCGAAAATAAGCGTTATTACTATGACAGTACCGGTTGCGGAGCCTCGTTTAATGCCGAAAATCCCTATGTTTTGCAACTGATAACGGACTCTTTGCGCTACTGGGTCGAGGAAATGCATGTTGACGGATTTCGTTTTGACTTGACTTCGACCTTATGTCGGAAAAAAACAGACTTTACGACATCTTGCGGTTTTTTATATGCCGTCGGTCAAGATCCTGTTTTGAAAAAGGTAAAATTAATTGCCGAACCTTGGGATGTCGGAAACGGCGGTTATCAGCTGGGCGCATTTCCTCCCGGCTGGGGAGAATGGAACGATCGCTTTCGCGATGTCGTCAGACGTTTTTGGAAAGGGGATCAGTACCAAACGGCGGAATTGGCCAGTCGAATTTCCGGTTCCAGCGATATCTTTAATTATCGAAACCGAGACATCTGGAGCAGCATTAACTTTGTTACCGCGCATGACGGATTTTGTTTGAATGATTTAGTCAGCTATAATCATAAACACAATAGCGCTAACGGTGAAGATAACCGTGACGGAACCAATGCCAATTGGAGTTGGAATTCGGGAGTAGAAGGAGAAAGCCAAAATTCGGCAATTAACGAAAATCGTCTTTGTCGTGCCAAGGCCCTTATGGCAACCTTACTTCTTTCTTTCGGTACGCCGATGATATTTTCGGGTGATGAGTTTTTGCGGACACAGCTCGGCAACAACAATCCTTATTGTCAGGATAACTCGTTAACTTGGTTGGTATGGGAAGCAACCGGAAAAACCGAGCATGAGTTTACGGATTTTGTACAATATTTAACCGGCTTGCGTCGCAAACTGAAAATTTTTGATAAAAAGCATTTTTTCACCGGTAAAAAAGGAGCTGACGGTATAAAAGATTTAACCTGGTATACCGAAACCGGTAAAGAATTTGTCGACGCCGACTGGTATGACGGCAATCGTAAATCGCTTTCATACTGTGTTTATCACGACGGTCGCTTTGTTTTGTGTATACTAAACGGCAATAATTCTGATGTCAGTTGGAAACTTCCGTCTCTCGGAAGAGGTTTAAAATGGGAATTATTATTGGATACTTCCGATAAATTTACCAGTAAAAGAAAAATTATTTCCGGTACACAAATAAGTGTTCCGGCATGGAGTATTTTATTGTTTGAGATAACCAAATAAGGGGGAAAGATTATGAATGAAAAAATAAAAGAATTAGCCGACCGCCTTGGAATATGCACTTTTTATACCGATGCCGGATTAAATACCAACGAACATAATGTAAGTGAAGAAACAGTTCGCTTTTTTGCCGAAGAATTGGGATATAAAGCAAGTACGGATGCCGAAGTTGAACATTCGTTGAGTGCGCTTGATAAACGCCGCTGGCAAAGTGCGCTAGAATCGATATATGTGGTCAAAGATAAAAAGATTTTTGATGTTGTGCTGAGTGCGGAAGAAGCAGAAGGTTCGTTGCAGTTAAAATTATCAAAACAAGATGAACATAATGACTTTGAGGTTTCCTTTATAGTAGTTGATACCGGAGAAACCAGAACTTTTGCCAAAAAACAATATCGCCGTATGACAGTAGAAATAACATCAGAGTTGGATTTTGGATACTATGATATTGAATTAATAACTCAGAACGGTACTTACAAGAGCGTACTGGCTGTGGCTCCTGCCGCTTGCTATCAGCCGGAAGGATGGGACAAAAAGCGTTTGTGGGGATACAGTATCCAATTGTACTCTTTAAGAAGTCGCCATAACTGGGGTGTCGGAGATTTTACCGATTTATATAATTTTGTGGATATTTGCCATCGTTCGGGCGCGGATATCATCGGCCTTAATCCGGTTAATGTTCTCGGACATTGTTTTCCCGAAGAGGCTAGTCCTTATTCTTCCGTCAGTCGTTTATTTTTAAATCCGATTTATATTGATATTGAAAAAGTACCTGAATTCAGACCCGAAGATCGCTATTTGGTTGAAGCCGAAATTGCAGATTTGAATGCTGCCGAAATGATTAATTACGGCAAAGTCTATCCTTTGAAAATAAAAATACTGCAAACCCTTTTTCAAAGAATGAAACAAGATGAAAAAAGAAAAAAAGAGTTTGAAAAATTCTGCAAAGCCAAAGGGGAAGACTTGGAAAATCTGGCGACTTTTGAAGCTTTGTACGAAGATAAGTGGCAAGATCACTGGGGCGGGTGGCGAGCTTGGGAGCCGGAATACCGCAAACCGACCACGGCAGCCATAAAAAAATATCGGAAAGAACAGAGCGATAGGTTAGATTTTTTCAAATTTTTGCAATTTGAAGCAGACCGACAACTAAAATTAGTGTCGGCACATGTCAAGGAATTAGGCTTAAAAATAGGTATCTACCGCGATTTGCCGGTCGGTGTCGGGCGTGACAGTGCCGAAGTTTGGGGAGATGAAGGACTCTTTCTCCGCCAAAGCGGTGCCGGCGCACCTCCGGATGCTTTTTTCCCGACCGGTCAAAAATGGAATTTGGGAGCTTTTAATCCATTTGAACTCAAGGCTCGAGCTTATCGTCCTTTCATTAAAATTATCCGTTCGGCGGCAGAAGGAGCAGGTGCATTGCGTTTGGATCACGTTATGAGCCTAATGCGTTTATTTGTTATTCCCGAAAAAGACGGTAAAGAAGGGACATATTTACTGTATAATTTTGAAGATATGTTGGGTATCGTTGCTTTGGAAAGCCATTTGAACAAGTGCATGATTGTCGGAGAAAGTATCGGTAATGTTCCCGACGGCTTTTTGGAAAAAATTGCCGCTAAAAATATTATGTCGATGAGCGTGCTGTGGAGTGAGCGCTGGGATGCCGGTTGGGGTGATTTTAAGTCTCCTTATCAATATCCGAAAAATGTGGTTGCTTCGGTCGGAACGCATGATATGCCGCCTTTAAAAATGTGGTGGTTCGGTTATGATATAGCCCTTTCACGCAAATTGGGTATTATTGCGAGCGACGAAGATATGTATAATAATTATCACAAACGAGAAGCCGATCGTTGGAAACTGCTCAAAGCGATGGATGAAAATCAGGTATGGCCCGAAGATAACCGCCGCCACGGAGATTATCTGTACGGAGAAGGCTATCCTGAAGGTTTGGAAGAAGCTGTCCATAGATTTATGGCTAAGAGTAACGCCCAAATCTTTTTGGTCCAGCCCGAAGATATTTTCCAAGTTGATAAGTTACAGAATCTTCCGGGAACGGATAGAGACAAATATCCGAACTGGCGGTTAAAATTGCCGATAAATCTTGAAGATATGGAAAATTCTTTGGCTTATTATCGTAATATCGCTGCCATAAAACGAGAACGCTAAAAATAAAAAGGGGATGAAAAAAGGGAGTATGTCACTCCCTTTTTTCCGTTTCAATAAACAATATTTAGCTGAAGCACAATATTAGGGTTTAATACGACGGACGTTTTCCAAAGCATTAAATTGTGCGTACATATAATCCAAATATTTTGCACAAGGCATCGGTGAAAACATTTTGCATAGCAAGTAACGAATAAATGCCTGTGAGAAAAAGGGCAACGGATTGCTTTTTTTGATAAATTTCCAATAAGCGGATACGGCGCGCATATACATCTTTTTCTGAGCTTCCGCCGGTAACTCGGGGTGCTCTTTTAATGTCCAGTAATAAGCCATAAAGCGGTCGTGATCCAATTGAATTTTGTTGCCTGAAAAATTTCCGATTTCCTTAGGAACAAGTACGACATTAGCTGTCATTTTGACAATACCTTTAGCATAAATAGCGGCTCTGAGCGGAATGGATTCATCTTGAATAAAAGCGCGTTCGTCGGCGCCGCCGGCTTTTTTAAGGACATCGGTTTTTATTAATTGCCCCATACGCGTAAATCGACCGTTCAGCACACCGGATAAGGCGTTTTCGGTATATGTATAAGAAAAATCTTCCAGCATGCAATGTTCCAATTCTTGAGGTTCTTTACCGGTTTTGGTAAAGCAACCGTAAATCATTTCCGCGCCTGTTTCCTTGGCGACCGCCAACATTTTTTCGGTAGAATCAATCGGGAAAATATCATCCGAATCAAGCATTCTGCTCCATTTTCCTTTGGCTAAAGCAATCCCTTGATTAATGCGGGCACTTATGCCGCGATTGTACGGGTTGGTAACAATGGTTACGTTTTTAACTCCGGCCGTCATTTTGCGAATGATTTCGACCGAGGCATCGGTTGAAACATCATCAACAAAAATATATTCCGGATTTTTCAGTCCCGTTTGCGCCAATAAGGCAGTCAGTACGGATGGCAAATAATATTCTTTATTATAAACCGTCATAACGAAACTGACATCAATTTCTTCAGCCATAAATTTTCTCCATAATTACTGATTAATTTTCGGTGGTTCGTTTCAGCTCTTCATCAAGCTCGCGTAATAAATCGTCGCTGATTTGAGGTGCGGAAGTTTTTTCTTCCGTTTCAGTTTTTTCTTCCGCTTCTTGAGCAGCTGAAACAGGCACAGGTTGTGGGGCAGGTGGCGTTGTATCAGTCATATTTGCCTGAGGGGCATCACCGTCGACGAAAATAACGTTTTCAGGCAAATTTTCAGTTGATTGTGAGCTGGTTTCTTCGCTCTTGATTTGCTGTTCGGACTCAATTTTATGTCCGGGAATTGCGCTTTCCGGAATTTGCGGCAAGCCTTGCTTTTCGGTTTGTTGTTCCTGAGAAGGTAAACTCAAAATACGTGCATCGGTTTTAATTTGCGGAGCTTCGTCATCAGAAGTCGCATCTTCTACGATTTGTACATGAGCTTTAATTTCCTGAGGATTTGCCTCGTCATGGGTTGACAGGTTTAACAACGACTGAGGAGCGTGTTCATCGGGTCCCGTTGTGTTATCCGATTGAATATTTTCTTCGGTCGGTTGCAAATCTTCTTGTTGAATGGGTTGAAGTGCAAAAGTTTCGTCTTCAACCATTTTTTCTTCACCGGCCTGTCTGACGGCAGCAGGCAACAAGTCTATTGGTTCACCGCTGATATTGGCTGAAAAAGCGTTGTCCTCAACTTTGGGAGCCGAAGTCTGAACAACCAACTGTTGAGGAATATTATCTCTGGCCATAAGTTCTTCGGCTGTCAACATTTTTACTTGGCTTACATCCGTATCAATACATTTCAACAGCCAAACGTCATAGACGGGATGTTCAATAGCATTTAGAGCCGGGGTCGAAGAAAGCATCCAACCTTTAAAGATGTTGACCTTATCCGAATTTGTGTTGGTATCTACGACATCAACGAAAGCAAAATTTTCGGGAGTTTCTTCGGGAGAACGTGTTTTGCAGTCACGCACGACAATTGAGAAACTACCGAATTTTACTTCGGAATTGACAGGCACATTAATAACGCTAACGCGTCCGGTAATTTTATCCATGGCCTGCATTTGCGCAGTATTGGTGGATATTTCGGCGGCATTGGCTTGAAAACCTATACCGGCAGCTAAAATTGCCGGCAAAATAATTTGAGTTTTATTTGTCATTTCCGGTCACCATAAAAATAACTTCTCCCACTAAATCCTCAATGGTTTTGAAGTCCTTTGTGTTAACAATTTCATCACCGTTTTGCAGCATTTCTTTATCTGTTCCCGGTTCGATTTTAATAAATTTGTTTCCCATTAAACCATTACTGGCAATAACCGCCACACTGTCTTTTGGCAGTTTAATATCGGGAGCGATGCTGAGCTTGACTACAGCGTCAAAGTTTTCGTTATCCAAAGTCTGCCCGATAACCGTTCCGACTTTAATACCGTTAATCATGACATCGGCTCCGGTATTAAGTCCGCCGACTTTTAAGAATTTTGCACTAAGTTCATAACCTTTGACAACTTGCAAATCGGAAACCCGATAGGCAAAAAACACGAAAAATGCCGCAATCATCAAGACGACAATACCCATTATAGTTTCCACCGGACGTTTTTTCATGTTACATTTCCTCCTTATTTTCCGATTGCTTTTTGGCTTTTCCCATTCCGATGATTCTTTCGATAAGCTCTTCCAGAACCATGGCATCTTGTGTGTATCCGAATTCGGCACCTTCCGTCAAATAATCTTCCGATCCGCCCGGTTCCACTTCTATATATTTTGAACCGAGAATACCGTCGCTGACAATGGAGGCGCTGCTGTCATCGGGTATATTGACGCCTTCATTAAACTTCAATGTAAGTACGGCATTATATTTATCATCAAGTTTTGCCGCAGCAACTTGTCCGACGGTAATACCTGCCATACGTACGACATCACCGACTTTTAGACCGTCGGTGCGTCCGAAACGCGCATAAACCGAATAGTAGTCTCCGCTTTTGCGATGTTCAATGGCCTTACGGTCGGAAGCATACAAAAAAGCAAGCAATACCAAAACGGCTGTAACACAAAGTCCTATTTTGAGTTTTCTTTGTTCTTCTTTTGAATATTCGCTGTTCACTTTAACTTAAACTCCGTATTTTCTGAGATTAGAGCTAAGGTAACCCAATTTTGAGCTTTTGTCATCAAAGATTTTGCAAAAATGATTTGTTTGTGGAAAGAGATTTTGAGGATAAGCGCAAAAAAATTGATACAAAATAAAAAGAAATTGTTTATTATAAAATAAGGAATATGTGAGCAAAATGATAGAAGTAAAAGATTTAGTAAAAAATTTCGGAAACCTGAGGGTGTTGAAAAGTATAAATTTTTCAGCCCAAGAAGGTGAACTGATAACATTACTTGGTCCGAACGGAGCAGGAAAAACAACTTTGATGCGCATTTTGTGCGGCTATATGCCGCCGGATGCCGGCATTGTGCAGATTGATGAAATGAATTTTGTCTCCCAGCGCAATCAAATCTTGCGGCGTATCGGCTATATGCCCGAAAATACACCGTTGTATTCGGAAATGACTGTGGCGGAATATCTGCTTTTTGTCGGCAAAGTTTTTGCTATGCCTCAAAAAATTTTTGAAAAATCTTTTATGGAAGTTGTTGATGGTTTGGAATTGCTTTCCGTGCTAAATCAAAAAATACAAACTTTGTCAAAAGGTTATCGCCGCCGTGCCGGTATTGCGTCTGTCATGTTACACCAACCAAAATACGTTATTTTGGACGAACCGACGGAAGGACTGGATCCTAACCAAAAAATAGCCGTTCGCCGTTTTTTAAAAAATTACGCTTGCCAAAATATGGTTCTGATTTCGACCCATTTGTTGGAAGAAGCCGAAGCCCTAGACGGCAGAGTATCCGTTCTTTCTGAAGGGGTATTATGTTATGACGGTAATGTCGAAGGAATGCGCTCGTTCTCCGCAGACGGAACTTTGTCCGATGCTTTTTTCAAGTTGACACATCTGCAAAACACAGAAAAGGAGTAGATAAAAATGTGGTTGGCTCTTTATAAAAAAGAATTAGGTGGTTTTTTTTACAATCGCAGTGCCTACTTCATTTTGACCATCTACCTTTTTTTATCTCTTTTGACCGCTGTTTTCTTGGGTTACTATTTCGTTGTCGATAATTCTTCGATGCGTTCGTATTTTGCATTTCAACCCCATATTTTATTGATGATAATTCCGGCTATAACGATGAAGCTCTGGGCAGAAGAAAATAAAAATGGTACTTTGGAAATATTGCTGACTTTTCCGATAGATGATTGGACGTTGGTTAGTGCCAAATTTGCTGCGGCCTGGAGTTTGAGCGGTTTGATGTTGCTTATGTCTGTTCCCCTGGCGGTTTCTACGGCTGTGGTCATCGATACCGATAATTTAAATATTGTGTCTGATTATTGCGGTGCTTTTTTGGCAGCAGGTGTCTTAACCGCCTTGGGGTGCTGGGTATCCTGCCTTAACAATATTCCGGCGGCGGCTTATCTTATCAGCGTTTTGTTGGGTTGGGGAATCGTTGCTCTTAATCTCAATTCCATACTGGCCCCGATTATTTACAAGATGCCTAATCCGCCATTGTTTTTGCCTGATGCCCTTAATTTTTCTGAGCGCTATATGAGTTTTCTAAACGGCTTTGTCACGCCCGATACTTTCTTTTATTTTATTTCCTTTATCAGTTTGTTGCTATTTTTTAATTATTTGGCAGTTAAAGCCAAAAGGAGCGAAAAATGAAAAAATTCTTCTCTCTTGCATTTATTGTCATAATGGCTGTGTTGATTTTCGTTATCACTAACTTATTATTTGCTTGGCTTGGTGCTTATACCATTATTGATGCAACATCTGAAAAATTATATACTTTATCAAATGATGAAAAAAACTTGGCAAAAAATTTGCCTGTACCTGTGACCTTGCGCTTTTATGTCTCCGATAATCTCGGTTCTTATGATTTGAATATGGGAAACTACGCTCATCACGTTGCCGGAATCTTAAATCGCTATTATGCTGCTGCTCCTGATAAAATAAAACTGGAAATCTACCGTATTAAATCCGGATCGGAAAGCGAAAGGCAAGCTATTCAAGACGGTATTTTGCCGATTGCCGATGATGAACAGGATTTTTATTTTGGTTTGAGGATAAATGCTAAAGATAAAACTGCCGTTATTCCGACCATAAATCCTGACAGAGGACAACAATTTGAAAGTGATTTGAAAAGAATCTTATCAGATTTTAGTCTGCCCCAAAAAAAGGTGGTTGGCGTTATGTCCGGAAAATTGCCGCTCTGGCAAAGTTCGATTAAAAATCCGGCTCCCCTTATGATGTCTATGTTGAAGCAATACTATGTCTTAGCCAAAGTTGAACCAAACGATAGTATTATTTCTCAAGACATAGATGTTTTATTGGTTGTCTATCCGGTTCGTCTTTCGGCCGTAGCGGCTTATGCTTTGGATCAATATTTGATGAGAGGAGGTAAGATAATTTTTATTATTGATCCTTATTCCGAGATTTTGCATCAACTTCAAGGCTACCCGCCGCATCCGGATAAAGAAATGAAAGATTATATACAACGCTGGGGCATAGATTATTTTTATGGCAAAGTTGCAGGTAATATTTTTGAAGCGGAAAAAACCGAAGATGCTAAAGGCAAAAAATATGCTTATCCTTTGTGGTTTTTTGCTCCTAAAGACGGACAAAAGTTACATTTTAGAACACCGGGGATTGTCAAACCTCTTGATACAAATCTGAACTATCAAATCTTAGCTGATACGGGACTTGGAGGTGGACAAATTGATGTTTCCGCTATTCGATATGCTCCAAAATCTGAAATTATTGAAGCCTTTGAACAAGATAATGAAAATCATATTTTGGCTTTGGCCGTCAAAGGGCAATTCTATTCTCATTATCATGGTAACATACTGGAAGGAACAGAATCATCTCAAAATGTTCAACCTTATGTTCCGTTTTCGTCTGCAAATGCAGAAATCGTCGTGATTGCTGATAGTGATTTTATTGCCGATGATTCTTGGGTTATGTCATTTAACAAAGATAATCCCGTCTATGGAACGGTGTCTTATGCCGATAATATTTCTTTTCTGATAAAACAAATTGACAGGTTGTCTGGGATACATATACCTTCGGGTAATTTATCTTTGTTTAAGAAAAAAAATAATATTGCCGAAATTTTTTATTTGAAAAGCGCCCAATATTATAAGAACCTCAAAGAACAAGCGGAAGAGAAAGAAGCATTATCTTCTGCATATTTGAAAAAATTGCAAAGGAAAAAAGTATCAGTTGAAGATGTCAAACATCGGACGATTTTAGATAATGCGGAAAAACAAAATCAATTAGATAAAAAGAATCTGCAAAAAGTTAATCGGCAGATTGAAGCTAAGGCAAATAATCTTTTGTTTTGGTTGATAATATTGAATCTTATCATATTCCCGCTGTTGTTTTTGCTTCTTATTTGTTTTGCCGCAGCTTACAGAAGACATCTTGTGAAAAAGAAAACGGAGGTCATCAAATGAAGAAAACTATGCTCTTGCTTGCGGCGCTGCTCTGTTTTTTTATTGTATTAATTTTGATTGTGGTCAAAACCATGCCTTATTTTGCTCCGGTAAAATATAGCACGTCGAGTCTCTTTTTCGCAAATGCTCAAAATTTGTCGGGTATCGTTATAAAAAAGAGATATCAAAAAATAAAGTTGCGTAAAATAAATGGTGTTTGGTATTGTAACGGTTATTTTGCAAGAAACAAATTGATGGACGAGTATATTAATCGCTTGTCTAAAACAATTATTAAAGATTCATATACAGGACCGATTAATCCCAAAACAGAATTTGAATATACGACAGATGATAAAAAAAATTTTATGTTCAATGCTGTTTCTTTAGGTGACAAGAATCAAAGTGTTGTGGCTTTTCGTAATCGGAAATATGTTTTGGATTCCGATATTGGTTTGCCGGATGATATACGCGAATATTTTGTTCAACCCTTGTTGCCTTTACAAAATAAAACAATTGAGAACCATGAGGAAGATATCGGTTTATATGGTTCGCTTCAATATATAGGTGCGCGCAAATCTTTACCGAGTATGGGAAATGATGTTCAATATAAAAGTTTCGTTTTGGTTACCAAAGATGGAATAAAATTTATATGCGGTCTCTATAAACAAGCCGATAGTTATTGGATGACCGTCAATCTAAAAACGACGATTATGCCGACGATACAAGCCGAAAACTATGTAAAAGATAATCAGTATCGATATGATGGTTGGTATTTTGCGATTGCCCCTGAAGACGGAATACGTCTTTGGACGCAGATAAAAGAGCAATGATTGAAGATATTTTTTTTATTTTATCAAAAATGCTCTGATGTGTAAAAATTTAAGCATCTGATTCACTATGGTTGGTTAAGCGATTATTATTAGCAGCTTTTTTGCGAGTATATGAATTAGACATCATAAAGCGGTTGCAATTATACAATAAATGTATTATATATACATATAATGTATTTTGGAGGGCGCTTTGAAACAACAAATAAATAATCTTTTTTGGCAATTCGAAGAAAATATATTTGTTTACCAAGGTATATATCCATATCAAACCGAACTTGTGTTTGCTTTTGCAGATTATATTGAAAAATTAAGCGATGCAGATTTGCAACAGCTTTTACCAAACTTAAACCCCGAACAAGTCAAAAAACTTGTCAACAAAGGTACGGATAAATGGTTGCAAAAATATGCCAAAACAATGTTTCTGTTATAATGGAAAAATTAGCTTAGCATCTCCAAGAATTGTTGTTCGGTTAATACGGCAATACCGAGCTGAGCGGCATTTTTGGCTTTTGTCCCGGGATCGGCTCCTATAACTACAAAATCCGTATTTTTAGATACGGAACCGGCAACTTTTGCGCCGAGAGATAAGGCTTTGGCTTTGGCTTCTGAACGCGTTAACGTTTCAAGTGTTCCGGTAAAGACAATTGTTTTTCCCGAAAGAGGTGAGCTGTTTGAAATTTTTTCGGCAAAATCCTCAATCGTTACAATTTGTTTGAGTTGATTAATGATGCGACGATTGTGGTCTTCTTTAAAAAATTCAATGATATCGCAAGCCATAGATTCTCCAATACCGTCAATGGCCAAAAGTTTATCCGTTTGAGCGGCAATCATATCATTTTCAAAATGTTGCCAGCTTCCGAAATTTTGTGCAATAAGGCGTGATGTTGCGGTACCGACCTGACGAATTCCTAAAGCATAAATAAAACGAGCCAAAGGAATTTTTTTGCTTTTGTTAATTGAGGCAAAAAGATTTTCAACAGATTTTTTACCCCAACCATTTCTTTTTTCCAATTCCAATCCGCTTGTTTTATTAAACAAATCAATTTCATGAGGATGATTACGTTGTTCCAAAGTAAAAATATCGACAGGATTTTGGATAATTTTTTCATTATAGAAATCTTCAATAATTTTGTCACCCAAACCATCAATATTAAAAGCATCGCGCGAAACAAAATGTTTAAGTCTTTCTATTGCCTGTGCGGGGCAGGTTAAACCGCCTGTACATCTTCTGACGGCTTCGTCTTGTTCTCTGATGGCATGAGCTCCGCATTCGGGGCAGGTTGTAGGAAAACTAAAAGGGACGGATGAAGTTGGACGATATTCAAGTTTGACGCCGACAATTTGCGGAATGACGTCTCCGGCTCGTTGAACGATGACGGTATCACCTATTCGAATATCTTTTCTTTTTATTTCATCTTCATTATGCAAAGTTGCGTGCGCTACCATGACGCCGCCGACATTAATAGGTTCCAAATCGGCGACTGGCGTTAGGGCTCCCGTACGTCCAACTTGGACACGAATATTTTGAATTTTTGTGAGGGCTTGTTCAGCTGGAAATTTGTGGGCAACGGCCCAACGTGGCGTTCGGGTCAAAAATCCGAGCCGTTGTTGCAAAAGTATATCATTTACTTTGTATACGACGCCGTCTATGTCATAATTTAATGATGAGCGTATGGTCATGAGATTGGTGTAAAATTGTTCTATTTCGTTAACGCTGCGGCATAAGCGGTTGTTAGGATTTATCGGGAATCCCCAGTTGCGGAGATGATTAAAGAAATCGGCCTGCGAATCCCAGATGCGGTCGGATACTTCACCCCAAGTATAAGCAAATAAACTCAAATGTCGATTTCTGGTGATTTCAGGATCGAGCTGTCGAAGAGAGCCGGCTGCAGCATTTCGCGGATTAGCAAAAATTTTTTTACCAAGAGATTGATTGAGGTTATTGAGGGCAAAAAAATCTTCTTTCGACATGTAAACTTCGCCGCGTATCTCTAGGATATTGGGTGCATTTTTTATGGTGAGCGGCAATTGACGAATCGTACGTAAGTTTTCAGTAATATCTTCTCCTACTTGTCCATCTCCGCGTGTTGCTCCTTGTACAAATATTCCGTTTTCGTAGCGAGCAGAAAAAGATAAACCATCAATTTTGGGTTCACACATAAAAGCAATTTCCGAATCGGTTTTTAAGAAGCGTTTGACGCTATCGATAAAATCTTTAACTTCTTCGATTGAAAAAACGTCGGCCAATGAAAGCATGGGAAAACGGTGAACCACTTTTTTGAATTCACTTTTTATCGGAGCTCCGACTCTTTTGGATGGGCTATCAGGACGTATTAATTCGGGAAAAAGTTTTTCAATTTCTTCATTGCGCTTTTTGAGTTCATCATATTGGGCGTCCGTCAAATAAGGAGAATCGTTTTGATAGTAGGCAATATCTGATTTTGCCATTTCTTCTGCGATTCTTTTTAATTCTGCTGCAGCTTGTTCTTTATTAAGATTTTTAATATCCATGGTATACTCGTATTTATGTTTGATATAGGGACAGTAATATCCGAAATCTATTTGATTGCAAAGATATATTTTAGGGCATTTGGCAAGAAAATGGGACTAAAAAAACAAAAAGCTCATCTCTGGGACGAGCTTTTTGTTTTGAGCATTTTGTCAGAAAATGAGCAATTCTTCGGTTGTTAAACCGAGTCCTTTTTGCTTGAACAGAGCAGAAATATTTTCTGCTGTGATTTTTGGAGTGTAATAACCATCTTTATCAGGTTGGCTATTTCCAAATAAGCAAGGAACGCTCATTCCGAAGATACCGATAACGTTTGCCGTTAACAAATCTTCTGAAGTGATGGCATCGGTGAAAAGAGCGGCTTGTAACCAACGAAGTTTTAACAACCCGTCATTTTCCATACCGCCGGCACTTCTAAAGCCGGTGAAGTAGCGTGCACAGTTTTGGCTTGATTCATTGTTATTGATGGCAACAAGCAAACGTGAAGGCTTTTTAATTTGTTTACCATCGGCAGAATAGCCGGTAAATGCTTCACCGCCGACATTGTACATGAAATGAGCTACAGCAATAAGCTCACCGTCATACATTTCCCGTGTCACGTAACGCAAGAAAGGACGAACATATTTTTGCAGATGTTCAACGGTTGTTTCGTAGGCATCATTTTCTGTTGTCGTTTCGCCTTCTCGAACAAGTCTTTTACCGACGACGGTATTGTTGAAACCGTATGCGAATCGTTCACCGGTAGGATAAGATTCTTGAGAAAAGCCTGATGTATAGGCGATTGTCACGACAATATCCGAGATGAGCTCATCGAATCGCTGAGTGTTGTATTCCACCGGGTCGACCGGAGCCGGTTCAGGCTCTTCGACGACAAGAGGAAGCGGTTCAACTTTGTCAGAGTTTTTCACCAGAGTGAAAATAACGATGCCGCAAACAACGGCAATAATCGCGATTGCAATAGCAATCCAATGTTTCTTTTTCATAAAACACAAAGTTTAAGAAGTTAAAAAATCCCATCTTGGTCGCATTGGGAAAACGCGGTAGAATAATATCCACATAATTAAATTTTGGACAAATATATAACAATAATGATTAAAAAGCAAGATGGTAAATATAAAATAGACAAAAAAATCCTCGAAAAATCGAGGATTAAAGATAGATTATATAGATTATTATGTTTAAGAGGTTATTGAGGGGCAATAACCATTGTCATTTGTCGCCCTTCAAGTTTAGGTTCCGATTCCAGCTTACAAACATTTTCCAAATCATCGACAATACGGTTAAGAACTTCTTTTCCCATGTCATTAGCGCTCATCTCGCGACCTTTGAAACGCATTGTAAATTTGACTTTATCACCTTGTTCCAAGAATTTTTTAGCTTGCTTAATTTTAACTTCATAATCGTGAGTATCAATCATCGGACGCAATTTTAATTCTTTGATATTAACAACTTTTTGGTTTTTACGAGCTTCATTTTTCTTTTTTTGTTGTTCGTATTTATATTTTCCGTAATCAAATATTTTGCAAACCGGGGGAACGGCTTGAGGAGAAATTTCGATTAAATCGAGTCCAGCATTTCCAGCCAGTTCAAGAGCCTCTTTTAGAGTGACGATTCCTTTATTTTCTCCGTCTTCGTTGATTAAGCGTACTTCTTTTACTTTTATTTCTTGATTAATGCGCGGTCCGTCGCCTTCGCGTACTGGCACATTGGTATTATCTTTAGATATTTTAGCCTCCACAATTAATTAAAACATTCATATATTACAAAGAGAAAAGATTTTGGCAAGTAAAATTGTGACAAAGTTGCACAATAAGATAGATAGTGATGATTTGCAGATACATATATTATATTATGGCAGTGTTTCATTTAATTAAATATAGGGCTGTTTCAGTTACCATTGTATATAGCAGGAAGGGTATGGGTGTAGGTATGATATGATAAAGGCGGGTAAAAACAAGGGGATAGTTTAGGGCAAGAAAAAAAAAGCAAAAATATGAAAAAAGTTATTGACAAATGGGGAGAGGTGCATTATAAACCAGCTCACCGACGCGATGAGTGTTGGAGCGCGGGCCATGAGGTTTGCGGTTATAGAACAGAGTAGATAGGAAGCTAGAGGATATGCGGACGGTATGATCAGCGTAGAGATACGAAGATTATAAAGTCTGTATATTAAGGAACCTAAGGAAATTCTTTAGAGTTAAGTAATGACAGGCAGGATTAAATTTAATATGAGAGTTTGATCCTGGCTCAGAA
>CALXPO010000027.1 GCA_944390315.1 uncultured Alphaproteobacteria bacterium
GCGCCGCCTTCTTCTGCCAATACTTTCGTGATGGCTGCAGTCAAGGTCGTCTTACCATGGTCTACGTGGCCGATGGTACCAATGTTGCAGTGCGGCTTACTTCTTTCAAATTTCTCTTTTGCCATTTATTGTTCTTCCTATTTGTGTTGTTAAAACCAAAATCTTGATCAAAAACTTGGAGCGGGTGAGGGGAATCGAACCCCCGTCATAAGCTTGGAAGGCTTCTGCTCTACCATTGAGCTACACCCGCGCAAAAAATGTTTTGCATCAAGCCCGTCGAATTAAAAATGGTGGAGGGGGAAAGATTCGAACTTTCGTAGACGTAAGTCGACGGATTTACAGTCCGTTGCATTTGACCGCTCTGCCACCCCTCCATAAAAATTCCGACTGAGGGAAAAGGAACTGATTTCCTTTTTGCAAATTTCATTCAAGCAAATAATAGCATTTTGCTCAACTTGTCAACATCTTTTTTATTTTTGTTGTTGAATTTTTATTTTTGCTGCCTGTAGTGCCTCCGGTGTGCCGATGTGGAAAAATTCGGCTTGATTGATAACAAATCCTAATTTTCCTTTTTCTTGTGCTGTGTCAAATAAATCTCTTAAAGAAAATTTTTCTCTGCTTTCTTTGGCAAAAATACTGCGGTTAACAATTGATATTCCTGCATACACATATGGATAGCCCGTGGTCTTGTCTTTGTTGCGTTCAATTTTTCCGTTTATCCCTATTTTATAATCTCCGACCCCTCTATCGCCGCAGATGTCTTTAATGTCTTGCAACAACAGTAGTATATCGTATTTGTTTTTATCCCACGCATCCATCATGCGCCATAGTGCCGGTTTGTATCCTCTGTCGATGAAAAAAACATCACTGTTGAATACAAAAAAACACTCGTCTCTGAGTAAGGGTAAGGCATGTTTTATACCGCCGCCTGTTTCAAGTGCCTCATCTTCTTCCGAAAAAATTAAATCAAAATCTTGTTGTTTTTGTTCTAAATGCTGTCTAAGCATTTCTTTTTTATAGCACAGATTAATAACGGCTGCTTTTATGCCGATTTCTCTTAAACGATCAAAATTGTAGTCGATTAAAGCCTGACCGCCGACTTTTATCAGAGGTTTGGGGCAATTATCGGTTAGATCTTTCATTCGAGAACCTCGACCGGCCGCCAAAATCATAGCTTGGGTGAAAGGTTTTCTTTGCGGCAGACCTCTTGATGGCTTTGGAAGGTAATGATTTAACCATTTTTTCATCGACGCCAGTTTCGGATATTCAATAACTTGTTCCAGCATTTTCCATACTTGGGGAATATATTCCAAATAACGCTTTTTGCCGTTAACCATGGATAATGTCGTAAAGCGTCCCAGAACACGTAAATGTCTGAACATGGATAAAAAAGAATAAGAATCTTCAAAAGATTCCCTATCGACATTATTTAAACTTTTGAAAAATTCTTCTTTAACTTCTTTTATAACTTCATTTGAAGCGAATCGTCGATCGGCCGCAAGCAAGCTCACAATATCGTAAGTTAAAGGTCCCCACATCGCATCTTGAAAATCGATAATTGCACATTCTTGCGCCGCAGGCGGGAGCATAATATTGTCTATATGATAATCCCATAAAACCAAACGATTGGGGACACGATAGGCCATGGGAACCAATTTTTCGGCAATTTCAAAAAACTCTTTTGCCGCCTGAGAGCTAAGCGGTTGTCCGGTTGTCATCGGAAAATACCAATCGGTAAATAAGCGCAAATCTTCTAATATTTTGTGGCGTGAAAATTCTTTTACACATTGCGGGCGTTCACTTATGGCGGCTATTTTAGCAAGGGCTTGCCCGGACATTTTATATAATTTTGCTTCGTTTTGTGAAGTCAACAACTTGCCGATGGTATCATCTCCCAAATCTTCAATCAGTAAAAACCCGTTTTCAAAGTCGGTTGCCAAGACCTCAGGTACCCACACATGGTGAGCGCGCAAAAATTTTGACAATTCCACAAATTCGTGTGTGTGGCAGCGGCAGCCCTCATCGTCCATAAGCACAAAACTTTTGTCAGCATTTTTTATCCGATAATATTTTCGTGAAGAAGCATCGGTTGTTAATCCTGAAATTTGAAACGAATCCGCTCGGAGATTCCGTTTGATGAATTCTTCCATTTTTGCTTGACGACTGAGATTTTCCATTGACCGAAACTCCTGAGATGTTATTATCATTTTCTGATTAGTTAAAATTTATGCTTTAAGCCTTAAAATATGATTAAAACCAAGGAGGGATGATGAAACGTAAATATGTCGTCTTTGACTGGGACGGAACATTAGCCGATACTTATCCGGTGATTTCTGCTGCTTATGATTATACCTTTGACAAAATGGGCTTGCTCAGAATCCCTTATGACGAAGTTAAAAGAATTACCAGCACTCTGCAAAACAAAGATACGCTTGGCTATATTTTCAAAGAGCGTAAAAATGAAGCCGCCTCTTATTTTTATGAATATATCGAAAAATGCCATACCGAACGTTTGACACCGATGCAGTCGGCCGAAAAATTGCTCGAATCGTGCCGTAAAGCCGGTTTGAAATGTTATTTGCTTACCAATAAAAAAACAAAATTTATAAAAGAAGAACTTCAAAAACTCGGTTTTGCAAAATATTTTGATAAGGTTGTGGCCGCCGGTGAATATACCGAAGACAAGCCCCATCCGATTGCCTGTCATGCCGTTTTTGATAACTGTCTGCCCAAAGCCGGTGAAATTGCCGTTATCGGCGACGGTGAAGCCGATGTTAAAACGGCGGCAACTTATGACAAGGCTATTTGCATCCTTTATGATCCCAAGCATAAATATCACGGAGCAGAGCCGGATTTTAAAATTGATAATTTGCTTGAAGCAATAAATATTTTGGAAAGTGAAAAATAATGCAAAACAAAAATCAAGTTCTTATTTACGGAAAACACGCCGTCAGTGCGGCTTTGAACAATCCACGGCGAAAAATAGGCAAACTCTACTGTCTGAAAGAAAATTTAGATGAATGGCAGGAAAAAATCGCAGATAACAAAATTGCCGTTGTTGATAAAAAAGAACTTGAAAAAATGTTGCCTCGCGAAGCCGTTCATCAAGGTGTGGTTGCGGTTGCCGAGATGTTGCCGAATATTTCTTTGGAAGATTTGTGCGACAAAGCAAGAGAGCAAAATTCTTGTCATATTCTCATGCTGGATCAGGTGACCGATCCGCAAAACATCGGCGCTATTATTCGTTCTTGTGCCGCTTTTGGCTCGTTGGCTTTGGTTGTTCAAGACAAAAATTCTCCGCAAGAAAGCGGAGCCATGCTTAAAGCAGCTGCCGGTACGTTCGAACTGGTTCCTGTCTGTCGGGTTACCAATTTGTCCCGTGCCGTGGAAAAACTCAAAAAAGAAGGTTTTTGGGTGGTTGGTATGGATGGTTATGCCAAAAGTGATGTGTCGGCTTTGCCGAAAGATTCAAAATTAGCGGTTATTATGGGAAGCGAAGGTACGGGAATGCGTCGTTTGGTCGAAGAGTCTTGCGATATTACCGTTCGCTTGCCGATAAATCCTCAAGTGGAAAGTTTGAATGTTTCTACCGCGGCGGCAATCGTTTTGTATGAACTCAATCGAAAATAGGAGGAAAAATGTCGGCAAATCTCAAAATCAGCGGTTTGATAAAAGATTATGATACCATTCGCGCGGCTGATAATATTTCTTTTGAGGCATTCAAAGGTCAAGTTATCGCTCTTTTGGGACCAAATGGTGCCGGAAAGTCAACTTTGATGAATATGATTGCCGGTTATTTGGCGCCGACGGAAGGGGAAATTTTTGTAATGGGGCAAAATATAAAAGATTATCCGCTTGAAGCTAAAAAAAATATCGGGTTTTTGCCCGAAGGTTCTCCGCTTTATCCCGATTTGACCGTACGTGAATTTTTAAAATATATGGCAGGATTGCGACTGCTTGATAATGCAGCCGTTGAAAAAGCCATTAATGTTGCCAAAATAGAAAATGTTGCCGAACAAAAAATAGAAACCTTATCTAAGGGATATCAAAGACGCGTTGGTTTTGCTCAAAGTATTCTTTCCAATCCGCCGATTTTGCTTTTGGATGAACCGACTGACGGACTTGATCCCAATCAAAAAAGGCATATCAGAGCATTAATTGAGCAAATGGGCAAAGAAAAGACCATTCTTATTTCAACTCACTTACTGGACGAGGCTGAAAACATATGCAATCGCATTATCCTGATTAATAAAGGTAAAATTATTGCCGACGGCAAAACGGAAAATATCGTAAAATTAGCTCATGCCAAAAGTTTAGAGGATGCGTTTTGCCAAATGACAACAACAGAAGAAGAGGCTTAAATGAAAAAATTGTGGGTAGTTACTAAAAACGAGCTGTTACGTTATTTTATTTCTCCGTTGGCTTATGTCTATCTTGTCGCTTTTTTGTTATTGAATGGGTCCTTTGCCATCTATTTCGGTGGTTTTATCGGACGCGGAATTGCTTCTTTGGATGCTATGTTTGCTTTTCAACCCTGGTTATATTTGTTGTTTATTCCGGGTATTTCAATGCGATTATGGTCTGAGGAATTTCGCAGTAAAACGGTTGTTCAGCTTTTAACCATGCCGGTTTCCATTTCGACTTTGGTTTGGGGCAAGTTTTTGGCTTCTTGGATTTTTGCTGCAGTCGCACTGGTACTGACTTTTCCTTTCTGGCTGACGGTCAATTATCTCGGAACTCCGGATAATACCGTTATTGCCGTCGGCTATCTCGGAAGTTGGGTCTTGGCAGGTTGTATGTTGGCTATTTCGCAAACAATGTCCGCATTAACTAAAAATCAGGTAATAGCTCTGGTTTTGGCTGTTATTGCAAATTTTTTGTTCTTTTTAAGCGGCGTCGAATATGTTCTCGGATTTTTCCGCTTATTTGCTCCGGCTGCCGTCGTTGATATGGTTGCTTCTTTCAGTTTTTTAATCCATTTTGCAACAATTACCGGCGGTTTGTTGGAATTGCGTGACGTTGTTTTCTTCGTTTCGGTTATCTTATTGTTTAACATTACGACGATTTTGGTGGTTAGCTTTAGAACTTCGGGAACTTCTAAATGGCTAAAATCAACTCAGGCCGGTTATTATATTCTATTTTTTATTTTGTTGTTGATGGCTTTTGGCGGAATTAATTTGTTGGCAAATCAGTTTTTGCGCACAACACAGTATGATTTTACGACCGAAAAAATACATACATTGACGCAATCTTCACGGAAAGTTCTTAAAAATTTGCCGGAACCGGTTATTGCAAAACTTTATTATTCTCCTCTTCTGGGACAAAGAAATCCTAATATCAGATTAATGTATGACAGAGTTCGGTTGTTGTTGGAACAATTTGCGCAAGTTGCTCCCGATAAGTTTAGTTATAAAATTTATAATCCGCGTCCGCTTGATGATATTGAGGATCAAGCCATTGTTGCAGGATTGCAGCCTTTACCGATTGTTGACCTCAATCAAAACGGCTTCTTTGGTTTAGTTTTGACCGACAGTGCCGACAATAAACAAATTATTCCCTTCTTTGTTTTGGAAAGATATGCGTATCTTGAGCAAGATTTGATGGAAAAAATCTATCAGCTTTATCATAAGAAGAAAACCTTAGGTCTAATCAGCAGCTTACCTGTATATGAAACAGCTTTTGCAGGAGGTTACGTTTCTCCAAAATGGAATATCCTCAACGAGATTGAGAAGTTTTATGAAATTAAGATTATAACTAATGCTGATGATTTGACAAAAGTTGACTTGTTGATGATGATTCATCCGCAAAATTTGAATGATGAAATGGTTGATGCTGTTGAAAATTATTCGAGATTGGGTGGAAAAACTTTGTTATTGCTTGATACTGCGGCTGAAGCAACCCGTATTTTTTCTCCGGATAATATCGAATTTTATCCGTCGAATTTGAATGGTCTGGATAAATTTTTCGGATTTCGTTTTTATAACGAACTTGTGGTGGCCGATTTGGATAATTCGATTACGGTTGATGCAACCAAAAATTATTCCACAAATCCGATTTTTACTCAGGATGTTGTTCAGTTTGTGGCTCCGGCAACAAGCATGAATCCTGATTTTCCTATAACACAAAATTTGCAGGGAATTTTGTTCGCTTCTGTTTCGGCAATTGTTCCGGACGGTAGTAATCACAGCTCATTTCTTCCGTTGATTAAAGGCGGAGATCAATCGGGCGTATTAAGCTCAGGTGTGGTCTATGATGGCAAAAATCCGACCGAATTGCTTAATCTGTTTAAGCCGGATGGAAAATTAAAATTTTTGGCGGCATTGCTAACGGCTAATCATACAAAAAATCCTTATGAAGTTATTGTGGTTGCCGATACCGATTTTATTTATGATTCTTTTTGGAGCACAAATCAGTCAATAATGAATACGAATTATTTTGTGCCTTTGTATGATAATGCTAATTTTGTGCTTAATTCCCTTGATTATTTGTCCGGAGATATGACTTTGGTCGAGTTGCGGGGAAGAATTCAAAAAATCAGAAAGTTTGAAGATATTGAAGAGCTTAGAAAAGAAAATTTGCGAAATTTCAGAGTAAGAGAAAATGAACTTTTTCAAAAAATAGAATATACCAAACGTTCTTTACAAGAAATTTTTGCAAAAAAGGCATTTGAGGAAAGAGAAAATTTCAATTCAGACGAATTGGCCTTAATTGCCGGTACCAGACAAAAACTTGATGATTTACGAATTGAACTGGCAAAAATCAGAATTGATATGCATCAAAATATTGAAAAAATTAATTTAATCATAAAATTTGTAAATATTTATGCCGTTCCGTTATTGATTTTGCTGATTTTGGCAATTGTCGGCGGCAGAAAGTTGCTGACACATCGTATCGGCGGTTATAAAATTATTTTTAACCGCGAATTTAAGTGGGCGGCGGTCATTGCTTTGCTACTGTTTGTCGGCGGTGGTCTGTCTTTCTACCTGTCTGCTCAAAAGGGGATTGAAGAATATGAAAATAAACCCGTTCTGGCTGAACTTGTTCATCAGTTGAACGAAATCCAAAAAATAACTTTAACCTCTGCCTCGGGAGTACTCAATTTCTATAAGCAAGACGGTGTGTGGAAGTTGGAAAATGAACCTTGTTTGCCGGTTTATCAAGAGCGCGTTGAAAGTTTTCTGACGGCTTTGAGCGATATGGTTTATTATGAAAAAAAATCTGATAAAGCCGAATATCTGTCCAAATTTGGTTTGGAACCGAGCGCTGCAAAAGATTCAACCAGCGTCGAAGTTAAGTTGTTCGGTCCGAATAATAAAATACTGACTGATTTGGTCATCGGTAAATATGATATTGATATCGGACGCGGCGGGCGGGCGGCTTATATGCGTTTTGCCGATAAATTTCAAGTATGGATGGTTAAAGCCGATTTAATCGATATGTCGGTCAAAGCTCAAGACTGGACTTACAGTAGTTTGTGGAATCTGCGTTTCGGCCGATTGAGCGGATTTAATAAAAATACTAATCTTAACAGAACCATGGAATTGGTAAAATACATGCTCAATACTTCCCTTAAGAATCCGATTAAACAAAAACCGGAATCCGAAAAAGTTTTAGCACTTGATTTGGCTGTTGAAGGAAATCAAAAAATCGGAATTGACTTTTGGCAAGATAAGGAGCATACCTACGTCAATTATGTCTTTGATAAAAAAACAATGTCAAAACATACGGAATTTTTTGCCAAGGCGGCTGAAAAATGTTATTACGAAATTGATAATAATGATTTTGAGAAGATAAAAAATGTCACAAACACAATCCAATAAACAAAAAAATAATCGATTAAAAAAAATAGCCGTTACTGCCAGTGTTAGTGTTTCGGCATCCTTAGCCTTAATTAAACTGCTGGCATCCCTTTATACGGGGTCTCTTGCCGTGCTGTCGTCTTTGGTTGATAGTTTGTCAGATATTTTTTCTTCATTAATTACTTTTATTGCCGTCAAATTTTCTTCTCTGCCGGCAAGTGAACAACATCGTTACGGTTACGGAAAAGCCGAGGCTTTGAGTGCGTTGATTCAATCGGCTTTTATTGCCGGTTCCGGTGTCTTTGTTGTATATGAGGGTATCAGCCGTTTTATTTCTCCTCGTCCGGTTGATGGTGCCGGTGTCGGTATGGCGGTTATGATTGTTTGCACCTTGATTACGCTTGGATTGATTGCTTTCCAAAAATACGTAGTCAAAAAGACGGCTTCTTTGGCCGTTTCTGCCGATAGCGCTCACTATATGGTTGATATTGTGACAAACCTGTCAATCGTGGTTGGTCTCGCTGTTGTCAAAATTTTTGAAATTTATTGGTTTGATACTTTGGCGGCTTTATTTGTGTCTTCGTATCTGTTGATTAATGCTTATAAAATTGCTTGTGAAGCGATTGCGTTGCTGATGGATAAAGAATTGCCCGATGATGTTCGAAAAGAAATTGAGCGCGTGGTCACCGAATGCGATTTTTGCCGCGGTATACATGATTTGCGCACCCGTGATTTGGGGGAAATGTATATGTTTGAACTTCATCTGGAATTGGATGGTGATTTATCTTTGGCAAAAGCTCACGATTTAACGGATGAAGTAGAAGAAAAATTAAAAAAACATTTTCCTAATGCACAGGTGATTATTCATCAGGATCCGGCAGGATTAAAAGAAAACAGACTGGATAATCACCTGGTTAAAAAAGCCTAAAACAAACGCTTTTTATAAATTTATCTAAAAAATAAATAAGGATGGAATTTAAGGTGGTTCTGTCCTTATATTGTTTTTGCTGAAGATATTTGTATCTATAAGAGAAATGTTGATATATGAGTGAATTTTGGTGAAACAGATAAATAAATAATCTATAATCGATTTTATGAGTACGATTTTGGATAAATTTATCAATTTGCTTAAGTGGCCTGTGGCGCTTTGGGCATTGTGGTCGATTCCGGCTTTTTTTCAATCTCTTGAGTATTTTAATTTTAAAAATCTAAAGTTTATTGCTTTACTCGGTGGTTTTTTTATGTTCTTTGTTGCCAGAACATCTATGGATAGTTCGGTTAAGACCTCTATGCAGATTATTGCTCATGAATTGGCACATAGTTTTTTTGCCGTACTCACTTTTCATAAAATTAAAAATATTCGTATTGCGGAAGATGATAGCGGCGGTTCAATGAGTTTTGAAGGTGAAGGAAATTGGCTGATTATTATTGCGCCTTATTTTTTCCCGTTGTTTTGCTTTTTCTTTATGATTGGCGTTGGAATATACATGAAGTTTGCACCGCTTAATTGGATTGTCAGCGCCGTTTTTGGATATTTTATCGGTTATCATGTTGATACGGTGGCGTCGCAGATACACGAAAAACAAACCGATTTACCGAAAGTTTCTTATTTGTTTTGTGCGATGTTTCTGCCGGGAGCCAATTTTTGGGCCATCGGCAGTATGCTTGCTTTTAACAGTCAGGGGTGGCAAAGTTTTTTCGTTTATCAGGAATTGATAAATCGTTTGAATCTGAACAATTTTAATTTGCTGATTAATATGATTTTTTAGAGTTTAAGTTTTAATCGGCAATTGTCGGCGTCTAAAACAACACTTGCTCCGAGAGGAACGCTTTTGCGTGCGCGGACGTGTCCGAACGGAAAGTTTTTAATAATCGGAATTTGATGCTTGCGGGCAAAATCATCGAGGATTTGGTTGGTATCTTTATCGTCAGGATGATTAAGATAAATGTCATTAAATTGTCCGAAAATAATCCCTCTGACGCCGCTAAATGTAGGATGTTGGCTTAATTGGGTTAACATTCTTTCAATTCGGTAGCTTTTTTCATCAACGTCCTCAAGCAGCAAAATCGAATCTTTTAGGTTCGGAAAATAAGGCGTTCCCGCTAGAAGTTCGAAAACACACAAATTTGTACCGATGAGTCTGCCTTGCGCGGTTCCGCCGTTGACGCAAACGCCTCCGGAAACTTCTTGAAAATGACCGTTCATCAGCTCCAAAAAACTATCGGCGGTGTAGGGATGAATACGTGAATTGTTCTTAAAATCATATTTAAGTAAAATACCGGCATAATTGATGTTGCCGGTTTTGGTAAAAACGGCGGTTTGTAAGGCGGTGGTATCACTAAAGCCGATTATCGGTTTCGGATTTTGGGCAATGACGTCATATCTGAGCAAAGGCAAGACTTCTTGCGCACCGTAACCGCCGCAAACGGCGATTATTGCCTTAATTTCGGGGTCGGCAAAAAAACGCATGATGTCTTCGGCCCGTTGCTCGGGAGTGCCGGCCAAGTGATTGTTTTTTTCAAAAATATATTGCCCTAGGACAATCCGATACCCCGAGCTTTCAAGCCAACGTAAACCTTCTCGAATATCTTCGGGAGAATCAAGTGCGCAGGAGGGTGCAACAATGCCGACTTTTGAGCCGGAGGGTATCGGATTTAGCATGTCTTAAAGCTCCCTCAGTAATTGACGACTGAAGTCGGGCAGAGAGTTATCTCTTGCGCCCATGATAACAACACAATCACCGTCTTTGGCGTTTTCAAGAATAAATTTGTGAACATTTTCTCTTGTGTCGAGGAAGTGAGCATTTTGATGTCCGTTTTTGATAACCCCTTTGATGATATTTTCGGCGGTAATACCTTTGTCGACGTTTTTATCAAGCATATAAACTTCCGGCATAATAAAAATATCATCCTTATCCAGAACTTTGGCAACTTCGGCAGCAACTTCATCTCCGGTATTGAAAGCCGAGAAAGGGCTGTGTGATTGATACATAACCAGTAAGCGGCGCGGATATTCTTTTAAGGCACCGAGAGAAGATGCAATTTTGCTCGGATTGTGAGCAAAGTCATCAATCAAAGTAATACCGCGGTGGGTAGTGCCGACAATTTCCAAACGACGTTTAATTCCCGAAAATCCTTCCAAAACTTTGGCGGCATTAATCGGGTTAATACCGATTTGAGTACAAACGGCAATAGCGGCCAAAGCATTGCTGACGTTAAAGGCTCCGAACATATTCAGACGGAAAGTTTGTCCGCCGAAGTCGTACTGAATACCATTATGCAGATATTTAATATTTTCGGCAAAAAAGTCGGCATGCGGATTTTTGACCGAGAAAGTTACTTTGTTGTCGTGTTTGATATTGTTAGATAATTCGCAATCGGCATTTACAACAACGGCGCCTTTGGTGTTGTCAGCAAAAGTCTGAAAATATTTAACCAGATTTTCCATTGAGGTGTGGTCGTGAGAAATGTTGTTAATCAGAGCTACCGTCGGATGATATTTACAAATAGAGCCATCGCTTTCATCCGCTTCAATTACGCAATATTCGCCTTCGTTATAAATAAAGTTTGGCAGACCTTTTAATAATTCGTAATTGCGCAGCATACCGCCGTCAATCAAGCAAGGTTTTTTACCGAGCATATCCAAAATATAACCAATCATTGCCGTTGTCGTGGTTTTGCCGGAGGTTCCGCCGACGGCGATACCGCAGGGATATTGAGCAAAAATTTCTGCCAACAGGTCCGAACGTTTTTTGATGGGTATATTCAGTGCCTTGGCTGCTTTTATATCTGGGTTATTTTCATCTAAGGCTGCTGATACATAAACAGTTTCCATATCTTTGGTGATGCCGCTTCCGTCTTGCGGAATAAGTTTTATTCCCATATCCAGCAAGGCTTGTTTGTTTTTAGCATCACGTCCGCTGTCAAAGCTGCGGTCGCTGCCGTATACTTCATAACCTTTAAGGCTCATAATTTGAGCAAGCGGACTCATGCCGTTGCCCGAGATTCCACAAAAACAAATCTTAGTCATAATCTTTTTTCCTTATTCATTAATTTATAGCGCGTCGAGCATTTGAGCTTCGCGTTCACGTAAAATTTGCAGATTCGTATAGTCGACGACAATGTAACTTCTCCCGTCGCCGTCAACATTAACGGCTAAAGCCGCACCGACATCTTTACTTTCAAAAGTTGCATATAAAGTTGCATCTCCGCTTTGAAGTTGGGATAGGAAATTTGCGTTTCCGATAGGTTGCGGAATTTTTTCAATTTCAACTTTTTCTACGCCGTATTGATCTTTTACCGTTTTTTCGATAGTCAGAATTTTTGGGGTAAAAAATTCTTGAGCGGTGCCGTATTTACGAGCTAACAGTTTATAATATTTACGGTAAAGAAACATGACTTTGCTGGCGCTGGCATCATCTTCAAGCAAATTGCCGTATGCGGTTTCGCGCCACAATGAATTGTTTTCGCCAAAGCTGATAATAATTTGGCGAAAATCCGAAATGGGTTTGGGCAGTTTGGTAACGATAAAATCATTAACGGTGTCTTTTCTTTCAACTTTTTCCATATCAACGCCCAAGGCTTTTGTTTGATTGTATGTTGCTCCCCAAGATAAACCGAACGGTGCTTCACCGTATTTTGTGGTGGTGTCTATCGGTTTGGTTATAACGGTCGGGGCGCTTTTGGCGCGGGAGGAGCGAAATTGTAAAGGTTCGCCTTCTATTTTTATGATTTTGGGTTTTTGGTTTAAGAGACTGCTGGCTTTTTCTTTGGCGGATTCCGAGCTTTCTTCCATTTTAATGTCGTCGGAAATCAAAACATCTTCATAAAAGTTGCCGTTTTCAAGTTTTCCTGCAAGTGCCGTATCGGCTAAAGTCAGTACCAGTACGCTCATTATAAAAAACTGTTTCATTGAAATATTCCTCTCTGACCTAAAGAAAAAAATTGAACACCGTTCAAATTTAAGATATTATAATCGCATATTACAAATAATTTGTTAAGAAAAATATATGATGCAAAATTCAAAAGACAATATTCGCCAAAAATTGTTGGCCACGGGGCGGCATTTGGTGGTGGAAAAAGGTGCCCCTTTTTTGACGGCGCGCAAACTTTCCGAGGCTTCGGGGTGTTCGGTCGGAACAATTTATAATCAATTTTCTTCAATGGACGATTTTATTGCGGAGCAAAATGAACAAACTTTGTCCGAGTTGTTTGCGTATCTCAGTCAATTGGCCGGTTCTAAAAGAGGATATCACAACATCATTCTTTATGCCGATTGTTTTCATCAATTTGTCGCTGCCAATCGAAATTTGTGGTTTTTGTTTTATAATTTTCACTTAAATTTGAAAGATTATCGACTCAAAATTTCTTATCGTCGGCAATTGGTCCGCTTGGGACAATTGGTTACGCCCGATTTGGCGGCAATGTTTCCGCGAATAGATATTAAAAGGCTTAAAACTTCACAAAAAGTTTTGGAAATGAGTCTGATTGCTTTGAGCGCACTTTCGGCAGATATTAAAAACAATCGGAACGGTGCGTTACTGCTTAACACCTATTTGGCCGGAATGATGATGCTTAACAAGGAGTAAAAATCGATGCAGTTTTTACAGTTGATGTATCAAAAATGGATTTATTTTTCTAATGATCCTGAAGTTTTGACAACTTTCTTCAACAATCGTTTTTTGCTGATTTTACTGGTCATCGTTTTGATGAGGCTTAAATACACTACTTACAGCAGTATGTGGGCAAGCGCGCTGGTTAATATTCCGGGGACAATTTTGCATGAGATGATGCATTATATCGTCGGTCTGATTTTAAATGCTCGTCCCTGCAATTTTACCATTTTCCCGCGCAAATCTCCCGATGGTTATTATGTTATGGGCAGCGTCGGTTTCAGAAACGTGACTTTTTATAACGCCATTCCTTCCGCAATGGCTCCGCTGTTGCTGCTGGTTATCGGTTTTTATATCAACCGTTATTATTTGCCGGTCATGCGTCCGACAATGCTCAACTATGTGCTTTATGTTTTGTTACAAACCATCATAATAGAAAATGCTATGCCTTCGGGCGCCGACTTTAAGGTGGCCGGAATGCATCTTAAAGGTATTTTGCTTTACGGCGCCTTGATAATCGGATTCTTGATTTTGGCTTAAAAACTATTTTTCCAACTCTTTAACAATGGCTTCGGTTACGGCTTTGGCATCACCGTAAAGCATGGTTGTGTTGGGTTGGAAAAATAACGGATTTTCGACGCCGGCATAGCCCGAACCGAGCGACCTTTTTACAAAAAAGACATTTTTGGCGGCACCGACATCTAAAACAGGCATTCCGTAAATCGGCGAAGACGGGTCGCTTTTGGCAAGCGGATTGGTTATGTCGTTGGCACCGATAACATAAGCTACGTCCGCGGTAGCAAATTCGCGATTAATGTCTTCCATTTCAAAAATCTCGTCATAAGGAACATTGGCTTCTGCCAAAAGAACATTCATATGACCGGGCATGCGACCGGCAACCGGATGAATGGCAAAACGAACGTCAACGTGATATTTCTTTCTTAAAATATCTGCCATTTCTTTTACGGCGTGTTGCGCTCTTGCCGCCGCCATGCCGAAACCGGGAACAATGATGATTTTTTCGGCATTTTCCATAATGAATGCCGCATCTGTCGGTGAGCCGGATTTGGCAACGGCATCGCTGAAGTCGGAAGAATTGCCTTCGCTTTTGCTGTTTTGTCCGAGCATAACCTGTTTGAGAGAAGAATTCATCGCTTTGGTCATAACATAAGCCAAAATGGCGCCGCCGGCACCGACAATCGTTCCGGTAATAATCAACAAAGTTTGATTAAGCATAAAGCCGACACCGACACCGGCCCAACCGGAATAAGCATTGAGTACGGAAATGACAATCGGCATGTCGGCACCGCCGATGGGCAAAACCAACAGAACTCCTAGGAGTAAAGCCAGTATTGTCATCATCCAAAACAATTCCGTTTGTCCGCTGACAAGATAGGCAACAAACAGAACTAAGGTAACGGCACTAAAAACTAAATTGAGAGCGTGTTGAAATTTGAATTTTAAGCCTTTGCCCGATAATATTCCCTGCAATTTTGCAAAAGCAACCATTGAACCGGAAAAGGCCAAAGCACCGATAACCGCACCGACGGAAGTAGCCAACGGATGTAAACCGCCTGATAAAATTTCTCCTCCCGCCAAAAAGACGGCCGCACCGCCGCCCAATCCGTTAAAAGCGGCAATCATTTGCGGCAAGGCAGTGATTTTTACTTTTTGTCCGCTGATAACTCCGATAATTCCGCCTAAAGCCAAAGCAAAGATAATCGGCAACAATCGTTCTGCGGGAACGGCAAATAATGCGGTGGCAATAGCCAAGCTCATTCCGATGATGCCCAAGTAGTTGCCAAGGCGGGCGCTTTTTGGGGAACTCAGACCGCGAATCGAGAGAATAAATAAAACGGCTGCCGCCAAATATAAAAAACCGCTCATCATTTTTTCTCCTTAGTTTTAAACATCGCCAACATTCTTGCCGAAACCGCGAATCCGCCGAAAATGTTAATTGCGGCCAAAACGACGGCAATCAAAGCGCAAACTTCAACCGCTTTACTTTCGGCAAAACCGGCGGCGCTGATTGCTCCTAAAATAATTACGCCGGAAATGGCATTGGAAACACTCATTAACGGCGAATATAGAGCCGGAGTTACGCCCCAAACCACGAAATAGCCGATAAAGGCAGAGAGTACAAAAATAATCATTAAGTCGAGCATTGTTATCTCCTTTTTCCTTGGTAATAAATACAGGTTTTCGCAATAATCTCGTCGCCGAAATCGGGTTGCGGTTGAATTTTATAATCCGGTGAAAGCAAACGGAAATAGTTGCTGATGTTGTTGGCAAATAAGTTGCTGGCAGTGTAGGGTATGAGAGCTGCCGTTTGCGGATTAAAAATAATCTCGGTACCGTTTGCGGTCGTAAAATTCGGTTTATGCTGCGGATTTTCAATATTTCCCGACAAGTCGAATACAATTGCGTCTTTTTTAAGGTTATCCAGTTGTTCTTTTTTGACCAAAACGGGAGCTTTGGGTGCTGAGCCGGCGGCGGTGATGATGATGTCCGCTTCTTTAAGTTGTTCATTTATTTGCGAATTTTCAATAAATCTGGCGCCAAGCGACAAGGCTTGTTCTTTGGTTTCGGCTCTGACGTCGGTTGCGCTGACGTTGGCTCCGAGTCTTTTGGCGGTTGCAATCGCCTGTAAACCGGCAACGCCGATACCGATAATCAGAACTTTTATCGGCAAAACCGAACCGGCGGCGGTTGTCATCATCGGTGCGGCACGATTAAGGCGGTTAACGGCGTCGAGTGCCGCTTTGTAGCCGGCAAGATTATCTTGAGAAGATAAGATATCCATATTTTGTGCGCGCGAAATGCGAGGCATTTTTTCCAGAGCATATAAACTTAAGGCTTTTTTTTCGATTATCTTTTCGTCGAGACCGGTTGCGTTTCTGAAATCGGCAACAATTGAGGTGTTTTCGGAGATTGAATTCCATTCTTCTGCCGTCGGTGCATTGATTTTGAATAAAAAATCAGCTTTTTCAAGGCAGTCTGCCGCTGTTTTCAATACTTCGGCACCGGCTTGAACATAGCTTTGGTCGTCATAACCTGATTTTAGACCGGCATCTTTTTCTATTCTTATCCTAAGCCCGAGTTCCGACAGCTTTTTAACGGCAGGCGGGGTGAGGGCAACACGCCGTTCTTCCGGTGTTGTCTCTTTTGTGACTGCAATAATCATCTGTTCTCCGTTTAATTTCTTGGTTGTAAAAAATTTGTTTATGTATAAATATAGCCGCGAAAGAGTAGATTTAAAACAGGAAAAAACAAAAATGTCAATTTTGTGGAATTTATTTGCGACTTTTTTTAAAATCGGGATGTTTACCTTTGGCGGCGGTTACGCCATGATTCCCTTATTGCAGGCTGAGTTGGTCGGTAAAAAGAAATGGACGACCGATGAAGAAATTATGGATTATTATTCCATCGGTCAATGTACACCGGGGATTATTGCCGTCAATGTGGCAACTTTTATCGGTTATAAAATAAAAGGAATCGTCGGTGCCGTTACCGCAACCGTCGGAATTGTGGCACCGTCGGTCATCATTATTATTGCTTTGGCCAATATCATCAATATCTATATGGAAAATCAGTATGTCGCACATGCTTTTGCCGGTATCAGAATCGTCGTTATCGCTTTGATTGTCGATGTTATTATCGGAATGTGGAAAAAAGCCGTCGGCAGCGTTTTGCAAGGTTGTATTTTTGTTGTTTCTCTTTTGGGATTGATATGGCTCGGTGTTTCGCCGGTGGCGGTCGTTTTGACCGCGGCGGTTATCGGATTGGCGGTCAGGAGATAAGCGATGATATACGGACTTTTGTTTTTTGAATTTTTCAAAATAGGCTTATTTGCTTTGGGTGGCGGTTTGGTAACGGTGCCGTTTTTATTTGATTTAACAACGCGCTATTCTTGGTTTACCTCCGAACAGTTGGTGAATATGATTGCAGTTGCCGAATCTTCTCCCGGACCGATTGGAGTTAATATGGCAACTTATGCCGGTTTTAAGGTCGCAGGTATATCGGGCGCACTGACGGCAACAACCGGTTTGGTTTTTCCGTCGGTGGTAATTATCATTATTATAGCCGCGTTGCTTGATAAATTTAAACAGACGACTTTTTTCCAAAATCTGATGTTTACCATTCGTCCGGCGGTGATTGCTTTAATACTCAATGCCGGAGTTGAACTTGGAAAATTAGCCTTGAACGGAATTGAGGCTATTGCTTTTTGCGCAATATTTTGGGGCGCAATTCATTTCTTTAAATTGCACCCCATCTTATATATGATTCTCGGCGGAATTTTAGGTATCGCCTTAAAATTATAAATCCAAGGCTTTGCGATAAGTATCAAGTAAAAATTCTTGTTCGTCACGGTCGGCGGCGTTCATCTTGCGCAATTTTAAAATTGTACGCATGATTTTAACGTCAAAACCCGCCGATTTTGCTTCGGCAAAGACATCTCTGATGTCGCCCGAAAGAGCTTTCTTTTCTTCTTCCAAGCGCTCAATACGCTCAATTAAAGAGCGCAGTCTGTCGGCAGCAATGCCTCCAACTTCTGTCATTTTTTTCTCCTCAAACAAATTTTTTGGTTGTAAGCGAGATTAGCAAAAGCTATATCTTTTGACAAGAAAATAAATTTGTGAGAGCAAAAAAATATTGTAGAAGTTTAAATTTTATTGCCTATAATGCCGCTATAATAAGAATGTGATAGAAAGGATTAAAAATGCCAAAAAATACATATACACGTATTCTTGCTACAATCGGTCCGTCTTCTGCCGATGAAAAAACCATCGGTGCGTTGCTTGATGCCGGTGCCGATGCTTTTCGTTTCAATTTCAGTCACGGAACTCACGAAGAACATAAACAAAGATATGATATTGTCCGCCGGTTGTCTGAACAAAAAGGTTTGTTTACCACAATCATTGCCGACTTGCAGGGACCAAAATTAAGAGTGGGTGAATTCGCCAAAGGTAAAATCTTATTGAAAGAAGGTCAGACTTTCGTTTTGGATATGAAAAATGAACTTGGCGACGAAACCAGAGTTACTTTGCCGCATAAGGAAATTTTTGCCGCAATTAAAGCCGGTGACGAATTGTTGCTCAACGACGGTAATATTGTCTTGGAAGTACAATCTTGTACGGCAGATACCGCCGTTACCAAAGTGAAAGTCGGCGGCGAACTTTCAAGTCACAAAGGAGTCAATTTACCAAATATCAAATTACCGATTTCCGCTATTACCGAAAAAGATCGTCAAGATTTGGAGTTTGCTTTGGATATGGGGGTAGATTGGATTAGTTTGTCGTTCGTCCAGTCTGCCGATGATGTCAGAGCTGCGCGCAAACTTATCGGGGACAGAGCTTTAATTATCTCCAAACTCGAAAAACCAAGCGCTATTGTTGAACTGGAAGATATTATCAAACTTTCTGACGGAATTATGGTTGCCCGCGGTGATTTGGGTGTTGAATGCCCGTTACAGACCGTTCCGGTGTTACAAAAGAAAATTATTCATGCCTGCCGCAAATTTGCTCGTCCGGTAATTGTCGCAACCCAAATGCTTGAGTCCATGATTGAAAAACCGACTCCGACCCGTGCCGAAGTTTCCGATGTGGCAACGGCGGTTTATGACGGTGCCGATGTGGTTATGCTTTCTGCTGAAACGGCTGCCGGAAAATATCCGGTTGAAGCGGTTAAAATGATGAATAAGACCATTACTCAGGTAGAATCGGATCCGTTGTTTTTCCAGTATATGAAAAATTTACAACCTATTTCTTGTTGTATGGATGAAGCTGATTCTATTACTTATGCGGCGACCGAAGTATCAAAAGTTTTGAAAAATATTAAGGCTGTGGTTACTTATACCAGTTCGGGACGTACAACTTTCTTAATCTCTCGCGAACGTCCGAATATTCCGATTATTGCGGTAACGCCGAATATCAAAGTTGCACGTCAGCTCGGGTTGGTTTGGGGAGCCAAACGTTTTATAAATGAAGCTACTTTTAACAGCATTGATCATTTTGAAGATGTGGCTAAGGCTGTAGCTCTTGAGAGCGGTGCTGCCAATCACGGCGATCATATTATCATTACCGGAGGTTTCCCCCTCGGTGTTAAAGGCCGTACCAATATGTTACATACGGTTTATATTGATTAAACGGATTATGTAAAAGGGTGTCTTTGGACACCCTTTTGCTGAATATGAAAAGTTTTGTATTAGTTAAATCTGAATTTTAAATCATTAAGGCTTAAGATTTGATTGCAATCAAAGGACGCGCCGTTGTTATGGTACTTGATTGTTTTAATCTTTTCTTTAGTACATTTGTGTTTTTTTATGTAATAAATCAAAAAAAAATACCTCCTCACGGAGGTATTTTAATATCTATTTATTTATCTGCAAATTATTGAGCAGCTTGAGCGGCTTTTTTAGCAATGCGAGCCGGAGTAGCTTTTCTGGCAGCAGCAGCCGGTTTTGCAGCCGGACCTTTTTTCTTTGCAACTGCTTTTTTAATTTTTAAGGCTTCATCACTAAGCTTGTTGCTCGAGGTAGATTCCAAATAAGAATCCAAACCGCCGTTGTGTTCAATAGAACGCAAAGTTTTAGAGCAAATTTTCAATTTGAAAACTTTGTTCAGAGCTTCGCTGAACAGAGAAACAACTTGCAGATTCGGCATAAAACGACGACGATTGTGGTTGTTAGCATGGCTAACATTGTTACCGCTCATAACGCCGGTGCCGGTAATATCACATTTTTTAACCATAATTTTATTCCTCAAAAACAAACTCGTTGCTTGTAAATAACCAGAGTTGAGCAAAAAGTCAAGAATTATTTGATAAAATAAAAAAAATTGTGGCGTTTAGGGCAATTTTGTATTATTAGTGTAGCAAATTTGATATTGTACCCGTAGCTCAGCTGGATAGAGTGTTGGCCTCCGACGCCAAAGGTCATGGGTTCGAATCCCTTCGGGTACGCCAGTCTATGAAGCCGCCTCTTTTTTTTATGAAGGGGCGTTTTTTTGTTTCCCCTCAGGTCTTCGAACCGAGGTTCGTTCTTTGGCATCTAGACTTGCCGCGGTCGCTTTAAGAAGCTTCCTTGCGCGTCAAGATGTTCCAAAGAGCTTGCAGACAAAAACAACCGGAGCGACGGTTGTTTTTGCTTAGCGCTTCCTTCGGGTACGCCAGTTTGTGAAACTGCCTCTTTTTTTATGAAGGGGCGTTTTTTTGTTTCCCCCCAGGTCTTCGAACCGAGGTTCGTTCTTTGGCATTGAATTTTTTTTCGTTTATTATATAAATAAAACTCATTTTGTTTTCTTATGTCTATTGTTGACAAAATGACAAAAATAATATATATATAATATATAATTAACAGAAAATAGAGGAAAATTATGTCAAAAGGGTTTGTGCAAATTAGAGCCTATAATGCTGAACAACATATCGGCAGAGCTATTGATTCTGTCTTAATGCAGGATTATCCTGAGGTGGAAATCGTGGTTTTGGATGACGGTTCTACCGATAAAACAAAAGAAATTGTTCAAGCATACGATAATCCTAACATTCATTATCTCTATCAAGAAAACAAAGGACCGGCAGGTGCTTTTAGAGCAATTGTTGCCGAAACTTTAGCAAAAGCCAAAGATGATGATTACATTTTTTCTTTGGATAGTGATGACTTTTTTACTAAAAAAGATGCTTTGTCCGGAACAATTAACCGAATGAAAAATTATGATGCTAATATTTGTATCATAGGGATGGAATTTTTAGGAGATAAAAATTTTATTCTCCAACCCGGTGCAGGTGCAAAACATAAAGAAGTTGTCGACAAACTGTCTGCTAAAAATCGTGCCGTCAATATTGAATCGGCTCCTTTTATCATTAATGCCGATACAACGTTGTGGAGTAAGGTTTATCGTAAAGATATTTTGCAAAAATATGTTGATATGCTTCCGGACTTTGCTCCCGATTTGAAAGTTTGCGAAGATTTTCCTGCAACTGTTACCTTATTGATGAAAGATGCCAAAGTTATAGCTAATCCGGAAATATTCTACGGCTTTTATAAAAGAAGTGATAGTATCACGTCTAAGCCGACAGTGGCTAATTTTGAAAGAGACAGAGTACAGTTTACAAAAATTACTCAACAAATTGTTCGTGATAATCCCGACGCTTTTTCTTCTTTCGCTCCTATTTATATTAATAAATTCGTTAAAGCAAAATATGATATTATATCCGGTATCGTTGATGCTAAAATAAAAAGCGGTGATTTGCCGTCAGACTATAGTGTGGAACAATTTCAAAATACCTTTAAAAAAGAAATTGATTGTCGTTTCTTTACAGATGACGCAACTCAACAAAATAAAAAACATATACAAAATGCAAACTTGAAAACCTTAAAGGAAGACAAACAATACTGAGCCGCTCATTTTAAACAATGGTTGCTCTATTTGATTGTGTTTAGTCCGTTTCAATTATGTATTCGTGTTTTCTAAAAAATCTCCGTTTAAGGAGATTTTTTTAGAAATCATTTTTGTCTTTTAGGGCATCATAGCGTTTATGAATGCATTCAATGCATGTTTTATGCACACCCTTGGTAATGTTATAAATAACAAATCGACCTTGCTTGCAAGCGGTGACAAAGCCATCTTCGCGCAGGCGCTTTAGATATTGAGAAACTTTGATTTGTTCACTATCTACGCCGGATACGATTTCACTAACGTTGGCGGCTCCGTGCAAGGTCAAAAATTCTAAAATGCGCATTTTATCGTAATTGGCAAAAAGTTTTATGCGGTTGGCTGTCATTATGGTATAGTCAGATGGCAACATTGCTTTATATCCGTTTTGCAAATAGCGAAAATCATCAGTCATATAACCATATAATTTGCGTAAACAGGAAAATATACTGGCAGGATATTCTTCACATATGTCGTAATATATGAATATACCGCGACGTTTGGTCTTGACTAAGTTGGCGTCGCGCATTTTGCGCAGGCTTTGCGAAACCATGACTTGTTCCTCATTTAAGGCTTTGGTTATTGCAGAAACAGAGGAGCTGCCGTTAACGTCTAAATATTCTAGTATCTTTAATCTCAGCGGGTGGGCAATGTAAGAAATTCCTTTAACCGCTTTTTTCATGATTTCTGTTGGTAATTGTTGTTGCATATATGTCTCTTTTGTCTTTTTGATATATTTTTATATATAACAGAGCTTAAAATCTTTGCAAACAGAAAAAATCCTCGTTTAAAACGAGGATTCTTTTTACTTGAGGTAAGGCTTGATATATTCATCAAATTGTTTAGGACTGTCTGCCGACCAACCCATCATATATTTGCTTCCTATGGCAAACAGCGGCGTACCGACATTGTTGCCAAGATTATATTTTTTAGCACATTCGATTAAGAGTTTATAACCACCGGCATTATGGATATTAACCATTGTTATTGGTAAATTCGGATATTTCTGGTTTATATAGTCCATGGCTTCATGGCAATAAGGGCATTCATTATAATAGAAAAAATAAACTTTGTCGTCGGATAGAGATGTTTTGACGGCTTGATTATTCGATGTTTGATTGTCACATCCGCATAGAACAGCAATGAGTACAAACAGAGAAAAGAATATTTTTTTCATTATAAACTCTCCTCATTCAATACAACAATCGACGGCTTTACGGACAAAGGCTTTCATTTTGGCAAGAGTGCCTTGAGGTTGTTCAACTTTTTCTTCGTCTTCAGAGGTGTTGGATGTCGAGTTTTCTTGGGCATTCAATTCCTTTGTGATTTTCTTGACGTCTTCATAACTGTCCTCAATCCATTTGACGTCTTCCATGTTTAAAAGTTTCATATTTAAACCCCAAAACAGGCAATATAGTTCATATGATTGGTCAAACAGTTTATAGGCTTCTTTTTTGTGTCCCAAACTTTGTTGTTTGGTTCCGACTTCCATTAAGCGCATGGATGCTGAAAGCAAGTGTTTGGAAATGCACCAAACTTCGCCTTCATATTCGGGAATAACTTTTTGCATCAATTGTTTGCGGGTTTCGCGGATTTGTTCAATTAAATCATAATATGACGTTTTTCCTGTTTTGGCTCCAGAAAACATCAGATGTTCTTCTATTGAAATTAAATTCATGATACCGATTGTTAAATCTTGATCCGAAGACAAATCTTTCGGATTGACTTTTTTAGAAGAATCGATTTTTTCAACATATTCTTTTACATTTTCTATTTTTTTCATGTTAAATCTCCCAAAGCTATTGAAACGGATAATAATTGATAATGCTGCTTATCGCAAATAAAAAGATAAGCGGCAGCACAACTTTTTCAAAAGGGAAGTGCGCGTGTCCATTGTTCTTTTGTTTCATCCATTGATAAAATTTTTGAGAATAGATATATATCAGAGCGCCGATAACGGCTGACAATAAAAACGGATCAATATATAAAAATAGGAAAACCTGGGGATTGTAGTTGAGTTGTCCCATATAGGCAAAGCCTATCATAGCGACACTCAGTGTGATCAATAACAAATTTCTTCCTCTAAAATGCCAATTTTTTTTATCAAACCATAAAATCGTCCAATAGCCGATAATGGCAAGCAGGGCTCCGGACCATAAGCCGACGACATTATCGCTAATGCCGAGTTTTCTTGCAATTTCGAGAGAAGCTCCGATAGCTACGGTACAGACAACGCAAGCCGGATTAGCAAAAGCGTTAAGGGGAAATAGCAACAAACCGAGTATTGCTGTAAAATTCTTCACCATATTCTCCTTTTAATATATATTGAATATAATATATATGATATATACTACATATTAATATTGTCAAGTAAAAAAAGATTGAAAATCCTTCTCAAGCATATAACTATGTTCATAAATACTTTTTTTGAAAGGAAAAAAAGATGCTGAAATATACTTTATATATAATCTTATTGATTGCCGTTATCGCCGGTCTCACCGGCCTTTGGCATTTGTACCGTGTCTCCGTTCGTAATGAAAAGGAAATGGCCGAATTTGCCGGACCTGCAGAAAAATTAAATGTAAACTTGGGTAAGACTTTGGTTGTTTATTACTCGTTATTCGGTCATACCAAAGATATTGCCGAAAGTATCAAAACAAAACTAAAGGCTGATGTTTATGTTATTCAAACTAAAGAAAAGTTAAATACGACTCCTTGGTTTTATATGACTCTTCGTTCTCAACTCAAAAAGGGAATATATCCTGAAATTAATACGGATTTTCCAGATTTTTCAAAATATGATACTATTTTTGTCGGTGCTCCGGTGTGGTGGTATACCATGGCGACTCCGATGTATTCTTTTTTGAAGCAAGTTGATTTTGGCGGAAAGACGGTTGTTCCTTTTTCAACTCAGGGGAGCAATTTTGGTACTTTTTATGATGATTTTGCTCAAAATGCGCAGAATGCACAAATTGCAGAAGGGCAAGCGTTTAATAATTTGCCGGCAAAATATAATCTGAATGTCGAAAATAAAATTGTGCGTTGGCTTAATCGGTTAGGTCAAAAATAGATTGTATAAAAGTAAAGAGCTGATTATCCGATAAGGAAAAATCAGCTCTTTCTTTTTAAGCAATATAGCTAAATTGACCGGTATCCGTGTCGTAATTTATCTGCCAAACGGTACAATTGCCAAAAGGAATATCTTTGGGAAAATCTAAACCGCAAGACAGGGCACTGAGAACGCCGCCATGAGTAGCAATACCAATGTTATTTTCAGGTGAACGGACCAAAGTTTTGAGAACGTTGATTGTGCGGTCAAAAATTTGGTGCTTACTTTCACTGTTATCTCCCGGAAAAGCTAAATCCCAGGTTTGGTACGTCGGAGATAAAAATTTATTGACCATTTCTGAAAAACGATGATTTAACTCACTTTTTTTCATACCTTCGGCTTCTCCGAAGTTTCCTTCGCGCAAATCCGCAATAATTTTGATTTGCGGAGAAGAAATATTAACTTGCGAAACATATTGGGCTGTTTGTTTGGCGCGAGTAAGCGGTGAACTGTATATGACATCAAGCGGAATGTCTTTAAGCTTTTGAGCCAATTGTGCAGCTTGTAACTGTCCGGTTGAATTTAATTCTAAATCATATAGGCATCCTTGCCATATGTCGTTTTTGTTAGCATCGGTTTGTCCGTGCCTAAAGATATATAATTTCTTTTCCATAAAATAATAGTTTTAATAATTTTATTATGAACTCTTTTTAGTTTTTTTTGCAATTTAAGTCAACTTATTTTTTGTCTATAAAAAATAATAATCAGATAAAAATCCATAATCATGTTTGACAAAATTTTTGACATATAGTATAAATAAACTCCAATTTTAATTTTTATGCGTATGGGAAATAAATTATTTATCCTTGGATGGGACAACGGTCTTATTCAAGATGTGGTGAGAACAAAAATTCACACCTCTTATATTGAAATGCTTCGTGCAACCAGCCCTATTCTGGCAGCCAAGTGGACAATCAAAGATACCTACCGAATGCAAGGTATGTCGCCAACAAAAATATGGTATGACTTTGCTCTGGTTTTGGGCGAAGATAAAGTCGCAAAGGCCAAGGAAGTCTTTTACAAAACTTATGAAAACACTCCCGGACCTGAACTGGTGGCAAATGCTTATTCTTTCTTGCAAAAACTTCATGACTGCGGATATTACAGCGTTGTTGTCTCTAATAAATCACAGAGACTGCTTGGTCAGGAAATGGCGGATCTGAAAGTGAGAGATTTGGTTTCTTATTTTGTCGGCTCTTCAGATGAATATTCTCAGCAAAGGTATGCCAAACAGACAAAATTCGATGCCAGGTATGAGCTGCTTTCTCAGGTATTGTCTTTAATGCCAAATATTGAAGACGCTGTTGTGGTTGCTCACAAAGGATATGCCGAGCCGGCTTATGTTTTGGGTGTTCCTCGCTTTGAAGAAGCATCTTCACAAGTTTTTGACTGGCTTAGCGGCGAGTTGCAGAAACAAGAGGAGTCTTTTTCTTCCGGATGGGACAGGGAAGATTTTCTCTAATTGAAAATAGATGTCATTTTTCAGCCCGGCAATAATGCCGGGTTTTTTGTATATAAATATACAGATATTCCGATACCATAGATTTTTTATGAATTACCGTATGTGCAACTTGAAATTTATTTGGAATGAAATTGCGATAACTTTGCTCTGCGCCGAAAAAACTATAAATTGATAAAAGATAAGCAATCTCTCGTTTATCGAAAATACCATGTTTCGTACTAAATAAATTCGGCAAGTGTTTATATCTTAATGCGTCGTCGGATAAATTAAATTTTAGATCAGAAAATTTTTATGATAGCTTAACTTCTTTTGTTTTTGGATTTAAAATAATAATAGCTCCGGAGCTAATTTTCCGGAGCTTTACGATTTTATAAGGAGAACTTTTTAGTAGGTAAGAGCACTCTTCTTTTGTGCTAACATTTCCGTAACTTTATTGTTTGCGATTTGCTTTTCGGCGTTTTCAACCATTTTTTGAGCAATATCAGCGTCAATGTTTGATAATTCGGCTTCAGAAAGGCGGTTTCCGCTCATTAATTCTTTATTTGCATTTTTCATAATCTGAGAGCCGTTTTTTGAAAATTCTGCTTTTCCGCTATGGCAGGGCAAACCTTGTGTTTGTGCCTTGGCCGCATAAAAAGATAATTCCGGATTGACTCGTGTCGTACCAGCTGCAGAGATATATTTTGCACCGCCGTTTTTGAGAAAGTCATGAGCGATTCCACTATTTTTAAAAACATTATTTGCAGTGTTACGATCCATTAATTTTTCCATTTTGGTATTCTCCTTATATAATAATGTGTTTCCTTTTCTTTTTGTCTATTATCTCAATAATTAATTATTTTGTCAATAAAAAAATGATGACAAAATAAAAACAGGTTGGATTTTATTGAATTATTACAATATAATGCCAACCATAGAAATTTATACAAAATAAATAAGAGTTTGACAAGATGTCTTTATTTAAATCTATCGCAACTTTCGGAGGTTGGACGCTGATTAGCCGAATTACAGGCTTTTTCAGAGATATGGTTTTGGCAAATTATTTGGGAGCGGGTGTGGTTTCCGATGCCTTTTTTGTCGCTTTTAAACTGCCGAATTTATTTAGAAGTCTGTTTGCCGAAGGGGCTTTCACCAGTGCTTTTGTACCGATTTTTTCTCAGAAATTGGTTGGAGAAAGCAAAGCCTCGGCCATAAAATTTGCAATTGCCGCCATCTCGGTTTTGGTCTTTGTTTTGGGCTTTTTTGTTTTGTTGATGGAACTGTTGATGCCTTATATCGTCGTCGTTTTGGCTCCCGGTTTTGTCAATGATGCCGGCAAAATCGAATTGGCCTCTTTTTTGTCCAGAATCGTTTTCCCGTTTTTGCTTTTGGTCTCAGTTGTTTCTTTTCAGTCGGGAATCTTGAACTCTTTCGGTAAATTTGCCGTGCCTGCCGCTGCTCCGGTTATTCTTAACTTGATGATGATTGCCGCGGTATGGTTGTTTATGCCCTTTATCAATTCACCCGTCTATCGAATTGCTCTCGGCGTGACCGTTGCCGGTGTGCTCGAAGTCTGGTGGCTTGATTATTTTTTGAAAAAAGAAGGCGTAAAAATAAGTTTGCAATATAATATCTTTGCTCTTCTAAAGAGCGATGATATTAAAATTTTGTTCAAACGTATCGCTCCGGGTGTTCTCGGTGCCGGCGTTTATCAAATTAATATGATGGTGGATACAATAATCGTATCTATGGTCGGAACCGGAGCAATCTCTTGGTTGTATTATGCCAATCGTTTGCAGCAACTGCCGCTCGGTGTGGTCGGTGCGGCCATCGGTGTTGCTCTTTTACCGATTTTATCCCGCCAGCTTAAAGCAAACGAAATTGATGAAGCCAACAAAACTCAAGACAAAGCGATTGAATATGGTGCTTTACTCTCCATTCCTGCCGCCGTCGCCATTATTGTTTTGGCCGATCCGATTATTAATATTTTGTTCCAAAGGGGAAAATTCGGCGCGTTTGAAACCGATATGACGGCTCAGGCCGTTATTGCCTATGCCGTAAGTCTACCGGTTTATGTTCTGGTCAAAGCTATGACGCCTAATTTCTTTGCCCGTGGAGATACGCGTACGCCGGTAAAATACAGTATCGTGGTGCTTATTGCCAATCTGCTGTTTTCTCTGGCTTTGATGAAACCTTTCGGACATGTCGGAATCGCTTTGGCGACTTCGCTTGCCGCTTTCGTTTCTTTTTATCAGTATGTGCGGGGGCTTAAAAAACGCGGTTACTGGACATTTTCATCCAAATTGATTTTTTATATCGCCAAAGTTTTGGTCTGTTCTGTTGTTATGGGGGCTTTTTTGTGGGGAGGATGCTTGTGGGCCGATGCTTGTTTCGGCGGATGGATTAATTGGCGTTTATGGCTGAAACTCATTTATTTCGGAAGTTTGTGCTTTTTTGCTGTTGTAACTTTTTGCATAATGACTAAAATAACAGGTGTGGTCGATGTATGGGCTCTGATAAAGGGATTAATAAAACGAAAGGAAAAACATGCTTAAAACTACGCTGAAAAATTTGTGGCAGTATTTTAAGAAAAGTGTGCAGATGCTTTGGAAAGGTGTTTCGCATGCGGCTGTTTCTTGGCCGAAAGCCTTTGCCGCTGTGGTGGTCTTGCTTGTACTTTCTTATTATCCTTTGGGCGGGTATTTAAGTGAAAATATTGATAAAACACCTGATTATAATTTGACCAGAGAATCCGAGCAGCAGTCGTTGACGGTTGAAACAATGGCTTTTTTAATCAATCGTGAAGTTAACGAAAATTTGTGGACGGCTAATCTGCCGATGTTCTTCCCTTCTTATTTCTTGGATAATATGCCGAACTACCAAAAGGGAATCGTCAGTTCGCTTGCCGTTGTTGCTTCGGTTATTGCCAGACAAACGCAATGCACAGATGAGGCTAAAGAAAAAATTGCAATTGTCGATGCCGCCAAATTACTCAAATATCCGGGGGATATTTGGCTTTTTGCTCCCGATAATAAATTAAAAATTGCTCCTTCGTCGGCAACGCAGTATCGCAAGGCGCGAAAAATGCTTAAGGACTATAATCGCCTGCTGCCCGAAAGCGAATGTTTGTGGAATCGTGATGCTATTGATTTGAAAGAGTTGGTCGCTGCCGTAAGAAAAGATTTGTCAAGAACGGTGGAACAGTTGGAAAATCAGGTGAGTGAGCATAGTTCCGATTTAAACGATGCCCAAGCCGATGATTTGTTTTATTTTTGTCAGGGCAAAATGTATGCCTATATGCAGTTGCTCAAATCTGCGGGAACAGACTTTAAACAGGTCTTGATTGACAGTCATCAGTATGAAAACTGGACCAGAATTATCAGTGCGCTCGAAAACGGCGTGGCCGTATCTCCGGTGGTTGTGCGCAATGCCGAACTGGATGATGCTTTTGCTTCTAATCATTTGATTGTTTTAGGATATTATATGATGCGAGCAGTTAACCTGCTTGGGGAAATTGAAGACTTAAATAAAGGAGTATCTTTGTAATGCGGATAGAAACGCAATTGGCTGCAGATAATAATATCATGCACTTTTTTCCGGAATCGGGTTTTCCGATAAAAGGAAGTATGGAATTTTCGGATGCAAAATCTTTGCGTCGTTCGCCTTTGGCCGAAAATATTTTTGATTTGGGCGGAATTACGGCTCTTGTCATTACACCGGATTGCTTATCGGTTACGAAAGATGCTCAAGAAAATTGGGAAGATTTAAAGCCGCAGATTTTGGCAGAAATTATGGATTTTTTGGTTAAAGGCGAACCTTTGGTTCATGATTCTTCCGTTTCAGAAGATGATGTTGTTCGCAATATCGTTGGTTTGCTTAATGCCAGAATTCGTCCGGCCATTCAAAAAGACGGCGGAGATATTGCTTTTCGCAAATTTGAAAACGGAATCGTCTATGTCGAATTGCAAGGAAAATGCGTCGGCTGCCCTTATTCGCAAAGAACACTCAAAGACGGTGTCGAACGTTTGCTTAAAACTTATATTAAAGAAGTTATCGCTGTTGAAAAATATGAGAACTAGATGAAAAATTTTGGGTTGATATTATCTATATTGATAACAATCTTGGCAACACCTGTTTTAAGTGATGAAAAATCGCCGAGACTGGTTATGGAATTGACTTCGGAAGGACTGGTCGTGGATAATATCAATACCGCCGTTTTGCAAAAAATGTTTGCCGACTATGGTTATAACGACTATGTCTATATGAAAGACTGGAAATATCCCCCTGTTTTTTTGCAAAAATTCCCGAGTGACTTTAATCAACTCAAAGATAAAAATTTAAGAAATCGTCTTTTTATTCAAATTTTGGCACCTTTGGCCATGCTGGTGAATGAACGGATTGCTCTGGAAAGATATCAATTGTTGTTGCTTGAAGAACGCTATCAAAAAAATAAAACCTTTACTGACGAGGATAAAAAACAACTTGAGATCTGGGCTAAAAAATATGATGTTTTTACCAGAATGAAAGGAGAAGAATACTATAAAATTCTCTTATCAGAATTGCTTGATAAAATTGACGGCGTACCCCCTTCTATTCTGATTGCCGCCGCTGCTGCCGAAAGCAATTGGGGAACCGCAAGAGAAGTTGAATTGGGTAATTCTCTTTATAAATGGAAGGTTTGGTATACCGATGAAGGTATTAAACCTTTGGAAGAAGATGATGATAGTTATCGAATTAAAGTTTATCCTTCGTTGCTTGCGGCAATGGAAGAATATGCCTTAAAATTTAATTCTGATGTCAATTTTAAAAATTTCAGAGTGTTGCGCAATCATCGACGCAATCACAGTAAAACACTTAGAGGAACAACCATGGTCTACAATATGGTTGTCGGTTCTCCGCTTGAAAATTATGCCGGATTGTTGAGTTATATCATAACTTTTTATAGCTTGGGAAATTTGGATGAAGCTGAACTTGGTCGTGTAGATATGTTATTTGATAAGAAAGAAAATTAGATGTTAAAAGTTACGCCTATTTTATGCCGTGCCGGACAAATGGATAATTATGCTTATCTGTTGCAAGATATGCAAACGGGTATTTCTGCTGTTTTGGACCCCTCGGAAGTTGCTCCGGTTGTCGCGGAATGTGAAAAACAACAAATCAAACCACAATTTATCTTTAATACGCATCATCATTTTGATCATGTGGAAGGGAATTTGGCTCTTAAGCAGAAATACGGGGCAAAGGTTGTTGTCGGCGCCGCCGATTTTTACAGAATAAACGGGGCGGATATAGCCGTGGAAGACGGCGATATTTTCAAACTCGGCAATTCGGAAGCCCAAATTATTCGTGCCGACGGTCATACCATCGGTCATATTTTATGGTATTTTGCAAAAGACAAATTACTTTTTACCGGTGATGTGTTGTTTAATTTGTCAATCGGCGGTTTGTTTGAGGGAACTCCCGAACAAATGTGGACGAGTTTATGTAAGATTAAAAAATTGCCCGATGATGTTTTGTTCTACCCCGGTCACGAATATACTTTATATGGTTTGGGACATCTTTACGGTCCTGCTGCCGAAGTTTATGCGGCAAAGGCTCATGAGCGTCTTCAAAAAGGTTTGCCGGTAGCACCGATAACTCTCGGAGAAGAAAAAGTTGTTAATCCTTATTTGGCGTGTCGTGATTTAAATGAGTTTTATCAGTTGATGGGGTCTTAATCTTTTTTTAGCTTTTAGCCTTTACACTTTGGCTTTAGATAACGTTTTGATTGGCGGTAAAATTTTATGATTTATGTGTTTTGCGGATTTCTTATCGGCTTTCTTATTCCCTATATGTCGCGGCGTTTGGCAAAAAGTATGCCGTCGGCTCCGACTTATGCTTTGTATAATTTGATAAAACCTGTAAAAACTTCGGTTAAAGCAAAATTGAGCCAAAAATTCAGACGCTTAAAACAAAAATATTTACTCCGTTCGTTTTTGTTTGGATTGGTTTCGGCCGGATTGAGCGGAGCCGTGTTTTTCAAATTTGGGCATCAGGGAATATGGTGGTATTTGGCTTTTGTTTGGAGCTTGTTATTATTGGCGGAAGTCGATTTTAAAACTTTTATTTTGCCCGATATCGTAACCATTCCGCTTTTGTTGGCGGGTTTTGCTTTTGCCGCTTTTTCAACATGCGGAATTTCACCACAGGAAAGTGCTTTGGCTGCTTTGGTTGGATATTTGCTTCCATTGGTTGCGTCGTTGTTGATGATGTGGCGCAGTACGGAGGCTTTTGGTTTTGGAGATATTAAATTGTTGGCTACTCTCGGAGCGTGGATGGGGGCCGAAAATGTTATCTACGTTATCTTGGTATCTTGTGTCGTGTTTGCGGTTGAGTCAATTATTCGTCGGCAAAGAGCCGGAGCCTTTGGACCGGCCTTGGCTATTGCGGCGGTAATTATTTTGTTGTTTAAATACTAATCTATCGGGAGAGAGACTATGGTAAAAAATATTGCAGATGAGCGCGATAAAGCCAGAAGGGTGGTTGAAGACAGAAACTTTGATTATCTTATTATGTTCTTAATCTGTATGGACTCTGTCGTACTGGGATTGTTAACGGTTGGTTTCAGAGATGTTAATTTTAACACGGTGTTGTTTCTTTTAGACCGATTGTGCATGGCCATTTTTATTGTTGAAATGCTGATAAAAATGTATGCTTACGGTCCAAAGTTTTTTAAGTCGGGTTGGAATATTTTTGATTTGACGGTTATTACCGTATCTTCACTGCCGGTGGCCAGTTATTTGATTGTCTTAAGAACATTTCGCCTTTTCCGCTTGCTGCGTTATGTCAATACCTTTAAGCCGATGAAAAACATTATCAATATCTTGTTGATGATATTGCCGAATTTTGCGGCTATGGCGGTGGTTTTGGCGGTATTTATGTATGTTTTCGGAATTTTATCGGTTAGTTTGTTCGGAGATGTCTTTGTCGAATTTTCGGATTTGCCCTCAGCGCTGTTGGCTTTGGTGCAAACATTGAGTCTGGATGGTTGGATAAGCGGAATTGCTCGTCCGGTTATGGCCGTATTCCCATATGCTTGGATATTTTTCTTATCCTTTGTTATGGTTTCGTTCCTGACGTTTGTCAGTTTCCTGCTTAGCGTCATTTCCGTTATGGTCCATAAAGAATTCAAAATAACGTCAAATCTTTAATCTAACGAAAGAGCTGAAAATACCGAAACTGAAGTTTTCGGTATTTTTTTATAAAAAATTTTCGGCTCTTGCTTGACATTGAAAAATCTAATTCCTACTTAAAGAATAGAAATTTTGAATATAAAGGAGTTAAAGGCTATGAAATTCGTACCATTGTATGATCGTGTACTGGTTAAGAGAGTTGACGAGGTCAACAAGACTTCTGGCGGTATCATTATTCCGGATACGGCAAAAGAGAAACCTTGTGAAGGTATTGTTGAAGCTGTTGGTACCGGAGCTCGTACCGAAGATGGAAAATTGATTCCGATGACAGTTAAAGTCGGTGACAGAGTTTTATTTGCAAAATGGTCCGGTTCAGAAGTTAAACTTAACGGCGATGATCGCTTGATTATTAAAGAATCGGAAATTTTGGGCATAATTGAAGGATAAGGAATAAAAAAATGGCAGTAAAAGAAATTAAATTCGGTAGTGATGCCCGTGCAAAAATGCTTAAGGGTGTCGAAATTTTGGCTAAAACCGTAAAAGTAACCCTCGGACCTAAAGGTCGTAATGTTATTTTGGATAAATCTTACGGTGCTCCTAAAATTACCAAAGACGGTGTTTCTGTCGCTAAAGAAATTGAATTAGCCGATAAATTTGAAAACATGGGCGCACAACTGGTAAAAGAAGTTGCGCAAAAGACTGCTGACAAAGCCGGTGACGGTACCACAACCGCAACCGTTTTGGCCGAAGCCATTATCAACGAAGGCTGCAAAGCCGTTGCCGCAGGTATGAATCCGATGGATTTGAAACGCGGTATTGATATGGCGGTAGATGCCGTTGTTGCTGATGTTAAATCTCGTTCAAAAGCTATTAAAACTTCTGCAGAAATTGCTCAGGTCGGTACCATCTCTGCAAACGGTGATAGCAGTATCGGTGAGTATTTGGCAAGAGCTATGGAAAAAGTCGGTAATGAAGGTGTGATTACGGTTGAAGATGCCAAAGGTTTGGAAACAGAATTGGAAGTTGTCGAAGGTATGCAATTCGATCGCGGTTACCTTTCTCCTTATTTTGTTACCAATCCCGAAAAGATGAACTGCGAGTTTGATAACCCTTATATCTTGCTCTATGATAAGAAATTGAGCAATTTACAATCTTTGATTCCGGTTTTGGAATCCATCGTTCAATCTTCTCGTCCGTTGTTGATTGTGGCTGAAGATATTGAAGGTGAGGCTTTGGCTACTTTGGTTGTTAACCGTATCCGCGGCGGTTTGAAAGTTTGTGCCGTTAAAGCTCCGGGATTTGGTGACAGACGTAAAGCTATGCTTGAAGATATTGCTATCTTGACCGGCGGTCAGGTTATTTCCGAAGATTTGGGTATGAAGCTCGAAAACGTTACCTTGGCCGATTTGGGTACTTGCAAGAAAGTTGAAGTAACCAAAGATGATACAACCATTATTGACGGCGACGGCAAGAAGGATTTGATTGCTGCTCGTGCTGAGCAAATTCGTAAACAAATTGAAGAAACTTCTTCCGAGTATGATCGTGAAAAATTGCAAGAAAGATTGGCTAAAATTTCGGGCGGCGTTGCCGTTATTAAAGTCGGCGGTGCTTCCGAAGTCGAAGTTAAAGAAAAGAAAGACAGAATCGACGATGCTCTGCATGCAACCCGTGCCGCCGTTAAAGAAGGTGTGGTTGCCGGTGGTGGTACAGCTTTGCTTTATTCGTATAAGGCATTGGACAAACTTACACCTGCAAATCAAGATCAAAAAGTCGGTATTGATATTATTCGTAAGGCTTTGCAAGCTCCGATTCGTCAAATTGCCGAAAATGCAGGTGTTGACGGTGCGGTTGTTGCCGGAAAATTGATGGAAAGCAACGATACAAACTTTGGTTACAATGCTCAAACGGGTGAATATACCGATATGATTAAAGCCGGTATTGTTGATCCGACCGAAGTCGTTCGTACGGCTTTGCAAGATGCTGCTTCCGTAGCCGGTTTGTTGATTACAACCGAATCGATGGTTACGGACGCTCCGCAAAAAGAATGTCAATGCGGTTGCGGAAATAACGGCGCAGCCGGTATGCCTGGGGGCATGGGCGGTTTCTAATCGGAAATGAGTTCTGAAAGAGAGAGGAAGATTTTTTTGTAAATCTTCCTCTTTTTTTAGATAAACAATCAATAATTTTTGTAAAAAATTTATTCTAAAGAAATTTACCAAAGAGAAAAAATGTAAAAATTTAAAAAAATGCTTGCAAATTTTTTTGCTTATGGTATTAAGTAACTCGTTCCGATGATGCGGGCGTAGCTCAGGGGTAGAGCGCAACCTTGCCAAGGTTGATGTCGAGGGTTCGAATCCCTTCACCCGCTCCAATTCCAAAAAGGTTTCAGATAAGTTCTGAAACCTTTTTTTGTTATAAGATTTTTTGTTCTCATGCGGGTGAAGGGATTACATCCCTGTCTTGGCGGCTAACCTCTGCCGTCGTCAAAAGACTCGGCAGTCGGTAAATTTTTGTTTTCAACTTTTTTTATAAATAGATTTGTTAAAAGAGTTTTTATCGTTGACTATCAATATTTTGCGCTTATGATAACCTTTAATCTCCAATTATGATTTATGGCGGAATACTTATAATGTCTCATTGCACCAAATTTGATTTTCAATATACCAACCGCAAGATTATTTTTAATACTTTTGAAGCTTTGGGATTGAAATGTGAGCATTCCGTTGTTGCCAGTTTTTCTTCCATATGGGAGAAAAAACTCGGAATCAATGCAACCGACCAAACTCCCGCGATAATTGCCGAAAGTAATGGTTTTAATTATTTTATGCTCAACTGCGGCAGCCATTACGAATTGTTTATTGAAAAGCATAATATGACGACAGATGAGGCTCAAATCAGCAAAAAAATGGCTGATGAGTTTCAAAAAGTTTATCTTGAAGAAACCGTTAAAGAAGCAGTAAAACAATTAACGGCTTCGGGGCAACCTGCCGTTTGGGAAAAGGATAAAAGTGGGTATGTTATTAAGTTTGGAACGCTTTACGATAAAACGATTTCTTTGAAAATGAACGGTAAAAAAACGGTGGAAGAAAAAGTGGTCGGTGTTAAAGGTTCATCTTGTGTTTCTTTGACCGAAGCCATAGAAAATATGCTTTCTTCCGCCGAAGTGGAACTGAACAGCGAATGGACCAAAGAATATTATCAGGAAGAAACGGATAATCTTGAAATTTATGAATTGAGTTAGGGGAAAAAATGGAGAAAATTTATAAGGAATATTGGTTTTCTTATATGAAGAAATGCGTACTGATTACCATTCCGATTTTTATCTTTTTGATGATTGGCTTTCAGTTTTTTGATTATGATTTTTCGACCGCACTTTGCTTTATGGGAATAATTTTTATAGTTACTTTTATGGGTTGTGTCGGAGCTTATTTTAAGGTTAACGAAATAAAATTCTTTAAAAACAGTATTTCTGCCGACGGCGAAACAGTTAAATATTCTCAATTTCAGGAAGTTTATGTCGAATCGGAACGAAAATTACGTTTGCGGACGTCAAGCGAAAGAGATGTCTTGGAAATTTTGTTACCTAAATCATTTTTTAAAGAAGATATCGTTGCTCTCTTAAAAGAGTTTGAAGCTCACGGTAAAAAAGTTGTTTTTAACAAATACCTGTTTAATATTTTTGATATGAATGCCGATTTAGCCTCAATGCCGAAACACAAACTTTTTTGGTCGAATCTGTTGGTGGTTGTTTTTTTGTGTTTTCCTTTTCTCGGTATCCATACGGATATAAAAGAAAATCAATATACGAGTTTTTATGATGACGGTACGCTTAAAGAAAAAGCTCCGCTCCGTAACGGCGTTCGTCAGGGTGTGGCCGTTGAATATTATCAGAACGGCAAGATTATGAGCGAAGTCGAATATAAGCAAGGGAATCCTGACGGAATCGTCAAACTTTATAATGAACAAGGGCAATTGATTTTTGACGGTTATATAAATGAAAACGGCCGTAGCGGAACTCATTTACTTTATGATGAAAATGGAAAAATTCAGATGGAATCCGAAGAAAAAAATAATGTCATTACCGGTGCGTTCCGTTATTACAAACCTGACGGAAAAATAGAAACCGATATTTCAAAAAATCCCGATAATGATAAATTCACCGTTAAATCCTACCGTGATAACGGAGTGTTATGGAACTATTTTGAAGTTAAAGACGGTATTCGCGACGGTAAATTTGTTTGGTATTGGGAAAACGGAAAGGTTCATATTGACGGAACAATTAAAGAAAATCACGTAATCGGCATCGAGTATGACGAAAACGGAAATAAAATCGGTGAAGTTTCGATGGATGTAGAACCGATGGAGGGATTAAAGAATGTTTTTGGCAAAAAATGATGAATTGGAAGTTCGTTCCAAACATATATCAAACAATCATATTTGGCAGTTGTTGGGATGGTCCATTTTTGTGGTTTTGTTGTTTTTTGCTTGGAATGGCGAAAAAGAAACTTGGGAGAGAATAAAGATTGTTGCTTTTATTTTTATGGGGTGTCTTTTCCTTTTGGCTCTGATTTTTAATTTTAATTATAATACTTCCCGTTTTATTCTGCGCAACAATAAGGAAATATATTGCCAATTTCCGACTAAACTCGATGATGACAGGGGAAAAACCTATGAAACCAATATAGATTGTATATCTATGGCGGTATTTGCCGACAGTCGGGATTTGATTTTTTATAATCGTGAACAAGAGCAGGATTATGTCTTTGATTTAAGTTTTTTCAGCCGTGATGACATACAATATATTGTTAATATCTTAAGCCAAAAAATTAAGGTTAAAATTGAAGATAAATTGGCACAAGAAGAGCATTTGAAATTGCCGACGACGGATGTTTTTGAAGAAAGCCAAAATGAAATGCCGGTTGAAAAACCCATTCAGCCCCGCCGACGCAGAGTGGCAGGCGCTCAGGTGCAGAAAGAATCGGTCAATATGGTTGAAGAAAACGTCCCTTCGGCTGTCGCAGAGCCTAAAAAGACACGGTCTTCGAAAAAAGGCAGAAAGCTGGAATTATGACGGTTGAAAACATCAATATTCATCAGTTGTTGCCAAATTCGGAAGTCAACGGTCCGGGGAAAAGATTTGTCGTTTGGCTGCAAGGTTGTCCGCTCAATTGTCCGGGGTGTTTTAATCCACTGACACACGGCAGTCAGGGAATATTGATGAAGATTTCAGATTTGGCAAAGCAGATAAATCAAACCAAAGATATTCGCGGGTTAACGCTGAGCGGCGGGGAACCTTTGTTTCAACTTGATGCGATTAAACAATTAATTCGGCTGACAGATAAACGTCTGGATATTTTATTGTTTTCGGGGTATTCTTGGAACGAAGTGGTCAATGATGAGGCTAAAAAACAAGTTCTGCAAATGGTGGATGCGGCTCTTTTGGGACGGTATAATCAAAAGTTGTCACATCCGTTCAGAGGCAAAAAATTGGTTTTGCACGGCGGAAGAATTAAACCCGAGGAACTTAAACCGTGGTTGTCGACGGAAATTGTTTTGAGCGACGGTAAAGTTCAAATAACCGGTCTGTATAAAAAATAAGGTGAGGCAAAATGACATTTAGAGAAGATTTACAAAATTATCTAAAAGCAAGATATCCGTTGATTTTAATAAAATCAACCGAAGAGGACAGGTTATCGGCGGATTTGCAATCAATTGCGCAAACACTTAAGCATGATTTGATTACTTGGAGTATTGCTTCGGGATTGAAATCGGACAATGCACAATTTGATCAAACGACGGTTGAGTTTAAAAAAGCGGTTGATACTTGCGAAAATATTGCCAGATCGGGTAAGCCGTCGATTTTTGTTTTTTACGATTTATTGCCGATTTTATCGGCTCCGCAGGCGGGAATGGTTTATCAGCGTCGGTTGAAAGAATTTGCGCTCAATATCCGTACCAACGGTTATCGTTGCAATTGTATCATTGTTTCTCCGAGAGCCGATATTGAGGGCAGTTTGGCTGCCGAGTTGACGGTTTTGGATTATCCTTTACCCAACCGTGCGGAAGTGCGCTCACAGGTCGAAAAATTTATTAATCAATACAAAGATGCCGCAAATGTTAAAATCGATACTTCCGATAAAACCGTTTCGGCTTTGACCAATGCCGCTTTGGGATTGTCTTATGCCGAAATTGAAAATTGTTTGGCAAGGGCTTTGGTTGAAGATCATGCACTGAACGAAAGTGATGTCAAAAACATTGTTAATGAGAAAAAGCAAATTATCCGTAAGAGCGGAATTTTGGAATATATAGATAATAAGCTGTCTTTGGAAGATGTCGGCGGTTTGAGTGTTTTGAAAAGATGGCTTGGTTTACGCGGGGCAACTTTTTCGCAAGAGGCTAAGAATTTTGGTTTGAACCCGCCCAAAGGGGTGTTGTTGGTCGGTATTCCCGGTTGCGGTAAATCTTTGACGGCAAAATGTGTTGCCAGTGCGTGGAATATGCCGTTACTCAAGCTTGATATGGGAAAAATTTTCGGTAAATATGTCGGAGATTCTGAGGCAAACATTCGTCAGGCGTTGAAAACGGCAGAAGCAATTGCACCTTGTGTTTTGTGGATTGATGAAATTGAAAAAGGTTTGTCCGGCGGCGGAAACGATTCCGGCACAAGCTCGAGAGTGTTCGGGCATATTTTGACTTGGATGCAAGATAAGACTTCGCCGGTGTTTACCTTTGCCACGGCTAACAATATTTCGCACTTGCCGCCGGAATTGTTACGCAAAGGGCGTTTTGACGAAATCTTTTTTGTAGATTTGCCAGACTTTGAAGAACGTAAAAAGATTTTGGAAATTCATATTGCCAAAATAGGGCGAAAAGCAGAAGATTTTGATTTGGATACTTTGGCAAAACTTTCGGGTGAGGAATGTTTGGGGGATAATATTCGTCTTGCCGGTGCCGAACTCGAATCGTGGGTTAAAGACTCGTTGCTGGAAGCCTTTGCTCGCAGATTAAACGGTGACAAGACCGCGGATTTGTCAATGACAGACTTTGAAACCGTTATCAAAAGAATGGTACCGATGGCCAAGATGCGTTCGGATGACTTTAAGGAATTGCGTGATTGGGCTAACGAAAACGCTGTCAGCGCGTCTTTTGCAAAACATTCGGATAAGACGGTTGGTGCCCTCGGTGGCAGAACGATAGATTTGTTTTAAGGAGAAGCAGAAATGAAAAAAGCGGTATTTACTTTTTTGTTTTTGATATTGGCCGTTTCTTCGGTCCGAGCCGATTGTTGGAGTATCAGAGATTATGACAGCCAGCGGATGTGTCTGGCCAAAACCAAGAATGACACCGGTTATTGTTGGCAAATAAGAGATAATGATCAGCAAAAATATTGTCTGGCAACAATTAAAAAAGATCGTTCTTATTGTTGGCAGATTAAAAGCAACGACTTAAAACAAATGTGTTTGTCCGAACTTTAGCTTTTGTTTAAAAATAAGAAACTCTTGCAACCTTTTTAGGGGTCGCAAGAGTTCTTATTTGGAATTTCAGAGATTAATCTTCCAATGCTTTAGGCGGCTGGAAAGTGGCTTTTGCCATATCTGTCGGCTGAGCCGAGTTGCCTTCATAGAAGACAGTCTTACAGCCGCGGACAAAGCGTACCACCTTGTAGCTGGCGAGGCGTCCGTCGTTACCCCACCACACGGTGTAATTACATCCATAACAGTCGTTAGGGTTTGTAATGTTAATCATCGGTGTGGTCAGGAACTCCAGTCCTCCCCACAGAACACCGAACACGTTAATGTCTGAGTAAGCCCACTCCGAAACCACACCGGCTTTCGGTTTGTAGAGCTCGTAGTCAAATTCATGACGTACGAATTCGTAACGCGCCTCCAGCTCCTCTGCAGAAATGGAGTAGAACTCGTTTTTTACCGTGTTCTGGATGGCTACAAAGCCTTCCTTCAGCTCAACACGGTGCTCTTCAAAACCGTCGATAACGGTCTTGAGAATTTCCCCCGGTTTGATGTTTGGCCATACACGTACGTTTTCCTGTTTCTGGGCATAGAAAACACCGTGTTTCTTGGCCATTTCCTTTCCGTGTTGGTAGAAATCGACGAAACGGTATTCGACACCGATTTCGTTTATTAGTACCTGCGGGAAAGAAACCTCCTGACCGTCAACAACCGCTACCGGTTTGTTGTTGATAACGGTGATGTAGTTACCTTTGAAGTTTTCTACATCTTTTGCGGCGATCTTTGTGAATACTGTGTTGTCTACTGTTCTGAAAATCTTGTTAAATTCCATAGTTTATAAAAATTTTAGGCGTTAATCCCATAATGTCATATTTGCCTAAGATACGACGGGATATATATAAAAATTAAATAAAATACTTTTTTGTAGATTTTAGTATAACATAATTAAAAAATATTTCAATGTTTTGTCTAATTTCTATCTCTTGAAAATTTGCTCCTTAGATATAAATATTTTAAAAAACTATGCTGATTGGGGGAAAAATGTTGCTTGCTCAAAAATGGTTCACCCTTGACGAAAAACTGCGCTTTGTTATTGCCGGAACGGTTAATATGGGATTGCGCTATTTAATCTTTGTTGCTTTGGGACTGATTTTTTCGGTCGGTCACTATCAGCTGATTTTGCTTTCTACTTGGTTGCTGTCTTCCGGAGTTGCTTTTGCTTCGTATAAATATTTGGTATTCAGAACCGAAGGCAATCATCTTAAAGAATTTGCCAAATCTGTTTTGATTTGGGTGATAAGCTATATTATCAATGCTTTTTTGTTGGCTTTGTTTATCGGTGATTTTTTGTGGAATACTTATGCGGCACAAGCGGTTGCAGTGGCAATCATCGTGGTTGTCAACTATCTGCTGTTTAAGTATTTTGCATTTCATCATCGTCCAAAATCGCTTTTGGAGCAAATTTATAATCTTTGGGACTGAGACTTATTTGGCTCGGACATACCAAGTGCCGCGCGCAGACCCTTTGCGAATAAGCCAACCGTCGGTGACCAATGCCGCCAAATGCTTTTTAACGGTATTGATGTTGGCTTGTGTTTTGTCGGTGGCTTCGCGTAAGGTAATGCGTTCTTTTTGTTCGCTTAAGCGTAAAATCTGGACCGAGAGTTCCGGTAATTCGGAATAGTCGTCTGATTGTCCGCTGTCTTGATCTTGCAGGCGTTTTTGCAGACGCTGAACGGTTCGTAAAAAGAATAAAATCCATTCACCATAGTCAGGGTGTTTTTCAACTAAAGAATTTTGGGTTTGACGCAGACAACGATAATATTCTTCTTTGTTATCTTCTATGGCCGCTTCAAGGGAGGTGTATTGCAGATAATCGTAGCCCGATTTGAGTAACATCAGCATGGCTACGGCGCGTGCCAAACGACTGTTGCCGTCTTGAAACGGGTGGATAATCAAAAATTGAACCATAAATAATGCTGTGACAATCAACAGATGACAACTGCGATTTTCCGTGCACATATGCTCCCATTCAAAAAGTTTGCGCATCAGTTGCGGGGTGTCAAACGGGCTGGCTGTTTCAAAAAAGATATCTATCGGACGACCGTCAATTGTTTTGGAATAAACCGGATTAAGGCGTTTTTTGTATTCTCCTTTTTCGTGCTCCTCAATAAGCGAATCGGCAAAAAGTAATTTATGCAGCTTTTTGATGGTATTTTCAGAAAAGTTTATTTGTTCATAATGATTAAAAATTTGTTCCAACACTTGATAGTAATTGTGTCTTTCAATTTTATTGTTGATGCTTGCAACACTTTCGTTAAGAGCTTTTTCTTTTAATCTGTTGCCGATTGCAGAACCAATACCGCCTTTGCCTTGCCAATATCCTTTGTATTCATCTATAGCAGCAACGGCAGATAATATCGGTTGAGAAATAGCAATATCTTCCATTCTTATCATGTCGATCTCCTATAATATTTTATATCATTTTATTCCTTTTTGTTTAATCTGCAAGAAGATTGATATTACGATTTATTTTAGACTTTTTTAAGGTATTTGTGCTCTACTTATGACTTGTTGAATTACTGATGAGGTGAAATATGAAAAAATTTTTGCTTTTGATTTGTGGTTTGTGCATGTGCAGTTTTAATGCCGAAGCCTTTTTGTTAAATCCTTATGTCGGTGCTGATTATGGGTATTCATCCCTCAATTTTGGTAAAAAGTATGATGAATTTTATGCCGACAGTTTTGATTCTTATGGAGCCGTTGTCGGACTTAAAGTCTTGAGTATGGTTTCGGTTGAGGGATTTTATATGCAGTCCGATACTGAAGACAGTCAAACTTGGGGAAGTGATAAAGTGGCGACTAAATTGAAACTTGAATCTTATGGCGTAGATTTGGTCGGAGATATTCTTAATCTTGGAATTGTCGAAGTTTTGTCTTCTGTCGGTTATGGCTATTATAATGCAGATGTTACTAACACAGTTTCAACATCGGTCGGAACGGCACGCAATAAATTTGATGAAGACGGCAATGGTGTGCGTTTTGGTTTGGGATTACAAGTAAATCCGACTTCATCCATAGGTATCCGAGGTATGTTTAGATATACTATTACGGATATGGATGCCGTCAAAAATATGAAAGAATTCACTCTGGGAATCAGATACTATTTTTAAGTGTGATAAAAATGTAAAAAAATCCCCAATTTAATTTGGGGATTTTTTTTGACAATTCAATGATTCAATTAAAAAATTTTTTTTATTTAGTGCATTATTTCTAATTATAGGTTACAAATTAAATCTGTACTTTTTTATTTTTATCGACTACTATTCAACCTTAAGTTGATTGTGAGAGGTGTTATGATTACAAAAAAGTCGTTGCAGAATTTAAATGGACTTTTAATGCTTTCCGCTATTGCAAAATATCATAGTAAACGAAAAGTTGCTGAGGTAACTAACAGTTCAATTGATACCGTAAACAAATATATTTCAAATTTGGAACAAATGCTTGGTGTGCAATTGGTGGTAAACAATGCCCGAGGAACTCACCTGACTGACAGAGCTTTGGAAATTGTTGAACAAGTGGAAAACGTACAAGAATTATTAGATAAAATTTATGACCAACATCATTTTGATAATAAATACGAAGGGGAAGTTTGTGTTTGCTTGCCGCTGATGCTCAGCACAGCCTTGTTTCCTTCGGGAGTAACCGGTTTTTGCGAAGAACATCCGGATATCAAGGTTATATCTTTGGCTACGCTGGAAGCTCTGGATTATAATGATATGGGAATTGACTTCGGCATTGTCTCTTGTGAGCCGAGACCATCAAAAGAGTTTGCTTTGCTTTATGAAAAAAGTATTGATTGCTGTTTTTTTGCTTCGAAAAATTATTTGGATAAATACGGTTATCCGAACAATTTAGATGACTTGCTGCAAAATCACAAAATTGTGGAAGTCTTGCAAAATAAAAATTATTTTCCCAAATGGCGCGGTTTTATTGCCGAAGCAAAAAATGTTAGTTTTTCCTCTAATTCGGCTTATGCCGTAATCGAAGCCATGCGTCATGGTTTGGGAGTGGGGTTGATGCCGAAACAATTTAAAGATAAAGAACTTGTTCGCTTAGACAACTTAGAAAACGATTTTCAAATGAAACTTTGTTTAATTGTCAATAAGCGAACAAGAGATATTCCTCGGGTCAAAATCGTAACCGACTATTATAAAGCGGCTTTAGATAGAATATGATCTTCCAGCGGTCGGCAGACACGTTCCAAAAGACCTTGTGTCTTGGAAATCGTTAAACCGTAATTTGTTATTGCAACGCCTCGTCTTTCACATTCTTTAAGACGCCGAACCATTTCGGCGCGTCCGAGCATGCAAGCGCCACAATGAATGACCAAATCATATTGCTCCAAGTTGTCCGGAAAATCACAACCTGAGTAAAAGTCAAATTGAAGATAACAATGACAGTATTTTTGCAACCAGTTTGGAATTTTTACCGTCCCGATATCGTCGGGTTCGACATGGTGCGAGCAGGCCTCGGCAATCAATACTTTGCTGCCTTCTTTTAATTCATCTATTTTTTTTGAGCCGCGCAACAATATCTCGAAATCTCCTTTATAACGGGCAAAAAGAGTTGAAAATGTTGTAAAGGGAATCTCCTCGGGAACAAGAGGTGCAACTTTCATAACGACTTGCGAATCGGTTATGACAAGTGCTGCAGGTTGCTTCATGTTAGCAAGAGTTGCCGCCAAATCACTTTCTTTGCAGACGGAAGCAACGGCATTTGCGTCTAATATTTCTCTTAGGGTTTGCACCTGCGGCAAAATCAGCCTTCCTTTAGGGGCAGATAAATCAATAGGTACTACCAAAACGACGTTATCTCCGGCTTTTATTAAATCTCCAACCAAAAGGGGTTCTTGTTTTAGCTCTGTCGGGGCAATATCAACAATGAGTTTTTTTAACTGGTTTATTTTTGTTTTGTTCGTTGCGGAAACAGCAATATAATGAAATTTGTGAGTTTCGCAATATTCGATATCTTGAGCCGAAATTGCGTTTATATCTGTTTTGTTAAAAGCGATAACAAACGGAATTTTTTGTTGGCGTATCTCGTCAATTATCGCTTTTTCTTCAGAGCCTATTCCCTTTTCAGAAATAACGACAATCGCAATATCGGTTTTAAATAAAATTTTTTTGGTTGCTCTGATACGCAACTCACCCAGACTTCCTTCATCATCAAGACCTGCCGTGTCATAAAAAGTAACCGGTCCCAAAGGTAAGAGCTCATAGGCTTTGGCAACGGCATCGGTGGTTGTTCCCGCTTGTTCCGAAACAATAGAAACTTCTTGTCCGACCAAGGCGTTAACTAAAGAAGATTTACCGGCGTTTCTACGACCGATAAGGGTAATATTAGCTCGAAGCGCACGTGGCGCCGCGTTTGGATTCATCTATTTTTCTCCTTATGTTTTTTATCAATTCTTTTTTTAAAGAAATAGCAAAAATGAAAAAGTCAGGCAATTATTTATTTTGTGTTTTTTATTGCGTCTTAATTCAAAAAGACAAAAAAAGGCTTGCAAAAAATTGTATTTGCTTTTATTAAAAGACTAATTTTGTTTTTTGAAGGATGAGTGGCAGAGAGGCTGAATGCGCGCGATTCGAAATCGTGTATACGGGGTGACTCGTATCGGGGGTTCAAATCCCTCCTCATCCGCCAGTTTATTTAAGGAAAGTCTCGACGCAACAAGTCGAGGCTTTTTGTTTTAACGGATGAGCCGCTTCAAGCATCGCTGTCAGCTTGCTTTCAACGGACGGGATTACGGCTTGGGCATCTAGGCTTGCTGCGGTCGCTTAAAAAAAGCTTTCCTTGCTCGCCAAGATGTTCCCAAGAGCTTGCAGACAAAAACAACCGGAGCAACGGTTGTTTTTACTTAGCGCTTCTCCTCATCCGCCAGTTTATTTAAGGAAAGTCCCGACGCAACAAGTCGAGGCTTTTTGTTTTAGCGGATGAGCCGTTTCAAGCATCGTTTTTGATTTTTGCAAGTTGTCATTGCTGCGTCAAATTTTGTCGTAGAGGTATTGTACTGTCAGAGTAACAAAAAGGATGGAATAATATGTTTTTATATCGGATAGGCATCGGCAAAGATAAAGATTTAAGTAATTTTGAAAAATTAAAAGAAATTACAATAAATGTTTCCATAAAAAATCTTGATGCTGAGCGTTTGCGGCAAGAACTTGAAAATGTTAAAAAATACGGTACGGCAACAGCTTTTTTGAAATTGATTGAACTGAAAAATCAACAAACTGTGGCAATTCCGTCGTTTTGCGGAGCATTGCCATATTCTTATCTTGCTTATGTTTTGGGCATTTCTGCCGTCAATCCCTCAAAATATGATTTGTATTCTTGTTTTTCGGCCCACTATCCCGAATTATTTTATGTTTTGGCTGAAGATAAAACCATTCTCAATGTAAAAGTGGAACAAATTGAAGATCTTTCGTCTTTTGATTATTCAAAACGCGTTATTTTAATGTGGAAAATGCTTAACAATTCAGAAGAACTTTCTTTTGAGAATTTTGAAAAAGTTTTAGGCTTGAACGATAAAAAATCCAAACATATTTTCACAAATAAAATAGATAATCTGTCCGAGACGAATATTGAAAATTTATGTTGTCTGATTGCCGAGATGAAAATATCACGATGGGTTAAAGATATTTTGCGACAGGTTGTTTTTGATATCCCCGATAGATTCCGTAATATCTTTTTTCCAACCGATGGTAAGCTTTTATATAAAGAGCAGCTTTTTGAAATTTGCCAAACATTGCTTGGATACGATTATGAACGTTTTCGCAAAGTATCGCTTGCTTTAGAATGTGAAAATTCTTTTACAAGGCCTATGTTATCAGGCGAAGATGAAATTTTTTTGGAAGAAGTGACCGCTAAATCACGATATTTGGAACAGAAAGGCGGTGTTTTACATCAGGCCTTGCTTTTGAAAAAAATATTGAAATAGCAAAATGAAAGGGTACAAAATGAGTGAAGAAATAAAACTGAATTTGGATAAGTTGTTTCGTTATGTTATCAGTTGTGAAATGAATGATGAAGCCGCCAAATATTATGCGCCGTTATTAACAAATAAAGATAAACAGGAATTGATTGATAATGTTATGGGTATTCGTTTATCGGGTAGGAATACTTGGAGTGAAAGTGCTAAAGCCCAAATGGCTCCTTATCTGCTGAGGTTTGCACCGGTTTTGTATCGGGGAAATTCTTATATTAAGCCTGTTAACGATTTGGAAATGTTAGACGCGGAAGAAAGCTACTCTTTGCTGAGCAATTGGAATTTTTTTATCAACAGCGCTTTTTTCCTATACGAAAAAGAAGATGTCAGAGCCTTAGTTATGGTTGAGGAATCGGCAGGTGTTCCGACGCCGAAAATTATTGATCCCGACAACCGTTTGACAATGGCACAAATGAATAAGATTTTGGCAGAGATGCACCTGCTTATAGCTGAACAAAGCTGAAAACAAAATATAGCATCTGCCGAAATTTAATTTCATTTTACAAACTCCCAAAGGGCAGATGTTATAGCGAAGAAGCCTCTATACAAAATCGAGGCTTCTTTTTTTTAAAGTTTTTCCGATGGCTTTACATTTATTGTTAAAAGCCTGAAATCTTCTGTGTAATCAGACCAATGACATTCATAGGCGTTGGTTGAGACAACCTTTTTATATTTGTCTTTGGGAGAGGAAAAAGTTTTTTCTCCGGCTGAGATACTACAGTCAAGGTAAAAATCTTTATCAATGGTTTTTCCGCTTCCCTTATTCCAATATGCTTTGTCGTTTGTTAAGAAAAGACAATAATTATTCATTTTTTTGCTTGTCGGATTTTTTATATTTTCCAGTCTTTCTATGTCTTGCACGAACATAAGTCTTCCCAAATCTTGAGCACCTTGTTTTTTTAAGGTCAACTCAATTCCGTATCGAGAAATTTGTTGTGATTTGGTTTTATATTTTAATTCTATAAATGAAACTTCATTTGGCGTATCAACAAAAATATCAATATATTTTATACGGTTTTCTTCATTTGAGCGGTAGGGGTATTCTAAAATGATTTTTGTTTTTTCGCCAAAAATTTCTTTTAATTTCCAGGCTAAACTGAATTGAAAATCGGCTTCGAGCGTAAAATTGATTTTTTCTTCTTTCATCTGTCTGATTGCTTCGTTTATTGCCGCTGAGACGGTCTCTGTCATAGTATTTTCTCCTTATGTTAATTTATAATATGCTTTTTATCATTGAGACCTGTCAATATTTGGCATGTTAATTCCAATCCTTAAAAACAAAAAAGACGGCGAGCAAAATCAGCAGAAAGCCGACGATATAATTCCACTTGAGTTCTTCTCTTAAATAAAAGACTGAAAAAATGCAAAAAACAACGATGGTTATAGCTTCTTGCATAATTTTAAGCTGAGGCGTGTCAAAGTAGGTATGCCCGATACGGTTGGCGGGAACTTGGAAACAATACTCAAAAAAAGCAATTCCCCAACTGGCAATAATAACAATCCAAAGCGGAGCAGATTTGAATTTTAAGTGACCGTACCAAGCAAAGGTCATAAAAATGTTAGAGATGAGAAGTAACAGCATCGGGTATAATTGTTTCATTTTTTTCTCCTCAATTTGTTTATAACATCTTGTATCCGCGTAAATATAAAAAAATGTTAAATAAAATGAACTTATATAAAAAAATATCGTTTTTACTAATGTGTTTAATTAAATATTAAAGGTAAAATCAATAAACTATAAAACAAAAATTTATCAAATTTAATTTTGAGTGTAGAGTAAAAAATGAAGTTGTTTAAAAGTAAAAAAGGTTTGTGGCTTATTCTTATTATCATCTTTTTATGCGGATGTTCATATTTTTCATTTTTTTCCAAGAAAGATGATGTATCCTATATCACTCAACAAGTCCGAAGACAAAATGTCGAAAAAGTGGTTAATGCCACCGGTGAAGTCAAAGCTCAAGATTTGGTAACCGTCGGTGCTCAGGTGTCCGGTAAAATCGAGCAATTGTATGTCAATATCGGACAAGAGGTGAAAAAAGGTGAACTGATTGCCGAGATTGATTCAACAACGCAACAAAATGACGTGGATATTGCTAAAGCAAAATTGTCAAGTTATCAGGCTCAACTCAAAGCGGCAAAAACCTCTCTGAGTATTGCCGAAAAGCAATATAAGCGTATGCAGGAGTTGAAAAAGAAAAATGCCGCTTCTGACGAAGATTTGGAAAATGCACAGGATGTGTATGAAACGGCTCAGTCTAAAGTGGCTGAAATAGAAGCGTCCTTAAAAGAAACCGAAATCACGCTCAGTACCGCCGAAACCAATTTAGGATATACCAAAATTACCGCTCCGCTCGACGGTACGATTGTTTCCGTGCCGGTTAAAGTCGGGCAAACCATTAACGCGGCAATGGATACGCCGACAATCGTTCAAATTGCCGATTTGGATAAAATGGAGATTTGGATTGAAATTTCCGAAGGCGATATCGGTAATATCAAACCGGGAGTTAAAGTAACTTATACGGTACTTGCTGATATGAATAAGGTTTATGAAACAACGTTGGCTTCAATCGATCCGGCTTTGACTCTTTTAACCGATGATCAATATACCGAAACCGTTGATTCCAGCGAGGCTATTTATTTTTACGGACGTTTGCGGGTTCCAAATACCGACGGCAAACTTCGAATCGGAATGACAACGCAAAATGCCATTTATGTTGAAAGTGCCGAAGATGTTTTGACTGTGCCGACCATTGCCGTGCAGGGAACGGTTGACGGAAAATATGTTGAAGTTTTAACTGCCAACGGTGTTGAAAAGCGTCAAATCGTAACCGGTGTGTCCGACGATATTAATATTGAGGTTAAAAAAGGATTGAATGAAGGTGATGAGGTGATTGTTGCCAAGATGTCATCTTCCGAAATTTCCGATAAGGCGGCTAATGCCAGAGGTGCAAGGAGATTTCGATGAACATAATCGAATTAAAGAAAATCAATAAATATTTCGGACAAGGCAGTAATCGAGTCCATGTCCTGAAAAATATTGATTTACAAATTGAAAAAGGTGATTTCGTCGCCATTATCGGTCAGTCGGGTTCCGGTAAATCAACTATGATGAATATTATTGGCTGCCTTGATGTGCCGACAACCGGCTCTTACAAAATCAACGGAGTCGAAGTCGGAAAAATGAATAAAGACCAGTTGGCAGAGCTGCGTTGCAAAACCTTTGGCTTTATTTTTCAACGTTACAATCTGCTCAACAGCCTAAAAGCCGACGAAAATGCGGCGTTACCGGCCGTTTATTTGGGGTTAAATGCCGAAGCCAGAGATAAGCGTGCGGTTGAATTGCTTAAAAAATTGGAGCTCGGAAACAAACTCGGAAATAAACCGAATGAGCTTTCGGGCGGACAGCAACAACGTGTCAGTATTGCCAGAGCCCTGATGAACGGCGGTGAGATTATCTTGGCAGATGAACCGACCGGTGCGCTTGATTCCAAGAGCGGTGAAATGGTTATGAGTATTATCAAGGATTTGCATAAACAAGGACATACCATCATTTTGGTTACTCATGACAGCAAAATTGCCGCTCAGGCCAGTCGTATCATTGAGATTAAAGACGGTGAAATCGTTTCCGATGAGCGCAAGGTCAATGAATTTTTTGAGTCGACCAATACGGTCGAAAATATCAGTCGCAGTAAGTTTGATGCTTTCAAATACAGTTTTATCGAATCGATGAAAATGTCCTTACACGCGATTATGTCCAACAAGATGCGTTCGCTTTTGACAATGCTCGGAATTATTATCGGTATTGCTTCGGTGGTATCGGTGGTTGCCTTAGGTAATGCTTCGCAAGCCAAAATTATGGCGCAAATCAATTCAATGGGTACAAATACGATTGATATTATGCCGGGAACAGGTTTCGGTGATATGCGTTCGGGACGTGTCAAAACTTTGAAAGTGCGGGATTCCGAATTTTTAGCAAAACAAGGTTTTATTGATAACTCCACCCCCAGTGTATCCGCCAGCGGAACTTTGGTTTATCGTAACTATTCTTTGACGGCACAGCTTAAAGGTGTCGGTGATACTTTTTTTGACGTTAAAGGTAAAAAATTTGCCCAAGGTCGCGGCTTTACCAAAGAAGAAGTCAACCAAATGGCCTCGGTGGTGGTGATTGATGACAATACCTTAAGAGAAATGTTTGAAAATGAACCTAATCCTCTCGGCAAGGTAATTATCTTTAACAAAAAACCGCTGACAATTATCGGCGTTACCGAAAAAGATTCCAGTCCGGGACCGTCGTCCGAAAGTATGAATATTTTTGTGCCTTATACAACCGCAATGTATCGTATCAACGGCAGCAGTGATATAAACTTGATTACGGTCAAGGTTTCGGATAAAGTTAATTCGCAAGTTGCCGAACAAAGTATTGAAAAGATTTTGACGGCTCTGCACGGTAAAAAAGACTTTTTTATGATTAATACCGACAGTATTAAACAAACGGTCGAAAGTGCGACTAATACCATGAAATTTTTGATTGCCAGTATTGCGGTTATTTCGCTTATCGTCGGCGGTATCGGTGTGATGAATATCATGCTGGTATCGGTAACGGAGCGGACACGTGAAATCGGTATCAGAATGGCTATCGGTGCCAAACAAGCCGATATTTTGCAACAATTCTTAATTGAGGCGATATTGATTTGTTTGGTCGGCGGTTTCTTGGGGGTATCGCTGTCGATGCTTATCGGTTTTATCTTTAACAGTTTGTCGGAAGATGTGGGTATGATTTTCTCAACTCTTTCAATTGTCTTGGCGTTGGTATGTTCTACCGCTATCGGTATCATCTTTGGCTATATGCCGGCTAAAAACGCCTCTAATCTTAACCCTATTGATGCTTTGGCGAGTGAATAATATGAAAAAATATCGAACGGTAAAATTACTTTTGGGTGTCAGTTTGGTTTTGCTCGGCGGATGTGTTTCCGTTCAACCCGAACCGCTCAGTTTGCAGGAAGAATTGAGTTATTCCGAGAGTCTGCAATTCGTTTATCAAAAAGATGATAAATGGTGGCAAGGCTATAATGACGAAAACTTAAATAAATTGGTTGAAACAGCTCTTGCTAATAATCCCGATTACCTTAAGGCTGCTATTAACATTAATAAAGAGTTATATAACCTGAGCTTGGCAACGAGCGATTTGTTCCCGACCGTCTACGCCGGATTGGATGCTTCTTCCCAGCGTAAAATTTATACCGGTGACGATTTCGGAGATAATTTTTCGGGAGATTTGGGCTTAAACTATGAAGTCGATTTGTACGGTAAAATCAGAAACTTGCGTACGGCTCAGGAATTTGAATATCAGGCAACGGTTATGGATAAAGAAACGGCTCGTCTGTCGCTTATCAACAGCGTGGTCGATTTGTATTTCAATTTGACCTATTTGCAGAATTCAATTGATGTGACTAAAGAAAATATTAAGGCTTATCAAGAGATTCAAAAAATTGCCGAACAAAAATATCAGGCGGGCAAAACCGATAATGTCGATATGCTGCAGTCAAAACAAAGTGTTCTTTCCGAACAAAATACATTACTTAATCTCGAAACTCAGTATAAAGAACAATTGGCCAGTTTGAAAAATATTTTAAATATCAGTGATGAAAAAGAAGAACTTGCTTTTGCCGATATCCTAAAACAAAAAACAGTCGCGCCGGATTTGGATGTTCCCGTTGCGATGCTTGCCAACCGTCCCGATTTGCTCGCTTCGCAATATCGCTTGGAAAAAGCGTTTGAGAATCTCAAAGCCGAAAACAAAAATTGGTATCCGAACATTACCGTTAACGGAGCTTTGAATTCTTCTTCGGATAAAGCAAGAACAACTTTTGATTTTTCGTATATTGTCGGCAGTGTATCGGTCGATTTGCCGTTTTTGGATTGGAATCGAGTTAAAAACAATATCAAAATATCCGAAGCCGATTATCAAATCAGCGTGATTGATTTTAAGGATACGCTGAACCAAGCCTTAAATGAAATTTCTTATTATTATTACGCTTATCTGAAATCTAACGATATTTATAAAAATATTGAAGAGAATTATCAAAACTCGGTAAAAATATCGGCTTATTATCGTAACCGCTACGAATACGGAAAAGAAGAAATTAAAGATTGGTTGACAGCTATTTATACCGAAAATTCTTTGCGTAAGAGTCTGATTGAGCAAAAATATCAAATTATCAAGTATGAAAATTATATCTATAAGGCCATGGGCGGCAGATATAAAAAAGTTTCCGCTTAATAAAAAAACAGCTTGACTTAGAGCCAACTCTAAGAAGTAAACTGCCGAAAGTTTGATATTTTGCAAATCAGGAGATAAAAATGACTTATTTGGATAAAGTAAATTCACCTGCCGATGTTAAAAAATTGTCAATGGCAGAATTGGAGGCTTTGGCCGAAGAAATCAGAGCCGCAATCCTCAATCGCGACAGTAAAATCGGTGGTCACGTTGGTCCGAATCTGGGTATTGTCGAAGCAACAATTGCTTTGCATTATGTTTTTGACTCACCCAAAGATAAATTTGTTTTTGATGTGTCGCATCAATGCTATCCACATAAAATTTTGACCGGCAGAAAAGACGGATTTTTGACTGATGAGGGGATGAAAAAAATTTCCGGCTATACTTGTCCGAGCGAAAGTGAACATGATAATTTTGTCGTCGGTCATACCTCAACTTCGGTTAGTTTGGCTTCGGGTTTGGCAAAAGCCAGAGATGTGAAAGGCGAAAGCCACAATGTTATTGCTCTTATCGGCGACGGTTCTTTATCGGGCGGTGAAGCCTATGAAGGTTTGAACAACGCTGCGGTTTTGGGCAGTAATATTATTGTGATTGTCAATGATAATGAAATGTCAATTGCCGAAAATCACGGCGGTATATACAACAATTTGCGTTTGCTTCGCCAAACCCGCGGACAAGCCGAATGCAATATGTTTAAGGCTTTGGGCTTTGAATATGATTATCTGGAAGACGGAAACTCCATTGAAAAACTAATAGAGTTGTTTAAAAAACATAAAGATGCCAATCATCCCGTGCTTTTGCACATTCATACCTTAAAAGGCAAGGGTTATGAGTTTGCCGTAGAAAATAAAGAGAGATGGCACTGGAATTTGCCGTTTGATATCAAAAGCGGTGAGTTAACGGTTGATATCAGCGGTGAAAATTATAACGATATTACCTATAACTACCTTAAAAATAAAATTGCTCAAGATAAAACAGTTGTTGTGGTTAATGCCGGAACTCCGGGAGCTTTCGGTTTAACGCCTGATCGTCGTGCGGTTTTGGGCAGCCATTTTGTCGATGTCGGTATTGCCGAAGAGCAAGCCGTTGCCATGTCTTCGGCTTTGGCCAAAGGCGGCTGCAAACCGGTTTATTTGGTTTATAGTTCTTTTGCTCAGAGAACTTATGACCAATTGTCACAAGACTTGGCTCTGAATAACAATTCGGCCGTTATTATTGTCGGTGCCGGCGGAATTTCGGCAGCCGATGCCACGCACTTGGGTTGTTTCGATATGGCGATGATGAGCAATATTCCCAATATTGTTTACTTGGCGCCGACGACCAAAGAAGAATATTTGGCCATGCTCGATTGGGCGGTTGGACAAAATGAGCATCCAGTCATTGTTCGTATACCGTCTGCGGTAGAAAAAGCCGATTTTGCGGTGGAAAAAGACTTTTCGCAAATTAACCGTTATCAAACCGTCAAACAAGGTGAAAAAGTTGCCGTTTTGGCTTTGGGCAGTTTTTACGGCTTGGGTAAAAAAGTTGAAAAATTGCTGCAACAAAAAGGTATTGAGCCGACGTTGATAAATCCGCGCTTTGTTTCCGGAATTGATGAAAAATGTCTCGAATCGCTGAAAGATAAACATCAATTGGTTGTTACTTTGGAAGACGGTGTTTTAGACGGCGGTTTCGGTGAAAAAATTGCCCGTTATTACGGCGTAAGCCAAATGAAGGTACTTTGCTTCGGCTCCAAAAAAGAGTTTACCGACAGAGTGCCGCTCAAGGAGCTTTATGAGCGCTATCATTTGACGCCGGAATTGATTGTTGAAGACATTATGAAGGCTTTGTAAACTTGGTGATAAAAGCGGTTTTTCTTTCGGAAAAGCCGCTTTTTGTAATATTTTATAATTTTTGTTGATTTGCAATTATTAAACCCGTCTTTCATACTAAATCTTGTTTAATAACAAGGAGAAAAAGAATGAAACACGGAAAAAATTTTATTCTTGGCGATTACGTGATTATCAAGAAACCTGAATTGGTTGAAGTGGGAGATAATGTTCGTATTGCCGATTTTTGCCGTATTTCTTCGGCGTGTAAAATCGGTGATGACTGCGAAATTGCTCCCGGAACTTATATTGCCGGCGGTGATGGAAAATATATGTTTGAGATGGGTAGCTATTCAAGTTTAGCTGCAGGAGTAAAAATCTGGCTCTCAAGCAATGATTATGTCAATGAGTTGGTGACGCACTCTGTTCCTTGTGTTAAAGAAATTCAAGGCAACGTACGTTTGGGAAAATATACCGGTGTCGGTACCAATTCGGTGATTATGCCAGGTAATGATATTCCCGAAGGGGTGGCTATCGGTGCTTTGAGCTTTGTCCCTTCGGGCTATAAGTTTGAACCGTGGACGGTTTATGCCGGTCAGCCTATTCGCCCGATAAAAAAACGCAATCGTGCCAATATTATGCGTACGCTGATGAAAATAGGCGCTTTACAAGAATGTGAGCCAGTAGAATCGGATGAACGCTTATGTGCGGAATAAAAAATCACTCGTCTGTTTTGAACTCGCCAAGCAATTGGCGAGTTTTTGCTATGAGATTGTGAACTTGAACAGAAGCGTTTTCTTTTTTTGCATTTTCGAAAATATAAAGGGCATCATGAAAACATGAGAGAGCTTCTTCCAAGGCTTCGGGGTTATTGGATAATTTTCCTTCAAGATAATATATTTCGGCAATTTTTTGTTGGATTTGAGCCCAAAATAGGGGTTGTCGTTTTTCGGTAATTATTTTTTGTTCGTTCTTATATGCGTTAACGGCAATTCGGCATATTTCGACACTTTGAGTAATGCGTGCCAAATTATGCAGCAAGTAACCTAAATTACCTTCTATGTGTCCCCAAAATTCAGGAAATTGGGCTTGGGAAAATATTTTTTCGCATTCTCTCAGCTGAGAAACCGAATCTCGTAAGGCTTGCAAATCTTCTGTTTGCTTCCAATAATTATAATAAAGACCTGAAAGTTTGTAACAAATATGCCCGTAGTCGTATGGGTAACTGTATTTGCCAAAATATTTTTGCGCCATTTGATAATTATATATTGCTGACCGAAAGTAAAATGACAGATGCTTACTCATATAAACTGAAGCACAATCATTGAGTTGCCCTAAGTGAAGATATATAGATCCCAAATGGGTCGGTTCTAAAATCTGTTTTTGGTATTTGAGTGCTGTTTCAAACAGATTACTGATGGTTTTGAAGTCGGTTTCATTGCCGTTGGCGGCGGCAACACTCATATAAATGAGACCGAGTTGATTCATTATATAGGGCATATGTTCCAAACCGAGAGATTTGGCAGAATCTATTTGTGAAAGTCTATGAATTATTTTTTTGAGTAAAAATTTTTTATATATACGAGCTTCATTATTATTACAGTTCACGGCAGCGATAATTGTGCCTACTAATAAATCTATCAAAGCCGGCGACAAGCCTTTGTCTTTGTTTAGGTCGGAGGCGGGAACGTACATACAATCAAGGAGTCCGACAAAAGAATCTTCTGTATCTTGATATTGATCGGCGGTTTGAAAATTTAACCTAATATATTCATCTTGTCTGTATCCCCATATTAAGACATCGGCTTTTGTTTGTTGAAGTATATTTTGTCCGTGTTCTATCAAGTCAAAAAAATTACGACTTTCAAAATTGAGGAAAGATAAATCAAAATCAGGCGTCATACAGGATATATCCAAACCTTGTTGTCCGCTTAGGACAGAAGTCAGATTTTGTGCTCCGCTTGAGCTGGAGTTGTCATGAAAATCAATGACAATAATTTTGAACTTTATTTCTGCGGCAGGAGAAATTGAAGCAACTTTCGGAGTTGCTTTTGAAGGAGAAAAAAAATGCCGAAGAAATTGCTTAATCATCAGAGATTATCATCCTTTTTTATATAGCTTTTGAATTCATCCATGCGATCTTGAAGTTCTTCCAGCACTTTGGTATTGATGTCTTTGAGGCTTTGTTTCGCAACAATAACATTGCGAAATCTGTAAATTAACCATATTGCAATTAAAGTTGAAATAAACAAAAGCGACCAAGGGGTCGGTGAATAAATTTGAAAACAACCAAATAATAACATTAAAATTTGGATTTTTACGGTAACAGATGCAGCTTGAGCCGGATTTAATCCGTTTGCTATGGACTGATTAACAGAACAGTTGTTATAAATGTTATCGAATCGGGGTAAAAAGGTTAATTTGAGCAAAAGAGCCCAGATAAAATCAACCAAGAAGTACATTGAAAAGATGACGCAACAAGATATTGCTCCTTCAGAGCTGACGGAAAATATTAAGGAAAATAAAATAAATCCAAAAGCGGTGGCATCGGAAGAAGAAATCTTTATGCGGGTCGGATACCATGAAAATACGGCAAGTGCGGCAAAAGCTGCGGCATAAATCCAACCATAAACGCCAAGCAGGAGAGGGGCGGCGTGTAAAACCGACAGAATTCCGATACCCAGAGTTATTGTTATTGATTGTGAGGCTAAAAGTCCGTTGCCGCTGTTGGCATATCTGTAAAATGCGGCAAAGGCCAACCAGCTGAATCCAAGGATTATTTTATTAAGCAGGGGCGATATACCGTTGATAACCGTAAAACCGTTATTCGGCATAACGATTAATGCAATTAAAATGCAAATGGGCAAAATAAGCCATTCTTTTTTGTTGAGAAAATTAAGATGTTCGCAAGAAGCAATAAGCAGCGCTCCGCCAAAAGTAATCGGAAGCTGCCAGATATTATAGTTGCTGACAAAACTATCTGATTGATAAAATAAAAAATAGGCAGCAAGGGAAAGAGGAAACAGGGATAGGCTTGTGATAAATGCCGGAGAATCTGTTAAGGCGGATTGATTAAATGTTCCTTTTTTTGAAATGCGTGCGTAACATACGGCAGGAATGATAAAACTTAAAAAGGATAAGCCCAAGATGATAAAAAAGCTCATATTCATAGCGGTATTCCTCACAAGGTTATTTAACAGTTATAATATGGATATCTTATTTCTTCAATACTTATATCAGTTGTTCTTTTTTAAGCGGGCAACAAAAAAGCCATCAATACCGCCGAGCATATCGGGCAGGCAGCGTATAAAACCTTCTTGGGAAATTAATTGATTAAAATTTTCGGGCATAGAAGATGAAATATCTTCAGCTTTTATCGGATCAATTGAAAAATTTGGGTGCGAATCGAGAAATTTTTTGATTTGCTTTTCACCTTCGTCTTTGGTCATTGAGCAAACGGAATAAATTAATATTCCGTTTTCGGCGACGGCATTGACGGCGGCATCAAGCAGTTTTTTTTGCAAATCGGCGTTTTGGCGAATGTCGGATATTGTGCGGGTATGGACAATTTCGGGGTGGCGTCTGAGTGTGCCGTCGGCAGAACAGGGCGCATCAAGCAAGACAATATCAAATTGCGGAGCATGGGGCAGCCACTCGAGAGCATCGGCGGCAATAATCTGATTAGCGGACAGATGAAGTCGCTCTAAATTTTGTTCTAATAACTTGAGGCGTTCGGCGGAAATATCGAGAGCGGTAACTTCTGCTCCTTTATTTATCAGTTGAGCCGTTTTGCCGCCGGGAGCGGCACAGACATCCAAAACTTTTTTGCCACCGATATTTTTTAGCGTTGCAACCGGTAAAGATGACGAAAAATCTTGTACCCACCAGCAGCCTTCATTAAAACCTTCCAACTCATTGACGGTACCGCTTTGATATAGGCGAATTGTCGAATTTCCAAGTTTTTTCCCGCCGAGTTTTAATGCCCATTCGTCGGGATTTTGTTTAACGGTAATGTCTAAAGCCGGCTCGATAACCGCGGCTCGCTCAATTGAGTTAATGCGTTTTTTATCGTAATCTTTGCGCAAAATTTCAACAAAAGCCGCCGGAAAAAACGGAAAAGGCGCGCGCTTGGCTATTTCGTCTTTGTCGCGGCAGATTTTGTGCAAAATAGCATTGACAAAGCCACCGGCAAATTTATTGGCTTTCTTTTTGGCTAAATTAACATAGCTGTTAACCGTGGCGTAGTCGGGCGTGCGAAAATATAAAATTTCAACCGCGCCCATAATGATGGTCATATGAACGGCATCGGGTTTGGCGGGGATTTTCTTGGCAGCATATTCGCGAATGACGTTTTTGATGAATTCCTGACGCCTTAAAGCCATCAGGACCAGACGTTTTACAAAAGCGGCATCTTGACTGTTTAATTCGGAAAATTCGGCAAAGCTGTCGCCGGAAAAGACCGAATCAAGTGATTTTTTATAAATATCAAAGGCAATGTCGCGAATATCCAAGGTTCTGTCCCCCTAAATTTGTCAAAATATTTTTGTTGTTTGCCAGTGTACGCAATCAACAACTGAAATACAAGTGCGAAAATGTTTTAACCCTATTGTATTTTTGACAAATATATTATAGCCTATAACAAAAATTTGTTGGATTTAGTAAAATAAAACTCATGGAGAAGAATTTTGATAGATGACCGCAGTGCCCGTCATAACGGCAAGTCTTTTGCCGATTGGCAAAAAGATTGGGAATTGGAAGAAAGATACAATTTTCATACAATTGAAAGCAAATGGCAAAAAATTTGGGATGACGAAAAAGTCTATAAAGTAGAAATAGATAAAAACAAAGAAAAATATTATGTCTTGGTCGAATTCCCTTATCCGTCCGGTGCCGGTTTGCATGTTGGGCATCCGCGCTCATACACGGCTATGGATGTTATTGCCCGCAAAAAAAGAATGCAGGGATATAATGTCCTTTATCCTATGGGCTTTGATGCTTTTGGTTTACCGGCTGAAAATTACGCGATTAAAACCGGCGTTCATCCGGCGGTTTCAACCAAAGCTAATATTAAAAATTTTATTCGTCAGCTCAAGTCCATCGGGTTTAGTTTTGATTGGGACAGATGTGTTACCACTTGTGATCCCGAATACTATAAATGGACGCAGTGGATGTTTATCAAATTTTTTGAAAAAGGTTTGGCTTATAAAGATAAAATGGCCATTAACTGGTGTCCGTCCTGCAAAGTTGGTTTGGCTAATGAGGAAGTGATTAACGGCCATTGTGAACGTTGCGGCGCCGAAGTCGTTCGCAGAGATAAAGAACAATGGATGATTGCCATTACCAAATATGCCGATAGACTGATTGACGATTTGAAAGATCTGGATTTTATCGACCGCGTTAAGGCTCAGCAAATTAACTGGATCGGTCGTTCCGAAGGTGCCGAGCTCGATTTTGCTTTGACCGACAAAGACGGTAAAGAATTGGACGGCAAAAAATTGACCGTATTTACAACCCGTCCGGATACGGCTTTCGGCGTAACTTATATGGTTATGGCGCCAGAACATAAATATGTTTCCGAGTTAAACGATATGTTCGAAAATAAAGCCGAAATTGCCGCTTATGTCGAAGCGACCGCTAAAAAATCAGAATTGCAAAGAACTGCGAATGACAGCAAAACCGGTGTTGAACTCAAAGGTATTAAGGCTAAAAATCCATATAACGGTGCATTGATTCCGGTCTTTATCTCCGATTATGTTTTGACCGGATACGGTACCGGTGCCATTATGGCCGTTCCTGCTCACGACCAACGCGATTATGATTTTGCCAAAGCCTTTAATTTGCCGATTATTCAAGTTTTGGAAGGCGGAGATATTTCTGAAAAGGCTTGGGAAGAAGACGGAGCTCATATCAATTCCGATTTCTTAAACGGTATGAACAAAGAAGACGGTATGCGCGCAGCCATAGATTATGCGGTAAAGCATAATTTTGGCAAATCAAAAGTTAATTTCAAACTGCGTGACTGGGTGTTCTCCCGCCAGCGTTATTGGGGTGAACCTATTCCTATGGTTTATTGTGAACACTGCGGTTGGCAACCCATTCCCGAATCCGAGTTGCCGTTGACTTTGCCCGAAGTATCGGATTATTTGCCCAATGATGAAGGCGAATCGCCTTTGTCTAAAGCAACCGATTGGGTCAATACCACCTGTCCGAAATGCGGCGGCAAAGCCAGACGGGAAACCGACGTCATGCCGAACTGGGCCGGTTCTTCTTGGTATTTTCTGCGTTACTGCGATCCGCACAATGACAAAGAATTTGCTTCCAAAGAAGCTCTTGACTATTGGATGAACGTCAACTGGTATAACGGCGGTATGGAACATACTACCTTGCACTTACTCTATTCTCGTTTTTGGTACAAATTCCTTTATGATCTGGGCTTGGTGCCGACGAAAGAACCATACAAAAAGAGAACTTCTCACGGTATGATTTTGGCCTCAAACGGTGAAAAAATGTCAAAATCACGCGGCAACGTTATTAATCCCGATGATATTGTCAATTCTTACGGTGCCGATGCTTTCCGTATGTATGAAATGTTTATCGGTCCGTTTGACCAGGTTGCCATGTGGTCTGATGAAAGTTTGATGGGTGTTTATCGTTTTGTAAATAAAATTTACGGCTTGATGAAGAAAGTCGCAGATGTTAAAGCCTCTGAAGCTGATTTGCGTGCTATGCACAAATGCATTTTGGAAGTCAGCGAAAGAATCGACCAAATGCGCTTTAATACCGCAGTTTCTTCATTAATGACTTTTGTAAACTATATGGCGGGACTGGAGAAAATTCCGGCAGAACTGTATCTGACTCTGTTAAAATTAACCGCCCCCTTTGCGCCGCACTTGGCCGAAGAAATGTGGGCTCGCATGGGACAAGATACTTTGATTGTTACCGAAAGCTGGCCGGTGGGAGATGCTAAGTTGGCCGAAGAAAATTCCGTTACCATTGCCGTACAAATTTGCGGCAAAATGCGCGGAACAATCGAAATGCCCAAAGATGCGCCCCAAACCGATGTCGAGGCTGCCGCTTTGGCTTTGGAAAATGTGGCCAGACAACTTGAAGGAAAACAAATCAAAAAGATTATTGTTGTTCCCAATCGAATTGTGAACATTGTCGCTTAATAAACAATAACTATCGGGGAAAGAATTTTCTTTCCCCGAAATTTGCTTGAAAGGATTGAGTCTTGTTGCGAAAACTGTTTTTGTTCGGAATATTGTTGACGGTGTGCGGTTGTGGTTTTGAGCCGCTTTATGTTGAAAAAAAACACGATAATATGTGGTATTACGGCGGTGCTTTTGATACGTCCATCAGTCAAGAAATGTCGCAAATCAGCGTAGAGCCTATTGCTGACCGTTTCGGGCAAGTTATGCGCAATAATCTTTTGGATTTGTTAACACCAAAAGGAACACCCAAAAGTCCAAAATATCGTTTATTTGCAAGTTTGGCAAGCAAGACGGTTTCTGATCAGGCCTTGCGTTCGGATATTACCGCAACTCGCAAAATGGTAAAATATAGAGTGAGCTATTATATGACGGAAGGTGATAAGCGTTTATTTACCGGCGATAGTGTGGCTTATGTCAGCTATGATATTTTGGCTAACCCCTATTCAACAACTATGGCTCAGAAAAAAGGTGATGAAAATGCTGCCAAAATTATTGCCAACGATATCGCCTTAAGAATCGGAGCTTATTTCCACAGTACGCTGACTAAACGAGGAAATCCGGATGAATATTAAACCGCTGCAAGTAGATGCATATATTAGAAAACCAGATAATCAAATCAAAGCCTTTTTGGTATATGGCAGCAATGAAGGTTTGCAGCGTGAGATTGTCAAGAAATTAGCTCAAAGCGTTTGTCCCGATCTCAATGACGCTTTTCAGGTATCAGAACTCAACGGTGATGATTTGGCTGCCGATATAGGCAAGCTCTATGGAGAATTTAACGGACAGTCCTTAATGGGCGGTCGGCGTGTGATTATCGTTAATAATGCCGGAAATGACTTAAGCAAATCTTTGCGTGAGATGTTGAATGAAAGCCAAAATTCTCCTAATCTTTTGCTTTTGTCCGGCGCTTCTAACTTAACCAAAAATTCTTCTTTGGTTAAAATGGCGTCGTCTTCCGAAGATATTGCCGTGGTTGCTTGTTATGAAGATAGAAATGAAGATATCGGTGCTGTTCTGCGAAAAATGGGACTGACTTTTGAATCTGACGCCGTGCAGTTGCTTTATTCCCGTTTGTCGGGTGATAGAATGGTTAACCTCGGGGAACTTGAAAAACTTTCCGTATATATGGGCAATGCCAAAAATGTGACAGTGGATGTGGTTCGAAAAATTATCAGTGATGCTTCGGACACGAATACGGATGATATTATTTACGCTGCGTTAAGTGGAAATAAACAAGAGGCAATAAATAAATACAAAACATATATTAATGAGGGAAATGACCCGACCGTTTTAGTGAGAAATATGTGGTATCATTTTCAAAAATTATTAATTTGTCAAGCCAGCATTGAAAAGGGAAATACGGTCGAAAAAGCTATGAATAGTTTGATACCTAAGATTTTTAAACTCAAAGAAGCGGCTTTCAAACAGCAATTGTTCTTGTGGCAGCGAAATAAATTACTTAAAGCTATTGAACTGCTTTATGATACTGAAAAAGACTGTAAAACGACAAATATGCCTTCAACCGAAATTGTCAGCATGTTGTTGCTGAGGTTAGCAGGGGCGGCAAAACGTTAGGAGTTAAAATGTATAGCGAGCGCTTTACCAAATTTATTGAAATGTGGCAGAAAGAATTTGGTATAGAACGGACAATAGATGAAAAAATTTGTGTTGATACCGAAGGAAATCCGATACCTTGGTATACTTATCCGGCGATAGAATATTTATCTCAGTTCGATTATCGTGATAAAAAAATTTTTGAGTTTGGCTGCGGAAATTCGTCGCTATTTTGGGCAGCCAGAGCACAATCGGTTACCAGTATTGAAGATAATCCAAAGTGGTTCGATAAGTGGCAGCAAGAATTTCATGAACCTAATCTGGAAGTGCGTTGGCGAGATGAGGGTGAAGAATATGAAAATGCCGTATTTGAGGATAATATCAAGTATGATGTTATAATCGTTGATGGAAAAAGACGTGCCGAATGTGCCAAAGCAGCCATAGAAGGTTTGGCTGACGGAGGATTGATAATTTTGGACGATAGTGATCGTATTAATACCAGTCAGGAATATCGTTCGGCTGTATCGGCTCTAAAAGGTGCTGACTTGTTGCAAGTCGATTTTTATGGCTTTTGCCCCATGAATTGTTATTCTAAAACAACTTCGTTGTTTTTTCGGCGCAATTTTGCATTTAAAACCTTAAATGAAATTCAGCCCATAGCTGGTTTGGGAAATATTTGGTCAATGGGACGGCGTCAACGTAAAGATTTTTATAAAAAATTCGGCTGATTGGAAGGAGAAAAAATGGAGAATAAATTTTCAAATCTTGACGTCGGTCATGAGTGGAAAAAAGTATTTGAGGCTGTTGACGAAAAATGTGTTGATGGAAAATGGTGGAAAAACAAACCCAAATTTAATCAGTTGCCTAAAAAAGACAGAAAAAAAATTTACAATGACATACTTAATGTAAAAATCTTTATTATAAGTGCCATTCTAGGACCTTTTTATTATTTATTTAAAGGAATGTGGATGAAGGCGATTGTTTATACTATAATTTTTATGTATGTCTGTGATTTTCTGTCAAGATATTCTTCTCTTTCGGAGCCGTATTATTTACTCTCTGTGATTTGGGGAGGATTGGTTCCCTATGATTATTATCGCTATAAAATATTGCAAAAACAATGGTAGTTGTAAGTCTTTGATTAAATTTTTCCGACAGCCTGCGTTGAAGCAAATATATTGTATAGGTTATGTTTTTATAAATTTTGAAAATATTTTTTATTGTTAATTTAACGGGAAAATTCTAATGACGTTTTGGCAAAAATGTGAAAAGAAAATAGTTGCTTTGTTTAACAATAACTATTTTGTGTGTTTGTGCTTGTTAGCTTGCGGTAGCTATGTTTGTGTGCAAGAAAAATTTGATTATAACTGGGATTTTACCAACTACCATTATTATAATGCTTTTGCTTTTTTGAATAATCGTCTTAATTATGATATTGTGCCGTCTTCGGTTAATACTTTTTTCAATCCGTTGCTTGATTTACCGCTTTATTTTTTAATCCAAAATTTTAATCATTTGCCGAATGTTATTTATGCCATACAAGGATTATGGTTTGGATTGTTGCTTTTCGCTTTTTATAAAATTGTGCGTTTGTTTTTTGATCATAATAACTTTAACGACATTGCTTTTTCTTTGCTAACGGTTCTGATTGCGGCAACAGGTCAGGCCACATATTATCAGGCGGGAAGTTCTACTAATGAAATTCCAATGGCTTTTTTTGCCGTTTGGTCACTTTATTTTATATTTAAGATGATAAAATTTGAAGATACTCAAAATAATGCAAGATTTTTCCTTTGCGGTCTTATTTTGGGAATAGCTTTAGGGTTGAAACCGACAATCGTTTATATTTGTGTGGCGTCGGGTTTGAGCCTTATGATTTGTTTTAAGTTTTTAAAAAAGCCTCTTGTCTTTATATCTTTATTTGCTCTCGGCGGTTTAGTCGGTTATTTGCTGATAAACGGTTGGTGGATGTATAAAATGTGGAGTTTATATGAAAATCCGTTCTTTCCGTTTTTGAATAAAGTTTTTAATTCGCCTTATTTCAATGATGAAAATTATTCGGATAGAAGATTTATTGCCGAATTCCCATATAATTTGCTTCATCCTTTTATTTGGAATTGGGGAAAATATAGGACGGCGGAAGTCCCTTTTTATGATATTCGGGGTGCAGTTTATTATTTCTTGTTACTGACTTCCTTTGTTTATTTGCTGTTTCATCCTAAAAAAATCAAGGAATGTTATAAAAATAACCGAACTTATTTCTTTTTTGCCGTTTTTTGTATTTTGGCTTATATAATATGGCTTAACGTATTTTCTATTTACCGCTATTTGGTTGTGATTGAAATGTTTGGGGCTCTATTTTTTGTAAAAACAATATTTTGCTACAAATCAAAATGGTGGGTGATGGAAGGAATATATTATGCGTTGGCTGTCTTTTTTTGTTTTGTAATGGTAGCTAATTATGGCGCTTGTGAATGGCCCGGAAACAAAAGAAATGCCGATCATTATGTTGAAATGGAAAAAATAACGTTACCGCCAAATACCTTATTGAAATTATATAATTTTCCAACCGCAGCTGTTATTCCTGAGTTAAGTAAAAATAATACTTTTCGTGCGTTAGGGTACTACCATTATAATGCAAGGTATATGCAAGGATCTGATTTTTCAGAAACAGGAAAATTTAAACAAATTAAAGATGAAATATCTTCTGCTCACAAAGGTCCTACGGTCATTATTTACAGAGATTTGTGGTGGGGAGATAAAGGAGAATATTTTCAAAAAATTATAAAAAAAGATACCAAGGGAATGTATTGTCGAAATTTGAAAAATAATTTTGAAAATACTTTGTATATTTGCGTACCTGAAAATTTGAAGTATTATATTGAAGAAAATTCTTAACAACAAAGGAGCAATGGTATGAATGGGTTAAAAGTGGCGGTGATTATCCCTTGTTATAATGAGGCTTTGTCTATCGGTAAGGTGGTGGATGACTTTAAAAAAACATTACCGACGGCATCTGTGTATGTTTATGACAACAATTCAACCGATGAGACAATTAAAATTGCCCGTGAGCATGGTGCAATCGTCAGAAGCGAATCGCTGCAAGGTAAAGGAAATGTCGTTCGCAGAATGTTTGCCGACATTGAGGCTGATGTTTATGTGATGAGCGATGGTGACGAAACTTATGATATTGCGAAAACGCCTTTGCTCATACAAATCTTGTTGGATGAAAATTTGGATATGGTGGTCGGTGCGCGTGAAGAAGTTGATGTGGCGGCTTATCGAGCCGGGCATCGTTGGGGAAATTTGTTATTAACCAAATTGGTACAGTGCTTTTTTAATCATCCGTTAAAAGATATGTTGTCCGGATTTAGAGTTTTTAGCCGCCGTTTTGTAAAAACCTTTCCGGCCCAAAGCAAAGGGTTTGAGATTGAAACCGAATTAACTGTATATGCTTTTTCGAGCCGTATTCCAATGAAGGAGGTTAAAACGGATTATTTTGCTCGTCCGAAAGGTTCGGTAAGTAAACTTTCAACTTATAAAGACGGAATGCGTATTTTGATGATGATTATTCACTTGGTTAAGGACGAAAGACCGATGTTGTTTTTTAGTTTAATTTCTTCTGTTTTTTTTATTCTCTCGCTCCTGCTTGGACTGCCGGTTGTTTATCATTTCTTTTTAACCGGACTGGTGCCGATGTTGCCGCGTGCCGTGTTATCCATGGGATTAATGATTTGTTTCGGAATTTGTTTGTTGGTCGGATTTATTCTTGATTCCCAATGCAAAAGCCGTAAAGAAACGCGTCGTTTGCATTATTTGCAGTATCAAGCTACGACAGCCGATTTATCAGAGGAGTAAAGTATGCAATATCAGGGAAAAGATAATCTGGAGGTTATGGATTGTGCCGAAAACTATAATAATTTTTTGGTAGAGTTGCTGACCTCTTTTGTGAAAAATACCGATGAAAAAATTATGGATTTTGGCGCCGGTAACGGAAATTTTGCCCGAAAAACCCAAGATAAAATTAAAAAATCTGTTTTATGCGTGGAACCTGCGGAAAATATGAAATCTTGTTTTGAGGGATTAAATCTGAAATCTTCTTTGAATGAAGTGACAGACAATTCTTTGGATTTTATTTATTCACTCAATGTGTTGGAACATATCGAAAACGATGAAAGTTATTTGCGAGAACTGCATAAAAAATTAAAAGTCGGCGGAAGAATTTTTATATATGTGCCGGCCTTTCCTTTGCTTTATTCTTCAATGGATAAAAAGGTGGGACACTACCGACGTTATTGTAAAAAAGAGTTGGTCAACAAGATGAAAAATGCCGGCTTTAAGGTTAATAAATGCTATTATGCCGACAGTCTCGGTTGGTTTGCTTCTTTGTTGTATAAGATGTTGCCGCAAAGAGACGGCAGTGTGGGAGTAGGGAGTTTAAAATTTTATGACAGATTTGCCTTTCCCTTAAGTTTGTTGGCAGATAAAATATGTGCCCGTTATTTGTTTGGAAAAAATTTATGGGTGTTGGCTTCAAAATAGTAATAGTTTATACAAAAGAAAAACTCCGAAAAATCGGAGTTTTTCTTTTCCATGCTTTAGCTTATTTTTTGTATCTTTCTCTTGCGGTGTAATGCGTATGCAATAAGTGATGCGCTTTTTCTCCGTTTGGTTTTCCGATATATTCTTCGTAAAGCGTTTGTATTGATTTATTGTGGTGCGAAAGTCTGTTCTTTGCATGTAAATCTTCATCAAACAAACCTTGAGCCCGCTTGCGGCGAATATCGTCGGTAATGCCTCTCGGTTTCGGTTGTCCCGGAAGCATGACGCGCGGTTGTCCGCCGCCGGCGATGCAGCCGCCGCGACAAGCCATCACTTCTACAAAATGGTATGGCAATTCTTCACCATTTTCTTTGGCTTGGCGAATCGTATTTAAAACCTTCTCAATATTTCCGGTGCCATGAGCTACAGCTATTTTTATTTTTTTGCCGGCAATATCAACAGTGGCTTCTTTTACACCCTCAAGACCTTCAATTTCGCTAAAGTTTAACTCTCCGAGTTCTTGACCGGTAATGTAATAATATGCTGTTCTTAATGCTGCTGTCATAACTCCTCCGGTAGCACCGAAAATCGTTCCGGCTCCCGAATATTCTCCGAGCGGATTATCGGCTTCTTCTTCAGGAAGAGTACGAAAATCTATGCCCGCTTGTTTTATCATACGGGCCAGTTCGCGTGTGGTGATAGAAACATCAACATCTTGAAAGCCCGATGAACTCATATCCTCACTGCGGACAATTTCCCATTTTTTTGCAGTGCAGGGCATTACCGAAACAACTTTAATTTTGGCGGCATCAAGTCCCATTTTATCGGCATAATATGTTTTAGCCATAGCGCCAACCATTGATTGAGGTGATTTACAAGTCGAAAAGTGGCTAATCATGTCATGATGATATTTTTCCAGCATATCAACCCAAGCCGGACAACAGCTGGTGAACATCGGCAGAGTTTCAGGCTCTTGAGTAAATCTTCTGACAAACTCTGTCGCTTCTTCAATAATGGTCAAGTCTGCACCGAAATTGGTATCGAAAATGCGGTTAAATCCCATTCTGCGCAAAGCTGCATAGGTTTTGCCGGTCAGGTTTTCGCCAAAATCAAAACCGAATTCTTCGCCGATGGCAACTCTGACTGCCGGTGCAATTTGGACGACGGTATAGGTATCTTTGTCGTTCAGCATATCCCATACTTTTTGAGTTTCGTCATATTCAACAATGGCGCCGGTTGGGCAGTGAGCTGAGCATTGACCGCATTTGATGCATGGACTGTCAGCCAGATTGATGCCGTTAGCCGGACTGATGCGTGTTGCCAGACCGCGATTTTGGTATCCTAAGGCCCATACATTTTGCTGATTTTGACATACCTCAACGCAGCGTCCGCATAAAATACATTTGCTCGAATCGAGAACCAAAGCCTTGGTCGAATCGTCTATCGGCCAACGTTTGGTCAAATTGGGCAACGGAGCATCTTTGATGCCGAAAGTATTTGCCAAATCTTGCAGTTCACAATGTCCTGAGCGAATACAAGTCAGGCAGGCATTGGGGTGATTGCTTAAAATCAGTTTTAGAACCGTGCGTCTGACATCGACCAGTTCGGCATCGGAGGTAATAACTTCCATTCCTTCGGCAACCGGTGTGCAGCACGAACGCATAATTCTGCCGTTGACTTTGACAATACAAATTCCGCAACCGGCCGTGGCATCAACATCGGGGTGTTTGCATAATGTCGGGATTTCTATATGGACGCTTCGAGCCGCTTCCAAAATGGAGGTACCAGCTGTTACTTCTACATCGTAGTTATCGATTTTTAATTTAACCATTATTTGACCTCCTTGGAATTAGCGGCAACTTTGGCTTCGTACTCTTCACCAAAATATCTCAAAGTTGAAAGAACAGGGTTAGGGGCAGTTTGTCCCAGACCACATAAAGATGCTTTTTGCATGGCCACGGCGATTTTTCTCAAATCTTCTATATCTTTGGGAGTGCCTCTGCCTTTGGCTATTTTTTCCAGCAGTAACAACATTTGTTTGCCGCCGATACGACATGGGGCGCATTTACCGCAAGATTCATCAACCGTAAAGTCAAGATAGAATTTGGCAATATCGACCATGTCAGCCGTATCATCCATGACAATCATGCCGCCCGAACCCATAATTGAACCGACTTTTTTGAGTTCTTCGTAGCATACGGGTAAATTGATTTTATCTGCAGGGATAACACCTCCCGAAGGTCCTCCGGTTTGTACGGCTTTGAGTTTTTTACCGTTCGGAACACCGCCGCCGATTTCGTTAACGATGGTATCTATGGTTGTGCCCATCGGAACTTCAATCAATCCTGAATGCTCGACTTGACCGGTTAAGGCAAATACTTTTGTTCCTTTGGATGTTTCGGTACCAAAAGAGGCAAACCAGTCGGCTCCTTTTAAGATGATGGAAGGAACATTGGCCAAAGTTTCGACGTTGTTGATGCAACTCGGTTTATCCCAAAGTCCGACTTCGGTCGGGTAGGGAGGACGCGGACGAGGCGTACCGCGTTTGCCTTCAATTGAGTGTATCAGTGCGGTTTCCTCACCGCAAACGAAAGCTCCGGCACCTAGGCGAATATCAATGTTAAAACAAAAATCCGTGCCCATAATATTGTTGCCGAGCAGGCGGTTCTTCTTGCAGGCTTTGATAGCTTTTTCAATTCGTTCAACGGCTAAAGGATATTCGGCACGAATATAAAACCATCCCTCTGTTGCGCCGATGGCATAAGCCGCAATCATCATTCCTTCAATTACGTCATGTGGATTGGATTCAAGAATACTTCTGTCCATATAAGCTCCGGGGTCGCCCTCGTCGCCGTTACAGATAATAAACTTTTCATCAACAGTCGGAACTTTGGCAGCCAATTCCCATTTCAGTCCGGTCGGAAAACCGGCTCCACCGCGACCTCTTAAGCCTGATTTTTTGATTTCGGCGGCAACTTCTGCCGGTGTCATTGTTTTTAAGACTTTTTCCAACGCAAGGTAACCACCGTGAGCGATATATTCTTGGATATCTTCCGGATCCAAATGTCCGGCTTGTTTTAGAACAACTTTTTCTTGCTTGGTAAAGAAAGGTAAATCAAGAGAGAGAACATATTTATTCAAAAATTCCGGCAAAACAAATTCTTCCCCTTCTTCGAGTTTTGATAGCGCGGGAGCAACATGTTCGGAAATGATTATTCTGGCAACCAGTGGTTCCAAACGTTTGTAGAGAACATCTTTTTGACCTTTTATCTCAACTCTGACCAAAGGTCCTTGGGCGCAAAGTCCCATACAACCGGTCGGTACAATTCTGACCTTGCCTTCCAGCCCATGTTCAACAATTGCCGATTTCATCAGGCTGATTAAGTCATCGCTGCCGGAAGATTTACAACCGGTGGAGTGGCAGCAATAAATTGTGCAGGCAAAGCGGTCTAATTCTTGTTTTTTATTTTTGGCGATTTCGTGAATATCGAATCTTTTATCTATTTCGTTCATATCAACCATGAGCCAACTCCTTATCTTCTTCTTCAATTTTTCTGCGCCACTCGTCTATAATGTTGTGAACATCGCTTATGGTTACACGACCGTAAGTTTTGCCGTTGACAACGCAAACGGGAGCCAAGCCGCAGCACCCGACACAGCGTACGCATTGCAAATGAAAGGAGTGATCACTCGTGCTTTCTCCCTCATTAATCCCTAATTCTTTTTTGAATTCTTCCAAAACTTTATCATTGCCTTTGAGATAGCAAGCCGTACCGGTACAAACCGAAATAACTGCGCGACCCGGTGCTTCTAATTTAAAAAAATTATAAAAAGTTAAAACTTCATATATCCTTGCCAAAGGGATATTCATGGTTTTAGCAACTTCTAACGCATCTTCCCAGGGAACGTATCCTTTGACATCTTGAATTTCATGGAGGGCCATAATCAGCGACCCCCTCTTTTTGCGCCACTTTGTGGCTACTTGCGTTGCAACCGAAGTATCGCCCATTAACTATCCTCCTTTAATTATTTTTGTATGGTTACAGAATATTCGTAAATTTTTTTTTATACAAGGTAAAAATATTGTTTTGCTTAACTTTATAAATGTCCTGTTTTAAATAAAAGATGATATTTGTATATACTACCGTCTTTGACGTCCCAACTAAAATCTTTGCGCATGGCATTTATTGTCATTTGCTTTATTTTGGGAAAATGGACATAAAATGTTTCGAGAGCCCTAATTAGGGTTTCGGTGTAAGCCTTGACATTGTTCTTTAGACGCTGTGCCGTGATATTATTACCATAAACTCGGTGTTTTTTCGGGGAGAAGAAAACTTCTGTTCTAAAACCGTCAACTCCGTTTTCAATCGTATCAACCAATCCTCCGGTTGACATTGCAATCGGAAGTGCGCCTTTGGCCATAGCTTCCATCTGAGTCAATCCGCAGGGTTCAAAGCGGCTGGGCATCATATAGAAATCAGATGCCATTTGAATTGCGTAGGCAAAATTATCTTGGTAACCGCGAAAAACAAAAATTCTTTCGCCGCATTTGGGATTGATATCCATAATTTTGTCTTTGAGGTTGGTTAAATATTCAAAGCATTTTAAGTCTCCGGCGCCACCTAATACAAAAATAGGCATTTCTATATTTTTTAGTCTGCCGAATCTTTCGGCTATGTTGGTAATAGCCTGAGCGGCAATATCGTAGCCTTTTTGTTCAACCAGACGGCTGGTTGCGCAAACAATCGGCGTATGTTCAATATTTTTTATTTTTCCCGTGAGATCATTAAATTTATATGTATCAACCAGCGGAATGACTTTTTGCTTGAAATCGGCATCGGATGCCAGTTTTGACAATAAATTGATAAATTCTTTTTTATTCTCTAATTTGGCATGTAAATTATTTTCGTCATAATATTTAAACTGAAACGGAGAAAAGTAAGTATTAATTTTTTCTATTTTTTCGGGGTTGGGCGTAATGAGTTTTTTATTGTAGCCGTTAACTATACCAAAAAAGTTGCGATGATCTTTACGCATTTTTAGTATGTCACGAAAGTCATATCCAAAATCGAGTTCTTTGGAAACTTCTTCCATGTAGTTTTTTGAAACGGTTACAACTCTGTCCGCAAGATGAAAATTGCAGGAGGCTTGATTGTAGCAATCATGAACAATTAGGGTATTGCTTGTTCTCGGATTGGAATTTTTTATGGCTTTGGCATTTTTAAAAACAATACTTGCCATATTTTCATAAAGCGAATTAAGAATTTTTGACGTATTTAAATAATCCCACCCTTGGTAGCCTAAATGGTGAGCTAAGTGGATAACGGGCAGAGTTTTCAAGTAACGGCATGTTGATTGAGGCATGATGCCGGCGTTGAATTGAGCAATGGAAAAATATTTTGTCAGTCCCGAAATAGCGCCGCTGTGCCAGTCGTTGGCAATTAATAAATTCGGGGGCGTAATAATCTTATTTTTAGGTTTTTCATATAGTGTTTTGGCCAAAAGGTATACGCATTTGGAGAAAAAGGCAAAACGTTCGACTTCGTTGATGTTAAATTCATTTAAAATATAGCAACCGTCTTGTGCGGGATTATTGTCCGGATGCGGATTAATTGAAAAAAATCGGTCGTTATGCAAAAAAATATATTCAACATTGTTCAGTTTTCCATAGAAAACATCAACGGGAAATTTTGTAAGGCTTTTGCGCGTGCCATAAAAAGGTACTTTAAGAGTTGTGATTTTTTCTAGGGTTATAGAGTGATTTTCCGCACCATAGTATGTTGTTTCTTCAAGTTTTGTTTTCTTTTTTCCCGTATCACCGAGATAAAGCGGCGTAACAACGGTAATTTTATCATTTTCTGTCTTAAAACAATTATTAAATGCTTCGGGTAATTCGGCGGCAACCATACCTAAACCGCCCCATTTCATAAACGTTGCCGTTTCGGCCGTTATCATCCATGCATTAATATTTTCAATTTGCGGCCATTCGTCTTTACCCAAACACTGACGGCGACCCAGATTTTGTATTTCTATTAAATTGGGATTATTGACGACGCCAAAGTTTATGGAAAATTTTTTTAAATTAAAATCTTTAGGCAGCGGCTTAAAAATGCTGTCGGATACTTTGGATGCTGCGTAAACAGAATTCATTGCCAATCTCTCTTGTTTTAGTCAGAATAATCAATCATAAAAGTGTATATTGTCTGTTTTAATAATTCATTAAAAAGACAAAAAAACTTCTCCCCTTGACTTGTTTATTTTTAATCATTAAATGTTGTATTAGGAATATACGCCCATTATTCAAAAAATTAAAGAGGGAAAAATGAAAAAGGATAAAAAAGAGCATAACTCTGAGATTGAGGAAAATGTTAATCAAGAGAATATCGAAAATTTGGAAGAAAAAATTGAAGAAACTTCCGAGATTATTAATCAGGAGGCTGAAAAATTAAAACAAGAAAATGCAAAACTTAAGGATGAATATTTGCGGGCCTGCGCTGAATTAGAAAATACTAAAAAAAGATGTGCTCAAGAGATGGAGAAAAACTCTAAATATGCCATCAGTTCGTTCGCCAAAGAAATACTGTCCGTGGCCGATAATTTGCATCGTGCTTTGGAAGCTGCTTCTAAGCAAGACGGCACAGATTGTGACCAGCTTAAAAAAGGCGTAGAATTAACTGAGAATGAATTAAGCAAGGTCTTGGCTAAGTTTGGTGTGGTTAAGATGGAACCCATGGATAAAGTATTTAATCCGGCTTTTCATCGTGTCGTCCAAGAAGTTGAGGATAAAACAAAACCTGCCGGTACGGTTGTTGCAGAATTACAAACCGGATACATGATTAATGATAGGATATTACGTGAAGCAATGGTCGTCGTTACCAGATAAAGTCGTATAACGGGTGCCTAATACAAAAATGTCGGGAGATAATTTCGGTAACGTAGGTTTAACTACGCGCCCTCATTATCTCCTTAAGTTTTTTATTATCCACCTCGTTCTCCGACTTTATTTCAGGTTTTGAAAATAAAATGTTTTGTTTGAGTATAACGGGTGCCTAATACAAAAATGTCGGGAGATAATTTCGGTAACGTAGGTTTAACTATGCGCCCTCATTATCTCCTTAAGTTTTTTATTATCCACCTCGTTCTCCGACTTTGTTCAAATTTCTGCAAGATATAAAAAAACCTGCTGTTTAAAGCAGGTTTTTTTATTGTTATTCACCACGTTTGATTTTATCAATCAATTCCTTGACTGAAGGAATACAGCCGTTGCGGTATAATGGATCTGTCGCAAAACGATATACTTGATGTCCGGCAAAAAGCAGATGGTCTTTTACGCTGCCGCCGTGACCGACTTCGTATAGTGTTTTATGAATGCAATAAGTACGAGGATCCGGAATTCGTCCGGTTGAACCGGTCGGGCTGATAGCGGACCAAGTCGAAAACTGACATTGTGAAAGGCAGCCGACACAATTTTTTCGGTCTTCTTTCATCTGTTCCCAATCTTCCGGTGTCATAAATACAACGGTTTGATCCGGTGTTTCTTTGATTGAAGTTAAACCCGCATTTATTTGGTTGTTGGCTTTGGCCATGTCTTCGGCTTTGATAAACACCGTTTTATGTTCACTCAATTTTAAGGGCTGTGAAAATTCGGCATCAGCTTCCGGTTTGAACGCAATTTCACCATTCTTGCGATTTATCAATTTTTCGAGAAAAGTGTTTTTAATTGCCGATGAAAAGAATCCCGTTGGACTAAAACGTTGTAAGATGACATCGCCTTTTTTGACATGCATCATAACTTTTTTCCATGCTTCACTGACAGGGCTTTCTTTTGTAATCATCGGACGTGTGCCAAATTGAAAAGCTAACTTTCCGATTTCGGGATTGTCGATATAGTCTTCCCAATCTTTGAGCGACCATACACCGCCTGCCAAAATTATCGGGATTTCGGTCAGACCGTAGCCATTCATAACGCGTCGTAAATCGGCAACCCGATTGTAAGGTGTTTCGGGTTTGGTTGGATCTTCGGCGTTGGATAAGCCGTTGTGCCCGCCGGCAAGCCATGGATCTTCATAAACAACGCCGCCTAAGAATTCTCTAAAATTAGAATATGCTCTTTTCCATAAGATGTTAAAAGCTCTGGCTGAAGAAACAATGGGGTAATAGTAGACGCCAAATTTTGAAGCTAAAGCGCCTAAATGATAAGGCATACCTGCTCCGCAAGTAATACCGTTGATAAGTCCTTTGGCTCTTTCTAAAACGCCTTCCAAAATTTTTTGAGAATCGGCTAATTCCCATAGCATGTTCATGTGAATACGACCATTGCCGTTAGAAATCTCATGAGCAACTTGTGCTTGTGCAACTCCTCCTTTTATGGCACGTTCGACCATTTCGTCATGTCTTTCGGGACGTGATTTTTTAAGAAAATGTTCAGCTACAACATTGCCGTTTTCGTCATAAAAATCGGGGCTGACCCCAGAAAAGGTGCCAACACAGTTTTCATGAGCCCAAGCGCCGCTGCTGCGACCGTCACTCGCATTAATCCCTTTGCCGCCTTCTACCAACGGCAAAACTTCTTTGCCTGATATGAGAATTGGATTTAAGTTTTTCAAATTACTTACCTTTCATTGTATATTTCTTCTCAATGCTTATAGCATAAAAAAATTTTTTTTCATAGTAAAAATTAGGATGCCAACATCACAATTTCAAGAGGGAGATGGTTAATTGAAATTAAGGTTATCAATAAACAAACAATCGCGTATATTTCCAAAATGATGGGTAAGGGGGCTAATTGAAATAACGGCAGTTTTTGTTTTAATTTTTTTATGAGTTGGTGCAGACCATATGAAATTGCTATGATGATAATGACTTGTATTCCTATGCCTATATCATGCAAAGCAGAGGAAAATGGTTTGAGAAACATATGAAGCATTCCAAAAAATAACGTGTATAATACAATACCCAAAACGGTGAAGTGATTTAATCGAACTAAATGTTGGTGCTTTAGTTTTTCTTCCGCTGCCGTTTTTTCGGGGGAAATATTTTCAATTTCAACCCCGCGGATGGTTTTGGGAGTTTGTCTTAAAATCCTTTTCTCTTCCATGTCGGATTTGAATTTTGCTTCAATCGAACATAAACCGCAGCCTTTCGAGGTAAAATAGGCATGATTGGGATTTTTTTTGCAGGGTCTAATATTTTGTAAAAGCCAACGCAAATGTTGTTCCCATTCGGCAGCACTGGGCCTTTTCATTCCTTTTACAAAAGCGCGATCAAACAAATCTAAGGTATCTTTATGAAAATAATCGTGAATACTGTAAGGATGAGGCGCTTGATACAAATCTGCCCAAGTTCCATAAGGGTAATGGTAGGCGGCTATGCGTTCTTGAATGGTGAGATTAGGAAGTCCTTGTTTGCGGGGAACACCGGAAAATGGATGGATTCCGTTGTTTAGCAATTTGAACAAGATAACCGCCAATGCAAATTTATCTTGTTCTTCTCCCATTTGATCGCAACTTTCATTCATACCTTCAGGGTAGATGTATTCTTCGCTGACAAATTCCGCAGGATAGCGCTCTTTCTCGCCGCGTATTGAAAAACCGTCGCAATCTAAGAGTGTAATAAGCATACTTTGCTTATATACGTAGACATTGGATGGTTTCAAATCTATAATGTAATGTCCTTTTTCGTGTAAGGCCGCAACCATTGTACATAAATTGTATGCAATTTGCAGTCGGTGTTCATATTTTTCGCTTAATTTTAATTTTTGACGGATTGCTTTTTGCATAAAATGATCCAGAGAAGCCGCTTGACTCAAGTCTATTAAGGGCATCAGATAGCCGACGCAAAATCCTGAATCATTTTCAAGCAAAGCCTCCGGCCAAGCAATTTGAATGTAGTTACTTCCATCGGCCATTATAAATTGTTTGCCGTCTTTCATGGCTGGTGAAAAACTCGGACGATTGAGCAACATAGCTTGCAATTTTTCTCTATTTGTACTGCTTTTGCTGAGATTATGAAAAATTTTAGCAACCAAATCGGGGTGTCCGTTAACACGGTATATACGTCCGGCGGCTCCGCCTTTGTTAATCATTTCGCCTAAAACGATTTGTTCCCATGTCCTATCGCCGTATATGGCATTGTATCTTTGTTCTGTCGTTTCTGTCATAGTTTTGCCCACAAAAAGGTTTTATCATCCGGATTAAGTTTTTGAGCTTTTAATGTCTGAAAGGTGTTGCTTAAGGCTCGTTCGGCTTTTGTTTTTTGTGTCTCTGATTTTAAAAATTTTGTTATGGGAAGTAAAAAATTTGGTTCTATTCGACTAAAATCTGATGAAAATGAAAAATTTGTCAGACCATCAGACATCAGAATGACAGTATCAGCTTCATGAAAAGGCGTAAAGCGTAAACTTTCTTTCCAATCATCCATTGTATAAAAATAAGTCTCGCAGGCAAAAATACCGTTCTCAGGTTTTGAAGCCGTATATTTTGACAAATCCGGACTTGTGAAGGCTAAGGCTGCTCCGTCGCCTATATGAAAGAAAAGTCCTTCTCCATGATGGCAGACAACACCGACAACGGTGGCGGAAAAAGCCATGATGCCTTTTTTGTTGTTAGAAGAATTCAGGCGGTGAAAAGTAATTTTATCTCGGGCGACTTCTATTGCATTGGTAATGGCATTGCGAATATTTTTGAAATTTGCATTCGCTAACAAGTCAATCAATGTATCACAAACAATTTTTGCTCCGATACGACCATATTTGGTCGAACCGGCTCCGTCTGATACGACGGCCACAAAATTGGCGCCGCGGGTTGAGTAACGGCAATAATCCTGACATTTTTGACCGCGACTCAAGTGAATCGGACCGGTAACGCAGGCTGTATAAACTTTTATTTTGTTGTTATTGTTCTTCATCCCAATTTTCCGTATCATCCAGAAGTTCTTCGGCGTTGGGTGCTGCTTTGGATATACAAGAAACACTGCGACTGAGCCATAAGAAAAATTCGGTAAATTTGAGTCCGCTTAGGCGTTTGGGCGGGTTAAGCGAAAACTTGGCTAATTTTTCAAGATTGGCGCCTTCCGTACCAACCGCATGTATTACAACTTTTTTATTCTCCTGTGCTTGGCAGCATTTGCGCGCTATACTTTCCCAGTCATAGTCGGTTGGTTCCCCGTCGCTGATGAGAAATATCCATGGGCGTTTTGAGGTAATGCCGCAATTATCATACAGACATTTTTGTTCTTCTATCTTTTTTAGGGCTGTTTCCATAGCTTTGCCAAGGGGAGTTAAACCGCCGGCAACCATTTCGGGCGCACTAAAATTCATAGCATCAATCCAGTCAGATGAAATTTCAATTTCGTCTTTGCCAAAGGCTTTGATAATAAGAAGTTGGACACGTGAACTTGCGTCAATATCTTCTTTGAGCTCCTTTTCTAAGGCCTTAAGGCCTATATTAAGTTGTTTTATGGGTTCTCCTCTCATGGAACCGGAACAGTCCAGCACCAAAACGCAGGGGGTCCGTTCGTTTGCATTATCTGCAAATTCTACATAGGGAATTAAATCATCAACAAAATTGTTTTCTGCCATAGATGTTTCCTTTTCAAAATCAGTTGCGAGGATAGCTGTGCGGATAGCCGCTGCCGTCCATAGGACGCAGGTTGGATACCTTACCGCAACCGGAAATACAAAAGATTGACGTTATCAGTACAATGTATGTTAACAATTTTATTTTGCTCATGTTTTTTATCACCTTTGTCCTTGTCTAAAATCATATACTGTGTTTATATATTATTGCGATTTTATACACAAGTTAAAATGTAATATGGTGCCCATGATTAGTCAATTAAAGAAAGTTTTTTATAGCTTAATATTTTTCATGTGCGGGGCTCATGCTCTCGCCGCAGAAAAAGGGGTTAATATATATGCTTATCCTCGCGAATTGCCTTCTCAGGTCGTATATAATGAATATGGCAAAAAAATTAAAATAGCCGATTTTTCAAAAGACTTTTTGATGATTGTTTTCTGGTCGCGTTATTGCGTACCCTGCATCAAAGAGCTAAAGAGTTTGAATGCTTTTGCCGCAAAAACAAAAAATGACGGAATAAAAGTTATTCTGGTATCGGATAAAAAAGAATGGCCGGGAGGATTTGAGGAACAAAAAAATTTTCTTCTAAAATACGGAGCAAACGAACTTGACTTTTATATTGATGATAAAGGCAATTTGGCGGCCGCTTTTGGAATCTTTTCTTCTCCCGTGACTGTTTTGGTCAGCCGCCAAAGTAAAGAAATAGGCCGTATTCGGGGAAGTGCCGATTGGGATGAAGATGATGTTATTGAATATATATATCAAATTAAAGCGGAACATGGTTGATAAATCATGTACGGCATAAGGCGCTTCTTTATTTACAAAATCATTGCAGATTTTTGTATTAAAATAAACAATATTATAAATTTTGTTCTCGCAAATTGGGAAAAAGCTCTTTTCCGAGAAACAATCTGCTGCGTTGTGTATCAATAGAGGTTGCTAAATTCAATTTTCCCGTTTTTATGATGGCTCTGACTTGATCGCCTTGTGTCGTATCAGGGTTGGCAAAGAGGAAAGAAACAGCCGGAACTTTTTTGCGAATGCCATTTAATGTTTGATGCAATACCGCAAGCATGCCTCGAGAAAAAAGATCATAGGCCAAATCTTCTGTCATACCTGATGATGAAGCGTATTTGATAACAGAGTTTATGGCATCCGTAACATTGTTTGCATGAATGGTTGACAGCACAAGATGTCCGGATGTGCATGCTCGTAAAACTTCGCTTGCCGTTTCGGGGGTTCTGATTTCACCGACCAAAATAAAACGAGGCTTTGAACGGAGAGCGGATTTTAGACAGGCTCCCCAATTTCCTTCAATGGGTTGAGTTTGTTTACACAGTCCCAAACTTCCGTTTAAGGCATTGTAACTTCCGTCAAGGGGCATTTCTGCCGGATCTTCAATGGTGTAAGCAAATCCTCCTTCGTTTATCAAATATTCTTTCATTAATGATGAAATTGCGGTGGTTTTGCCGGCTCCGGTCGGACCTGACCATAAAATAAGACCGGCAGAGTTGCTCAGACTTAGTAGATATTTGCGCAATTCCGGTGCAAAGCCGAGGGTGTTAAAAGAAGGAACTTCCGCAGGCATTTTACGGGCACAATATTGGATTCCGTATATGCTGACACTTCTTTCAACACGATATAATATTTTGTTATACAGAATGGAATAGCTTGGATTGCTTCCATTATAAGAACTTTCGACTTTGTCATAGAAATAATTGAAATCATCGGCTTTTATTTTCATGAGACCGTTGGCTGTTTTGCCATCCGGAATATACGCCGTTTTTTCGGGAGTTATATAAATGTCCGAGAAATTGATTTCGTTGATGGTGCTCATATCAGTCGTCCTGTTTTTATGACTTTTAATTTATAATTTCATTAGGGTATACGCCGAATAAATCTTCTTTTTTTACCCATCCTTCAATTGAAGCAAATTTAATAAGGCAAAAGTTTGTACCTTCGGGACATTTTTCAACTTGTCCGATAACTTCATCTTCGGCTCTGGCAATAATTTTAGCATCAGTCTCGGGTTTGGCATAAATATTGCTTAGACCGGGTTTGGTGATTTTAATCCATCGCTGATTGCTCAGCATGGGTTTATAGACCCAAGTTTCCGAACCTTCCCAGTCGCGAATTTGACGCCAAAGATCGAACTCGGCAATAATTTCTACCGGAGCATTCTTTTGTTTGTATACCCATTCTATCGGATAACGGGATCCGGGACCGGAACGTGCATTTACTAATTTTGAGCGCAAAGAAACCATTCGCGGGAGAGCGCGTTCCGAATCATTATTATTTTGCGCCCAAGCCGGCATGCTAAACATACATAACGCCAGGATTGCCGTTAAAAATGTTTTCATTTATTTATTCCTCATTAATTCTTTTTTATCACAATTGACTTAATTATATTCGATATATGGTAAAGAAAAATTAAAATTCGATGAAATTTTGGAGGAAAAAATGGATTTACAAAAAATCACTTCCGATTTAATCAAATTTAGGACCGAAACCGGAAATTTGGCAGAAGTTGAACGTTGTATGCGCTATGTGCAGCAAATTGCAAAACAAATTAAGGCGCAAGTAGAATATTACAAAAAAGATAAATTGGCGCCGGTTATCCTGATTTCAAATTGTGAAAAACAAAATTTTGATATTTTTGCGGTGGGACATATTGATGTTGTTCCGGCTGCAGATAATATGTTTATTCCTTATATTCAGGATGGTAAAATGTATGGGCGGGGAACTTTGGATATGAAATCTTTTGCCGTGGTTGCCTTAAATACTTTGGAGTATGTTATTGCTCATAATCTGCCGATAAATTTTGGGGTATTACTTTCTTCCGATGAAGAAAAAGGAAGTTTTGGACTGGAGGCCTTCTTAAAAGACAATCCCGATTTGAAATCTAAAATTGTGTTTGATGTGGATGTTGCCGGCGATATCGATAAAATGGTCGTTCGTTGTAAAAGCCCTGTTTTTGTGAAATTAACGGCAGAGGGTAAAGAAGCTCACGGTTCAACTCCTTGGGACGGAATTGATGCCAATGAACGCTTGATGCAGGTTTGGCAAAACATACGTCAAATTTATCCCTATTACAGCAAAGACGGAAACAAACCTGAAAATACCTGGGTTGATACGGTTCATTTTGCAAAAATTGAGGGCGGGGAAGTGGCAAATGTTATTTCCAATCATGCCGAAGCGTTGCTCGATTTTCGTTTGACAGAAAAATCAACTATTGCAGAATTAGAAGAAAATTTAGCAAAATGTTTGGTTAAGGGGGTTGAGTATAAAATTATTTCTTCGGGGCGTCCGGTGGTTATGGATGAACACAATCCTTATATCTGCCGCTATAAAGAAATGGCAAGTGACTTTTTGGGAAAGAAAGTTGAATATGAATATATCGGCGGCGCTACGGATTCCAGAGCTTTTGCCGAGCGCGGGTCAATCGTGATTATGCATTCGGGCAGCGGTGACGGAATGCATGCTTCAGGCGAATATGTGGTTTGGAAATCCGTTGAACAATTAGCACAGATTCAACAAAAATTCGTTGATTGGTATGTGACGGGTAAATAAAGGGTAGCAGCCTGTTAAAATAAAAACTGGACATAAAAGTCAACTCGTACTAAAATTATGGACAAGATGTACAAAACAATTGAACAAACTTAATATAAGATGAGCACAATACTTACTTTGGGATTGATACTAGTTGGTTTGTTTACGGCAAGCTGTATTTGGTTTATCAATCTTGATTTTGAAAAACATCAGGCGGTTGCTCGAGGCGGCTCGGTGTTAGGTGTTTTTTTGCTGTTAGCGATGTTTGTATATTCTATTCATTTTGTTAAAGGAGCCGATTATTCTTGGGGATTGATTTTATCTCTGTCTTTGGGAATAACTATTGTGTGGTTGTTAGCTTGTGGTTTTACCATCGGAGTTGCTGTTATTCTTTCGGTAGGGACATATTGGATAGTAACAACTTGGAGACATACGGATTTTAGAGAATTTTGGTCCGGAGTGAAGTCTGATTTTAAGAATGAATTAGCCAGTCTAAAGTCGTGGATTGATGATGAAGAATGATGCATAGGGGCGTTGTAGATTTCTCGGGTTCGAGCCCCAGTTTATAAATTGCCATAAAAAACCGCCCATGCAGGCGGTGTTTTTTTATGGCGTCAGCGGCGGGACTCCCTGAGCTTGTTTTCTAATTTCGCCGCTTAAAGCTGTCGCTTTGCGGCTTAAGTAAGAAAACTGCGCCGCTCACAACGAAAAGCAACATTTAGTTGCTTTTCTATCGGTTCGCGCCCTCTCGGGTTCGAGCCCCAGTTTATAATTTGCCATAAAAAACCGCCCATGCAGGCGGTGTTTTTTTATGGCGTCAGCGGCGGGACTCGAACCCACTGCCCCAAGTTTAGGAAACTTGTGCTCTATCCTGATGAGCTACGCTGACCTCGTTCTCCTTGATTATCGTTAAAACCCTTAAATTGCAAGTGAAATTTTTCTTCCTAAAAAATAATTAAATCACTCTTTGCTTGCCAAGGGCTTGCTTTTTGAATATAACCTCCCTAAATATACAAAAAATAAGAAAATTTTATGAGAAGTCGTTATGAGTAAACAGGACTATTACGAAGTGTTGGAAGTTGCAAAAAGCGCAACTGCCGAAGAAATTAAAAAATCATACCACCGCTTGGCTATGAAATACCATCCTGATCGTAATCCGGGTAATGCCGAAGCGGAAGTCAAATTTAAAGAAATAAATGAAGCCTACGAAGTTTTAAAAGACGAACAAAAACGTGCGGCTTATGATCGTTATGGACATGCTGCTTTTGAACAAGGCGGCGGAGCAAATCCTTTTGATTTTAATTTTGGAGGCGGCGGATTTAGCGATATCTTTTCGGAAGTTTTTTCTGATTTTATGGGAGGAGGACGCCGTTCAAACCGAACTCCCGGTGCCGTTGACGGCGAAGATTTGCGCTATGATTTACAAATTTCTTTGGAAGAGGCCTTTAACGGTTTGGAAAAAGAAATTTTTTTTCCGAGCGAAAAAGTTTGTGACAAATGCCACGGTTATGGCACTAAAGACGGCAAAGAACCTCCGGTTTGTCCAACCTGTAAAGGTAGCGGTCGTGTTCATCGTCAGCATGGCTTTATGATTATGGAAACTGTTTGCCCAGATTGCGGTGGAAAGGGAAGAAAAGTTAAAGAGTCTTGTCCGGAATGTAAAGGCGCCGGTACCGTTCCGTATAAAAGAGAACTCAAAATTAAGATTCCTGCCGGTATTGATGACGGAACAAGAATTCGTCTGAGCGGAGAGGGACTTCCGGGAATCGGCGGCGGTCAAAACGGTGATTTGTATGTTTTTGTCAGTATCAAAGAGCATAAGTTGTATAGCCGTCAAGGAGCAGATTTATTTGTACAAATTCCGGTTTCCATGGCTTGTGCCGCTTTAGGCGGTGTAGTTGAAATTCCGGCTATTGACGGACATAAAATCGAAATTAAAGTCGATGCGGGAACTCAAACCGGACAACGTGTTAAAATTAAAGGCGAGGGTATGCCCAGAATTCGATCCATAGATAAAGGTGATTTATGGGTCGAATTTAAGGTAGAGACTCCGGTTAATCTCACACCGCGTCAAAAAGAATTGCTCGAAGAATTTCGTGCTATTGACGGGGAAGATAATTGTCAACCTGCCGAAAAAAGCTTTTTTGAAAAAATAAAAGATTTGTTTGCAGCTTAAATAATTGTTTGATTTTTGTCTAAAAAAGTTGTAACATTATTTCTTGAAAGTTGAATTATTAATTTCTAAACACATTATTATATGGACTATATGGAAGAAAAAATTTATCTTCCCAAATTTTTGGAAGAATTGACTCAAACGGATTTTTCACAGCTTAAAACAGAAGATTTGGCAAAATTATCTGTAAAAACAAAAGCTGCCATATCTGTATTGGGTAAGGCTGATATTAATTCGCCTAAGAGCGCTCTACTCAAGGGCTTCCTTTTTTATGATCAGCAAATGAGCGCTGAACTTAAAAGAAGGCATTGTATCTTGGTCAGCGCTGATGATCTCCTCAAAAATAATCCCGAAGCAATTAAACAGGTACTGAAAAGTTATCCTTTTGATAAATTGCTGTTGTTGCTGGAGGGCGCAGAAGATGGAGAAACCGAAGGCATTAAATTGCTGAAGGAACTTATCAAACAAGAAATCTCAAGCCGTGCCAATGTTAACGGTGGTGTGGTTTCTTAGCCGTTTGAAAGAATTTTGCGGACAGATGTTTACATTTGTCCGCTTTTTTGTCAAAAATTGATTGCTTTTCTAAAAAAAATATTTCATAATTCTGATATAAAATTTTAATTATTTATCTATTATGGAAAAAACTGAACAAACAATCAATCTGGATGAATTGGTTGTGGATTTAAAATCCTGCGATTTCCGGCATGTAGATGATACAACATTGTGCCAGTTTGGGCTTAAACTGCGTGTTGTCTCTTTGATTGCCGAGCAAATGGATCCTGACAATCTTTCTCCAAAACAAAGAGAGCTTATTGTTGAAGCTCTCAAATACAATTCAATTGTTGAGAAGGAAATGTCCAATAGGGGATATCGTGTCATGGATTCTTCGGATCTATCGGAAATGTCTTCAGAAGAAATTCGTGCCTCTTTGATGTACGTACCTATGCAAACATTGGTTGATTGGTATGAAGAATTAAAGCACACGACTTGTAGTGAAGAAGATGCTCAACTGTTGCTGCACCTTGGTGATGAACTTATGCGCCGCTCGCTAGAAAATTGCGGTGGAATCCCAAGCTAAGCAGCTAATAAAACATGATGAAAAAAACGCTCTGATAGTGAGCGTTTTTTTGTGATTAGAATACATAAAACTAGCTGCATTAGCAGCAGTAGCTCTTAAGATATATCAACTCAGCCGTAAGGTTTGAGTCAACGAAAGAATTTTGAATAGGGTAAATGCCGTTTGTGCGGTTAGTGGAAGTTTATGTCTGAATTTAAATTGTTAGCTATGTTATCAGAAATCTAATTTTGTTTAATTTTGTAAAATTGTGATTATGGGCTGCCATAATTTAATATAGGTAGTTCCTTCTGTTTAAACAAGAAACCACCGATTAAATCGGTGGTTTCTTGTTTTGAACTAGTCAAAATTATTTATTAACTTGAGCGGCAACTTCTGCTGCAAAATCTTCTTCTTTTTTCTGAATACCGTCACCAAGTTTGAAGCAAGCAAAATCTTTGATTTTGATGTCGGTACCGAGTTCTTTGGCGGCATCGGCAATAACTTGTTTAACTTTTTTGTCGGGATCCATAATATATGCTTGTTCTTCGAGAACAACTTCGTCATAGTATTTGCGAATACGACCTTCAACCATTTTTTCAATAATGTTTTCGGGTTTGCCTGAAGCTTTTGCTTGTTCAACGAAGATAGATTTTTCATGTTCAACCGCAGCCGGATCAACGTCGGCAATGGTCAAAAACAAAGGTTGAGAAGCGGCAATATGCATAGCAATATGTTTGCCGAGTTCTTTCAATTTTTCTTTGTCTGCTTTAGATTCCAAAGCGACCAAGACGCCAATCTTACCTAAGTTGTCACGAGCAACATTATGTACATAAGAAGCTACAACGCCTTCATTGACTTCAACGACTTTTGCGCGGCGCAAATTCATGTTCTCGCCGATTTTGGCAATCATGTCGGTTAAGCGTTCTTCAAAAGATTTATGAACCTTAGGGCATTGGAAATTTTTCATATTGCAAAGATCACCGTTGTTCATTAAAGCAACTTTTGCGGCATCTTCAACATATTCTTGGAAAATTTCATTTTTAGCGACGAAATCAGTTTCGGAGTTGACTTCGACAATGGCGCCTTTGTTGCCTTCGACAGCAACGGCAACCAAACCTTCGGCTGCGATACGGCTGGCTTTTTTAGCTGCAGAAGCCAAGCCTTTTTTGCGCAACCAGTCAACAGCTTTTTCGATATCGCCTTCGGCTTCAACCAAGGCTTTTTTGCAGTCGAGCATACCGGCGCCGGTAGATTCTCTTAATTCTTTTACCATAGAGGCAGTAATTTCGGTCATTTTTATGATTCCCTAATTTGATGTTTGAATAAAAATGGCGATATTTCAGTTCTTAAAATACCGCCATTACAAAGCGTTATAAGAGCCTGAGCGGCACGATTTTATTCGGCTGCTTTAGCTTTTTTGGCGGAAGATTTTGGAGCTTCTTGAGTGGCTTCGGCTTCTTCGGCGCCTTCTTCTTTAGCTTTTGCGGCTTTTTTCTTAGCCGGTTTTTCGGCATCGGCCATAATTTCTTCAACTTTAACGCCTTGAGCGGCGATTTCGGCTTGAATACCGTCTAAAATGGCTGAAGATACCAATTCACAATAGAATTGGATGGCACGAATGGCATCATCGTTACCCGGAACCGGGAAATCGACCAAAGTCGGATCAGCGTTGGTATCGGCAATTGCGATAACAGGGATACCGAGCTTTTTGGCTTCTTTAATAGCCAAGTCTTCTTTAGGCATATCAATGACGAACAGCAAGTCCGGTTGACCACCCATGTTCATAACACCGCTCAGCTCTTTATCCAATTTTTCTTGCTCTTTACGAAGATTGAGCAATTCTTTTTTGGTATAGCCTTCGGTAGCGTTGTTAGCGAACATTTCGTTCAATTTTACCAAACGAGAAATTGATTTATAAACCGTTTTCCAGTTGGTAAGCATACCGCCGAGCCAACGGTAGTTTACATAGTATTGACCGCATCTCTCTGCATTTTCTTTGATAATATCCTGAGCTTGTCTTTTTGTGCCGACAAACAAAACTTTTCCACCGTTTGCCGCAATTTCTCTGGCAGCATTCAAAGCTGTGTAGAGCATCGGGTAGGTTTGTTGCAAGTCAATGATGTGAATATTATCTTTTTTGCCGTAGATGTAGCTGGCCATTTTCGGATTCCAACGACGAGCGTGGTGACCGAAGTGAACACCGTTTTCAATCATTTGGCGGATTGTAAATTTAGGAAGTGACATTTCTTATATCCTTATATTTTCCGGTTAAACCTCCGCAGACATTCTGGCTTATTTAAAAGCACCGGAGCGAAAATCGAATCGACTGCCGCTGCGTCTGCGTGTGAATTGTTAAAAAAAGCGAATATCAACCATTTGATATTCACTGTCTTTTTACACATTCTTTTGCTATTTTGCAAGCAATTTTTTGCTGTCAAACCAAACTTTGTTTGGCAGAAAATTTTTTGATAGCTTCTATTACTCTTTCTACGGTATTGTCCACCATTTCTTCTTTGGTTTCGACGACAATGTCCGCCTCGGAATAATAGGGGTATTCTTCTTGAATGTATTTTTCCAGTTTATTTTTTAAGTGCTCGTCATTGCCTTCAATAAACGGGCGATGACGTCTGCCGGCCGTGCGGTGACACAAGACATCAATATCGGCTTTGAGCCAAATGGTTACGGCATGTTGTTTGGCCAGCTCCCGCGTTTGTGCCGGAACAAATGAGCCGCCCCCTGAGGCTAAAACACAGGGTTCGCCTTGGAGAAGGCGCTTCATAACTCTGGCTTCGCCGGCGCGGTACTCTTCTTCGCCAAAACATTTCAATACGTCAACCAACGGCAATCCCGCCGCTTTTTCAATCTCTTGATCTCCGTCAACAAAAGGTAAGCCCAATTTTTTCGCTAACCGCTTGCCGACGCTGGTCTTTCCGCTGCCCATCAGACCTACGAGCAAGATTATTTTATTGTTTTGCATTTTCGTTAATCTTTATTTCAAATATTTGATGTCATAATATAAACAGTTTAAATTTTATCAATATCTTTTTTAAAAAAATGAGGGAAATATGCGTCAACAAAGTCATGGAAAAATGTGGTTATATGTTGTGCTGGTTGCTGTTGCGGCACTTGCTTTATGGGCAATATCTAACGATATTCCGTTTACACCCGAAACAGTAGAGCAGCCGATTGAAAATACTTTTGCAAATTAATTGAGAAAAATATGTCGGATATTAGGCTCAATCATTTTTTGGATATGATGGCGGCCGAAAAAGGGGCGTCACAAAATACGGTTGCGGCTTATCGGCGTGATATTTCTCAGTTTTTGGAGTTCTTCAAAAAAGATTGTGCTCTAGCCGATGATGATGATATTGCCGCTTTTGTACGTGAGCTTTCCATAAACGGTATGGCAGTGAAAACCGTGGCGCGCAAACTTTCGGCGTTAAAAGAGTTTTATAAATTTCTTTTTTCCGAGAATGAAATCAAAACGAATCCGGCCGCTTCGGTATCCGCTCCAAAATTAGATAAGTCCTTGCCTAAATTTTTGACGGCAAAAGAGATTAAACGTTTGTTGGAAGTGGCAGATGAGCAAAAAGATTTTGCTCATGTTCGCTTAAAGACAATGTTGACGCTGATGTATGCTTGTGGATTGCGTGTGTCCGAATTGGTCGGATTGCCTGAAAATTGTTTGAGTTTTGAAAAAAAACAAATCCTCATTTTCGGAAAAGGCAGTAAAGAAAGAATGTTGCCCGTTGCCGAAACGGCTTTAAAAGCCGTTGCCGACTACTTGCCGTGGCGCGAACAATATCTCAGCGGCAGAAAGTCTGTATGGATGTTTCCTTCACATACGGCAATGGCCGGACATGTTACCCGTGACAACTTTTTCAAAAATCTAAAAAATTTGGCGGTGAAAGCAGGTATTTCGCCGTCAAAAATATCCCCTCACGTTTTGCGCCATTCTTTTGCAACTCACTTGCTTAACAGAAAAGTAGATTTGCGCAGTGTTCAAAAATTGCTTGGACATGAGGATATTTCTACAACCGAAATTTATACCCATATTGTGTCTGACCAACTTATTGAAACCGTACAGAAAAATCATCCGTTGGCCAAAGTTAAAGATTAAAAAAAAGGAGAACCTGACAGGTTCTCCTTTTTTTTAATAGTTTGATGTTTGTTAAGGACGTGTCCAATGGGCAAAAAGCTCTTTTACGCTCATTTGCGCCACTTCATTTTCTTTCTCTGCCAATGTTCCGTCTCCGAAAATTTGGTCGCCCCAGATGACGAATGTCAGCCATGAGTGGCTTTCATAACCCGCAACCGGAAGTTTTATGTCTCTTACCATCATTTGCGGACTGAGTTTGTCAACTTCGGTTTCCATCTGTATTGCCAGAAAGGACCACAGCAGTTCTTCAGGTATCCTTGCGTGTGTGCATTCGGCTCTGACTTTGGCGGAGGTACGTCCCGTATGAAGCGTGAGCATTCTCGCCAAGGTTAAAAGAGAACAGTCTTTTTTGAGATAGTCCCAAGGATGAGCAGATTTTGCACTAAACTCATCAACCATATCATGGTTTGCGGGGTTAGACTGCAGGCGTTTTTTTATTTCCGTGAAAATGCTTTGCACATAGCTTGGCAAAATACGCCCGTCGTTTAAGTAGTACGTTCCCAATTTGGCTTTGCTTATCCTCAATTTTTGAGCAAAGGCAGAAAATACTTCATTTCTTTTCATATTGTTTAAGGTTTAATTGTTCATAAATAATTTTTTCCCAATCATTATTCTTAAACCAATCGGACAAAAATGTCAAGTATTGACAAAAAATATCACCGTCTTTTATAAAAATTGTGCAAGTCGTAAGTATATTTGCGGTTCCAATTCTTCAGCTCTTGCCGTCAGCTCAATGCCTTCCTGTTGACATATCTCCAGCAGTTTTGGCATTGTTTTCAGACTCTGACGCAGCATTTTGCGGCGTTGTCCAAAAGCTAAGTTGGTTATTTTTTCAACTTTATTTAATATATCGGCAGAAGGCACTTCGCTCTTTGGCGTAAAAAGTAAAACCGTTGACCAAATTTTGGGTGCCGGTGTAAAACATTCCGGCGGCAAATCCATCAATTTGCAAATATGACAAGTTAATTGCGCTAACACGGAAAGTCGACCGTAATCTTTGCAACGTGTCGGTGCGCAGATTCTTTCCGCTACTTCTTTTTGAAACATCAAAGTCATTGCTTGGTAATTTTTAATTTGATGCAGCCAACCGGTTAGAAGAGGTACGGATATGTTATACGGCAGATTGCTGACAATTTGTCGCGGCTCGTTTATTTCCCGACCGATGTCAAAAGTCATCGCATCACCGTTAATGATTGTAAACGGAATTTCTTTATATGCGTTTTTAAGTTCTTCCATAATGGCGATGCAGCGTTCATCCATTTCGATAACCGTGAGAGACTTGGGATTTTCTTCCAGAGCGGCACGCGTCAAGCCTCCCGGACCGGGACCGATTTCGCATAAGTTTATTCCCGAAAATGAAGATAATCCTTGTTTGCTTAGGCTTAAACGAATGATTTTATCGGTAATATTACGGTCGAGCAAAAAATTTTGCCCTAAGGCCTTTGAGGCTAAAAGACCATGTTTTTGAACGGTTTCTCGTAAAGAAAGTAGCATTACTATTCCTTTAATTCAATCATGGCGGATTGACGAAGCTGTTGCATTTTTTCTTCGGCAAAGCGTTCGTTCTTTTGATTTTGCAACATGTTTTTGACTTCAGCTTCGGTCGGCAAAGGCATGGTGTCTGTTTCGGGATTGAATTTCTTTTCAACTTTGAAAATATAGTAATCACCATTGTAAATAATGGCATCACTGACTTCGCCCGAGGATAATTTTTTGATTTCTTTTTCCAGTTCGGGAGCAAGTTGTCCTTCCGTAACCCAACCGAGTTTTCCGCCCGATGATGAACTCGGACTTTGCGAAAATTGGGCGGCATAAAGCTCGAATCGAGGATCACGACGCAAATTGTCTACCAGCTCAGAAATATGTTTGCCTTCTTTTACCGGTATGACAATTTCCGAGAGCATAAATTTGGGTTTGCTCATATCCCTTTTGGCAATAGTTATGGCTTCTTCGATTTCCGGCTGTGTTATGCTCTCTCTCATCGTATTAAGATGAACAACTCTTATCCAACTTAAATCACTTTTCAATTGTTCGCGGAAAATATCTTCACTCACCCCAAATTGATTCAGCATCTGTTTAAGTTGGTTGCGGCTGATGTTGTTGTTACTGCAAAAGACATCAATGGCGTTATCAACTTCTTTGCTGCTAATGTCTATCTGAGAACGTTCCGCTTCTTGATTTTTCAGTTTTTCGTCGATTGTATTTTGCATAACTTTGTTGATGATGAGCAGTTTTGTTTGTGCATTATATGGAATTCCGGTCGTCATGCAAAATGCACGGACACGATTATTGATATCTTCTGTTGTGATAATATCTCCGTTAACTCGTGCTAAAATGCGGATAGAACCTTTGTACGGTGTTGGCTTTTGAATATTTACGGGCTCTTGCGGCTGAGCTTGTTCTGCGGGTGCGGAAGATGGTTGTCTGAATAAGACCGATTGTCCTTCTTCTTCCGCTTGTGGGCGGTATCCGTCGGCAAATTGTGCATATGCCTCGGTTGCAAAGCACAGAAGACTCAAAATTATTAGATTTTTTATCATCAGCAACTCCTTTTTTAGTTTGAACCTATCCCGCCCAATGTTTTAAGTAAAAAAGTTGCGGAATATTCATAGCCGTCATCATAGTCGGGATCTGTGGAATTATATTTATGAATATCAAAAACAAGCTCAAAGCACTCATCTTCATATATGATTTGTCCTCCGTGTTCCAGTGAACCTACCGAGTTTGAAGTCAAATCCTGACGATTGTATGCAACAATTCTCCAATCTCGGGAAAGTTTGGCTTGGATGGAGGTATATAACTCCTCTCTTTCCTTATAGTCGTCAAAAAAGTATAATCCGCTGTCGGCACTATCGTTTTTGCGACCTTTAATTGAGGTATAAGAAATATAAAGCGAAAGCAAGTCTGTTCCTATCCTTGCATTAATCTCATTATATTTAAGCTGGTAATCGCTTTTATCAATACGGAAGCGGTAATTAAAATCAAGATAAGCGTTGGGAGAGGCATACAGGCGGCCGACATAGTCGCTTAAATGGCTGGTGTCACCCAAACTTTGTGAAAAACTTTCTTCATCGTTAAAGTAGTAGCTTTGCGCAATAAACATGGAAGTTCTGCCAAATCTGTTTCCGTATGAACTCCAGTTGATACCATAGCTGACACGACTGCCGGTGTCGTTTCTGTCATAGCCGTTGTATCTATCCAAATTTAGAATATTTGTATCGTCAAACTGGGCATTCAAGCTGTCTTCATTTGGAATTTTATTGCTTTTGTTCCCTCCGTTCGGGGCAGCAACGGCAACAATAACAGGTTCTACAATTTGGCGAGATGCTTCGGTTGCTTTGACAAAAGGCAGACGCCATTCAATACCTGCTTGAGGAAAAATACGCCCGACGGCACCGGTGTAACTTTCATCATCGTCATTTATATATTTGTCGATATAATAAACATCGGATTTGACCGAAGCCACAAATTTATATTTTTCGCCAAACGGACTGGTGTATGGCAAATTCCACGAATTAATCATTGTCGCGCGCTGTGTTTTTGTTTCGTTTCTCTCGCGATAAACAGAGGCCGTACTGATGGTGTTTTTGAAATAGGCACCGTATTTGCTCGGTTCACTGATATTTTCGTAGGTTATTAACGGTAAAATATAAGGTTTGCTATAATCTCGTGCCATAAATTCGGACAGGTGATATTCTTGCAAAGAATAACTGACCAGTTTATAAGAATAGGCTTCAATCGCCGCATAATCGCGCCCTTCAAAGCGTTCCAAGGCGGCGTGCGACGTTAACCAGGTTTCTGTTTTACCCGGAAGTGACAAATCTTTGAGATAGGAGCTGTCAGAAGCATAGTTTATATCAAAGCTGCCAAGCCAAAAGTCATTTACTTCAAACCGTCCCTTAGCAAAAATATTGTATCGTGACTCGTCCGTGTCCTTATCTTTCATATATGTACCGGAAATATCAACATCTCCATTGTAGATCATTTTACGATAGCGTCCGCCCCAAACAATACCTTGGTCAGCGCTGAGCAAGGGGATAAATAAAAAATCTTCTTGATCTGAGATGTTCCAAAAATAGCGCAATTCAAGCGAACTGCCGAGATAAGAAGTGGATTTCATCGATGGTGCCAAAAATCCGCTGCGGCGTTTTACGGTTGGGTCCGGATGGGACATAAAAGGTGTATAAAAGACCGGAATATCTTTTATCATAATAAAGGCATCTTGATAATAGATATCTTGATTGGCCGCATCGTGGGTAATCTTTTTGGCTTGAATTTGCCACAAAGGCGAAGGATTTGCTTCGCAAATATCGCAAGGAGAATAAACACCGTAGAAGAAATATTTGTTTTTATTTTCGCTTTGTTTAATTCTGTTTGCTGCGAGGCGGCTTTCGTCGGAAAGCAACATTTTAACTTCGCGAATCGTGCCTTTGGACATTTTATCTTCTAATTGTGCGCTTTGTGCCCACATAGTTGTGCCATCGGGTTGGGTGATTTTGATATTTCCTTCAGCGGTAATAATATCGTTTTTTCTGTCATAGACCAATTTGTCAGTCGTTAAAACCGTGCCTTCTCTTTCTATGTTAACGTTGCCTGTGGCGGTTACGACTTTTGTTTCCGAATTTTCTTCGACTTGGTCTGCACTAAAATGCACCGCTGTTTTAGGCGTTATGTCCTTATCACTACTTTTGGCAAAGGACCATAATGGCATCATAAGAATTGTGCTCAAAAAGGTGCAAAGCAGAATATGTCTGGAGGTAATTTTGGACATTTATTGTATGCTCCGATTTTTATGACGGACAAACCAAGCCGGATTATAGAAAAATAACAGATAAATACAGATAACAAAAGGTAATATCATATTAAGATAGACCAGAATAAGAAAATACAGGCTCTTTCCGCATAGATTGCCGAAAGCTAAATCCAGAGCTTCGATTAGAACCATGCAGCTTATGGAGCATGAGATGATTTTTGTTTGTCCGCGGCGATTAAAGTTACCAATCAGTAAGCCGGTACAACCCAGCAGCGCCATGACAAGATTAAAAAATGGGCTGATTAGTCGGCGATGTCCCTCTAAAATATAGCGATTTGCTTCTTGTTCGGTCAATGTCGGATTGGATTTGGCATTAAATAATTCCGAAAGCGTTTTGGAGCGAGCCGAATCATCTTTTTTCTTGCCGGAAGATTGCGCGCCAAAATCTATTGAATTGCGGTCAAACGAAAGAGAACTAAAACGTCCGCTTTTATTGTCTATTTCGTGTCTGACGCCGTTAATCATAATTAATCTGGGACCTTTCTCGGTGTATAAAATAATTCCGTATTCGGCCGAGACTGTTACTTTCTTTTGAGGATCTCGTTCGTCGTTGATTAGTATCCCTTTGACCGAACCATCTTTTTCGTGTGAGGTGATAAAGACGGTCAAACCATTTTGCAGGGTTGTAAATTCGCCTTCTCTGAACATCAGATGAGAGACGTCATTTTTAACTTGCCATTCCAGCTCATTAAAGGCTTTTTCGGCATTGGGAATAGCAAAATTATTTATATAGAGGCCAAAAACAGACAAGAGCAATCCAATGTATACGGCCGGTTTACTGTTTTGCCAGGGACTGATGCCGGCTGATTGCATAACAACGAGTTCTCTGTCCGAAAGCATACGGTTGTATACAAACAAGACAGCCACAAAAATAGAGATTGGGGAAAGAAGTGAGAACAATCGCGGCATGAGGCAAGATGTCATTTTTACGAATAGGCTGAGAGGCAGACCTTTGTTGGTGACCATTTCTACAAAACGCAATGACTGAGTAAGCCACAAAATCGACATTAACGAAAAGGTGACCAGCAAAAAACCGACAACTATCTGGCGGCAAATGTAAATATTTAATTTTTTCATTTTAGCCGATACTATAAGATATATTCCGAATATGCAATAAAATCCTCAAAATTGTGAGCAATTTTGAGGATTTTTATGACATATACCTGTTTAAGGTTTATTTTTCAGAACTAATTCTCATACGGTAGAATGAGCGCCATACGAAAACAAGTCCGATTAAGAAGAAGGTGACGCCAAAGCCTAAAGACAGGCAACGCGGCGCGGCAACAGCCATTTCTACGGCCAATAATCCGAATAATGTTGTAAATTTAATAATCGGATTGAGGGCAACAGAAGATGTATCTTTGTATGGGTCGCCCACGGTATCACCGACAACGGCGGCGGCATGCAAAGCTGTTCCTTTTTCTTTTAAGTCGACTTCAACTACTTTTTTAGCATTATCCCAAGCCCCGCCGGCGTTGGCCATGTAGAGAGCTTGGAATAGACCAAAGATAGCAATGGAAATCAAATAGCTTGCAAACAATTCGGGATTGAAGCAAGCAAAAGCAATTGTGAAGCAGAAGATGACCATAAAGATATTAAACATACCTTTTTGGGCATAAATCGTGCAAATTCTGACAACTTTTTTCGAATCTTCTATTGAAGCTGCTTTTTTCGTATCGAGATTGATGTGTTTTTTGATATAGGCGACTGCACGGTAGGCACCGGTTGATACGGCTTGCATGGAAGCTCCGGAAAACCAGTAAATGACCGCGCCGCCCAAAAGCAGGCCAAATAGGACTAACGGGTTCATCAAGTTAAGTTCAAGATGAAGAAGTAGAATGATTGAAAAAATCATTGTTGTTGCACCGATAACGGCAGTTCCGATAAGTACCGGTTTTGCGGTGGCTTTGAAGGTATTACCTGCCGAATCGTTCTTTTCAAGCAATTCTTTACCGGTTTCAAAGTTTGGTTTGAAACCATAATCTTTTTCAATTTCTTTGTTAATGCCTTTGATTTGTTCAATTTGCGAGAGTTCAAAAACAGACTGGGCGTTATCCGTAACCGGACCGTAACTGTCTACGGCAATGGTTACAGGACCCATTCCGAGCATTCCGAAGGCAACCAAGCCAAATGCAAATACGCTCGGATAAACCATGTAAGCATCAAGTCCGTTTAAGGAAGCAAAGTAGGCAACGGACATTAGACCGACGATAACCAAACCTTTCCAAAAAGCGGAGAAGTTGCCGGCGACAATGCCGGAGATAATGTTGAGCGATGCTCCGGCTTCGCGGCTGGCATCAACAATTTCCTGAACATGTTTGGATTTTGAAGATGTGAAAATTTTGGTAAACTCAGGAATAAGAGCGGCAGATAATGTACCGCAACTGATGATTACGGAAAGTTTCCACCACAAATCTTCTCCCATGGAGCCAATCATAACATAAGAAATTCCAAAGGTTGCAGCAATTGATAAAATTGAAGAAATCCAAACCAAAGAAGTTAGGGGAGCTTCAAAATCAAAATCTTGTTTGTTGCCAAAACGCAGTTTGGAAAACCAGTTGTTAAGCATATAAGAAATGACCGAAGTTGCGACCATCAGCAAACGCATTGTAAAAATCCATACAATCAATCGTGCTTGAATGTCAATACCATCGGACATTAAAGCTAATTCGCCGTTGTCGGTATAGAACATTCCGGCAGCCAAAACGATAAAACTGATAAGGGCAACACCGGTTACGCCGTAGGTTTCAAAACCATCGGCAGTCGGGCCGACCGAATCGCCGGCATTGTCACCGGTACAGTCGGCAATTACTCCGGGATTTCTGGCATCGTCTTCATCAATTTTGAAAATGATTTTCATTAAATCGGCTCCGATATCGGCAATTTTGGTAAAAATACCGCCGCAGATACGCAAAGCTGAAGCGCCTAAAGATTCTCCGATGGCAAAACCGATAAAACAAGCACCGGCATTGGCTCTGGGGATAAACAGCAAGATGATAATCATCATAATCAGTTCAACGCAAATCAACAAAACACCGATAGACATTCCTGAGCGAAGCGGCAAGCTCATGACCGGAAAAGCCTTACCTTCGAGTGAGGCAAAAGCCGTACGTGCGTTGGCATAAGTATTGATACGCATACCAAACCATGCAACCGAGAAAGAGCCTAAAATACCCAAGACCGACCAAAGTAAAATATTTAAGACCATCGGTAACGGGGTTTGATTTAAGAAAAAGAAATAGTAGAAAATACAAACGGCGATAAAGGCTTCCAAAATAACCAACAGTACCGCTTGTTGTTTCATGTAGGTTTTGCATGTTTCATAAATTAAAGATGCCATGTTCAGCATTGATTTGTGAGCGGGCATCTTTTTGATTTTGCAAAATTCATAAAAACCGAATAACATTCCAAGGGCGCAGATAATCAGACCATAGCCCAAGATTTGCGAACCGGTAATAACAAAATTTCCGAATTGATATTCAACATCTAACATCGGAATTTTTAAGTCTATTTCCGAAGCAAAACTTGCTTTAGCAAACAGACACAAAAACAGCGTGACTGCCGGAGCGAGCCAACTGCATTTTTTTAATAAACTCATAATATTAATCCTCATAATTAAATTGGGTTAAACAACTTAATGGGCTTAGCCTATAACTTCTGGTTCGTGATTGCAAGCCTAAAAATAAATTCAGCGGAAAAGTAAAAATGTAATCAACTTTGAGGATGGTACAGAAGTTGAATGTTATCCGGATAATAATTCTTTATCCGAAGGCGATGTTGTCTTCGTTGAAGGTGATTTAATTGCATCTTCGGAAGAAGAGTTAAAAGCAAAAGAAAAAGGAAAAGCAAAAGCAATGAATATGGTTGCCATTATGGTGGCCGTTGCCATTGCTGTCGGTATTTTGGTGCCGATACTGTTTCTTTAAAAGTTAGGCTGCCTTTCTTCGGAGAGGCGGCTTTTTTTATATCTAAATAATACTTGCAATTTCATTGTTATAATTTGAATACAAAACACCATTCGCTGGTTAAACTACATTGAAATTTAATTGTAAACTTAATATAAATTGATGATAAAGTCTTTTATGGGATGGTTTAATGAGTTGGGAAAAATTACCGTTATTGGGAGCTGTTTCGGCAGTGTTGTTTACGCTTGCAGCGCTTAGATTGCTTGGAAATTTGCCTTTGGCAAGTTGGTTTCCTTGGGATATTTTTATTTATGTTTTTCTCGGCGGGTTGGATGTTTTTTTGATTTCTTATAAAAATACGATTTACTGGCGGCCGCTGTGCTATCTTTTGATAGCAGTTTCCGTCATACTCTTTGTTTTAGTCTGAATGCTTTTGAAAAAATAAAAACCGCTTCCGTCATACTCTTTGTTTTAGTCTGAATGCTTTTGAAAAAATAAAAACCGCCTCTTTAGAGGCGGTTTTTATTGAAATTATAAGACTATTTTTTTTCTAAGTCTTCACCTGTTTCTTGATTGACTCTCTTAGCCGAAAGTTTGAATTTGCCTCGATTGTCCATGCCTAAGCATTTAACCCAAATACTGTCGCCTTCTTTGTAGAAGTCTGAAACAGAGGCAATTCTTTCGTTCTTAACTTCGGATATGTGAACCAATCCTTCGGTAGTGCCGACAAATCTTACGAAGGCGCCAAAATCCATAATTTTTGTAATAACACCTTTATAAATTTTTCCTTCTTCAGGTTCGGCAACTATGCCCATAATCCAGTCGTATGCAGCCTGACCATCAGTTTGGTTAACGGTAGCAATGTGGATAACGCCGTCTTCGCTAATGTCGATTTTTGAGTTCGTTTTTTCGGTGATTTCACGAATGACTTTGCCACCCGAACCGATAACTTCACGGATTTTATCAACCGGAATTTTCATGGCAATAATGCGCGGTGCCGTTTCAGCAACATGGTCACGCGGAGCGGCAATGGCTTTTGCCATTTCGCCCAAAATGTGGATACGTCCTTCGTGCGCCTGAGCTAAGGCGTTTTTCATAATTTCTTTGGTAATGGAAGTGATTTTAATATCCATTTGCAAAGCGGTAACGCCGTCTTTGGTACCGGCAACCTTAAAGTCCATATCACCCAAGTGATCTTCATCGCCCAAGATATCGGTTAAAATAGCGACACGACCGTCATCTTCTTTAATTAAGCCCATCGCAATACCGGCAACCGGTTTTGTCATCGGGACGCCTGCAGCCATCAAAGACAGAGTAGAACCGCAAACAGTGGCCATCGAAGAAGAGCCGTTAGATTCCAAAATTTCGGAAACAACGCGAACGGTGTAGGGAAAAGCATCCTTATCTTTAGGCATCATCGGGTGGATGGCGCGCCATGCCAATTTGCCGTGACCGATTTCACGACGTCCGGGGCTGCCTAAACGACCGCATTCTCCGACTGAGAACGGCGGGAAGTTATAGTTGAGCATAAAGTCTTCTTTATATTCATTCATCAGACCGTCAACAACTTGTGCATCTTCTCCGGTACCCAAAGTGGTAACAACCAAGGCTTGAGTTTCGCCGCGGGTAAAGATAGCTGAGCCGTGTGCCGTAGGCAACACATCGATTTCACACCAAATCGGACGAACAGTTTTGGTGTCACGACCGTCAATACGTCTGCCCGTATTTAAAACTTTTTCTCTAACAACAACGTGTTTTAATTTCTCAAGGACATCAAGCAGATATGTATTTTCAATTTCATTCTCAGGATCAAGAGTGGCTTTAACTTCTTCATCAAGTTGTCCGACCAAGGTACCGCGTTTGAGCTTGTCCGTTTCACAAAAAGCCTCTTCGTAGCGCGGGCGAAATTCTTTGGCAATGCGTTCGTACATTTCGTCAAATTCTTTCGGAAAGCTGGGAACTTCCCATGCTTCTTTGCCGGCTTCTTTGGCTAAATCAATAATCATATCAATTACCGGCTGAAAGCTGTCAAATCCGAACATAACGGCATTAAGCATTGTTTCTTCCGAAAGTTCATTGGCTTCGGATTCTACCATCAATACGCCTTCCTTGGTACCGGCAACGGTCAATTCCAATTCAGAAGTTTTTTGTTCTTCAATGGTCGGATTCAAAATAAAATGACCATCTTTATAACCGACTTTGGCTGCGCCGATAGGACCCATAAACGGAATTCCAGAAACGGCCAAAGCTGCCGAAGCTGCTATCATTGAAACAACATCTGCGTTGTTTTTTTGATCATGGCATAAAACAGTGCAGATAATTTGAACTTCGTTTTTGAAAGCATCGGGAAACAAAGGACGAATCGGGCGATCTATCAGGCGTGAAACCAATACTTCGTGTTCTGATGGTTTGCCTTCTCTTTTTACAAAACCTCCCGGTATTTTACCGGTAGCGTAATATTTTTCCTGATAATTTACGGTTAACGGGAAAAAGTCTTGATCGGCTTTTACTTCTTTAGCTGCACAAACGGTGGCCAGTACTTTGGTTTCGCCATATGTAACAACAACAGCTCCAGTTGCCTGTTTGGCAACTTTGCCGGTTTCAAGAACCAGCTTGCGTCCGCCCCATTCAAGTTCGCGGGTGGATACTTTCAAATTATTCATATTATCTTACCTTTCTTTTACATCTTTACATCTTTAAACATCACCTGCCGAAAATCAAAGCAGGATTTTATAAAAGTATTGCGGGAACCGTTTTTGTCCCGCAATACTTGGCAAAACTTAACGACGAATATTAAGTTTTTTAATGATTTCCTGATATCTGTTCTCGTCTTTTTTCTTCAGGTAGTCGAGGAGGTGGCGGCGTTTGCTGACCATCTTCATCAAACCCAAACGAGAGTGAAGATCTTTGTGGTGAACATTGAAGTGCTCAATCAGGTTATTGATACGAGTTGTCCAAATCGCAATTTGAACTTCCGGAGAACCGGTATCGCCTTCTTTAAGACCGTATGTTTGAGCCAATTCACTGATTTTTTCTTTAGAAATCGACATCTTATGTTTCCTTTTTTCAAATATTAAACACGCGAATCGGAGAAAGTCTGCTTTCTTCAATCCGTACCATTGCCGTTAATTTCCCCTTGCAAGTAGCGGCGACAATATCTCCTACGGAAAAAATATTTTCGCGTATTTTCGGGGATAGTGCCTGTCCTTGTTTGAGTTTAGCGGCATCAGCTTCCGAAACAGCCATAACCGCGATGTCGCGCAGAGAGGTTTCTGACGGAAGCAAAAATTTTCTTCGTTCGTCAACATACAACATATTTTGCAAATTTTCCAGTAAAATTTTCGAGCTTTGGTCGAATATGCCCGAGCGAGTTCGGCGGAGACGTACCAGATGTCCGACTGTTCCCAGTTTCTCGGCCATATCACGACCTAGACTGCGAACATATGTTCCTTTGGAACAGCACAGCTTAAAGGAAGTTTTGTTTTCGGAAAGAGTGTTGCAAAAATCTAATTTGTAAATATTGACCTTTCTTTCGGGAATCGTTACCACTTGACCTTTTCGCGCTAAATCGTAAGCCCTTTTACCATTAATTTTAACGGCGCAAAAAGCCGGCGGAACTTGAGTAATTTCACCTACAAACTGAGGAATGATTTTTTTTATTTCTTCTTCACTCGGGATATAGTCAGAAGTTGCCGTAATCGCACCGTCACTGTCGGCACTGTCGGTGGCCGTTCCCCACTCAACCGTAAATTCATACTCTTTGGTTTCATCGTCCAAAAAATCTATTAACTTGGTGGTTTCGCCAAAGGCTATCGGTAAAATTCCTGAGGCAAAAGGGTCGAGAGTGCCGATGTGTCCGTTCTTTTGGGCATTAAGCAAACGTCGCGTTAGATTAACAACCGCGGTGGAATTCATACCCTCGGGTTTGTCAATAACCAGCCAACCGTTGACGGCATCTCCTTTTTTGTGTTTCATAAAAACAAGCCTTATTTTGATGCCAAATCTTTTGAGACTTTCGGATCGTGAAGCAATTTTTCAATTTTATCAACTTCGGCAAAGCTATTGTCTATGTGAAATCTAATCTCCGGTACAAAACGAAGAGATGTTTTTGCGGCAACGATTTTACGGAAATGATTTGCTGCCAACTGAAGTCCTTCTAAAACTTGTTCGTCGGTTTCTTTATTGGAAGTGATGAAGTAAACGTCGGCGTATTTCAGGTCGGGAGAAACTTGGGCTTCCATAATCGTTACCAATGTTTCTATGTCTTCTAAATTACGAACTCGACCTTGATTAATTTCTCCGGCAATAATTTTTTTGATTTCCTGACCAACTCTGAGTTGACGTTGTGATTGTTCTTTTACAGCCATATTTTCCTCTTCTGATTTACGTAAAACCGAAAATCCGTTTATTGCGGATTTCCGGTTTTAGAATTGTTTTGTTGTTTTATGCCAGTTTGGCGGCAATGGTTTCGATTTCATAACATTCGATGACATCGCCGACTTGAATGTCATTATAGTTTTCAAAACTCATACCGCATTCATAGCCTTCTTTAACTTCTTTAACGTCGTCCTTGAAGCGTTTGAGTTGTCCAAGATTACCGTCGTGAATAACAACGTTATCACGCAAAAGGCGAACTTTGGTACCGCGTTTGACCAAACCTTCGGTAACCATACAACCGGCAACTTTACCGACACCGGTAATGTTAAATACGTTACGAATTTCGGCATAACCGAGCAATTTTTCACGTAATTCGGGGGAGAGCAAGCCTTCCAAACCTTTCTTAACGTCATCGGCAACATCATATATAATTGAATAATAACGAATATCTACACCATCACGGCGAGCCATATCACGGGCTTGCGGAATGGCGCGGACGTTAAAGCCGATAATCAAAGCATTTGAAGCCTTGGCCAAGGTAATATCTGATTCCGAAATCGGTCCGACGGCCGAATGCAACACCTGAACACTGACTTCATCGTTTGATAATTTGTTTAAGGTTGCCTCAATGGCTTCAATCGAACCTTGAACGTCAGCTTTGATGATAACCGGTAAGTGCTTGGATTCGCCGGATTTAATCTTATCAAGCATTTGTTCCATAGCTGATTTTGCGCTCTTAACCAGTTTGGCATCGCGTTCTTTTTGAATACGGTAATTGGTAATTTCTTTGGCTTGGGACTCGCTTTCGACAACATTAAAGTTATCACCTGCTGCAGGAGTGCCTTGCAAACCGATAACTTCAACTGGAGTTGCAGGAGCTGCTTCAAAAACTTTATGTCCGTTTTCATTAAACATGGCACGGACATGTCCCCATTCTTTACCGGCAATAATAATATCACCGACCCTTAAGGTGCCTTTTTGAACGAGCAGAGTTGCAACCGAACCGCGTCCTTTTTCCATTTTGGCTTCAATTACCGTGCCGCCTGCTTTGCATGTCGGATCGGCTTTCAAATCCAAAATTTCGGCCTGTAACAGGATGGCTTCTACCAATTTATCAATGTTGATGCGTTTTTTGGCTGAAACTTCCGCACACAGACATTCTCCGCCCATTTCTTCAACGGCAATTCCGTGTTGCAGTAATGCTGTTTTTACTTTCATCGGATCTGCACCAGGCAGGTCGATTTTGTTAATGGCAACCACAATCGGAACTTCTGCCGCCTGAGCGTGGCGAATAGCTTCAACCGTTTGCGGCATGATGCCGTCATTGGCGGCAACAACCAAAACAACGATATCGGTTACTTTGGCACCACGAGCACGCATTTCTGAAAAGGCTTCGTGTCCCGGAGTATCAATAAACGTGATTTTTTGACCGTTGTGTAAAGTAATTTGATATGCACCGATATGTTGGGTAATGCCGCCGGCTTCTTTAGCGGCAACGTTTGTTTCTCTCAGAGCATCAAGTAAAGAAGTTTTACCATGGTCAACGTGTCCCATAACCGTAACGACAGGTGCTCGCGGCTGCATGTTTTCGGGTTTGCTTTCATCGTCTTTCAAAATCATTTCGACGTCGCTGTCGGCAACACGTTTCCATTTGTGTCCCATTTCTTCAACAACAATTTGAGCCGTATCGGCATCAATGGGTTGGTTAATGGTTGCCATGACGCCCAAAGACATTAATTTCTTAATGACTTCGGCACTCTTTTCGGCCATACGGTTGGCTAATTCTTGTACCGTAATAACTTCAGGAATGATAACTTCTTTAACAATTTTTTCTTGTGGTTGCGTGACTACGGGAGCCTGTTTGGGCTGTTTCTTTTTAAATCTTCTGCGCGGGGCACCAAAACCATAATCATCGTCATCGTCATCTTCTCCGCCGAAAGTATGAATATTGACTTTTGTATTTCGGCGTTGGGGTTCAAAACTGCGTTTGGTTATTTTTTTGCGTTCTTGTTCAAAAACTTCTTCTTTGCTTTTACCTTTTTCGGAAAATGAGGGGCGATTTTTCTTGAAATGGGAATTGTCTTCATCATCATCGTCGTCATCATCATCATAGTTTTTGTTGTGACGTTCTTTTTCTTTGGTTTTAAACGATTTTTCTTCTTCGTTTTTTTCTGTTACGCGTTTTTCTTGTTCTTGCTTCTTAGCCTTTTGTGCAGCTTCTTTTTCGGCTTGAAGACGTAAGGCTTCTTCTTCTCGGCGTTTTTGTTCGTCTGCTTCGGCTTGTTCCCGTTGGCGAGCATCTTCTTCTGCTTTTTGTTTTTGTCTCAGGGCTTCTTTTTCTGCTTCTTCCTGTTGCCGGCGAGCTTCATGTTCTTTGGCTTCGGCAATGAGTTTTAATTTTGCCGCGGTAGCTTCGTCAATTTTTACTTCCTTAGCGGAGGTCTGACCATTGATTACTCTTTTTTTGCGCACTTCTACCTGTACTACCTTTTTACCGGCAGCCGAAGATTTTCCTTCACCGACATTTTTTAGGGTGAGGGTCTTTTTTCCCGATAATGTTAATTTTGATTTTGCATTATCATCTGTCATACTAATCTGTTCTCCATTCTACTAATGTGTTTTAAGAATTGAAATTTTGCCATTTCTTGAGTTGGTTATAAACCATATTTGCCATCTCGCTTTTCAGCACTGCGGCATGAACTGTATTAATTTTGTTTAGTGCCTTGTCTAACTCCTCAATTGTAAACAATGTCAAAATCTCTGTATCCTTAGCGGCGGCTCTTATTTTTGCGGTACCGTCGCTACCCGCATCTGTTGCTTCTATAATGAAGGCAACTTTATTTTTTTGCAGATTTTCGCGGACCTTTTCATAACCCGTGATTAATACGCCCGCTTTCTTTGCCAGATTTATAGCGTCAAGTGCCCGATTTTTCAAGATATTTTCAACGATATCAACTAAATTTGGGGCAATTTTTATGTTTTTTCCCAATTTTTTGAAGACATTTTTAGAAATAGCTTGTTCTAAAATTAAGCGCGAGTTGCTGATATAAAAACCTTTCCCTCCCAATTTCTTCTTGAAATCGGGAATAATTTCTCGGTCGGGGGTCAGAGTAAAACGAAGAAGATTTTCTTTGTTTTGCTCTTTCCCCGTAACCAGACAAGTACGATTTGGATTATTTTCCTTCATCCTTACCTTCTTGTCCTTCATTTTCAAACCAATGTTGTCTTGCTGCCATAATTATTTTGTTGGCTTCTGTTTCTGACAACGTATTTTCTCCCAGCATTTCAATTAATTCATCGGCAGCCAGATCGGCTAAATCGTCCAATGTCTTAATACCTTTTTCGGCCAAAACGAGTATCATATCTTGATCAAGTCCGGTAACTGTTTTAATGGTATCGTCTATGCCGAGTGTCTTACTTTTTTTGGCAAATTCGGCGTTGCGCTTAGCTATATATTCCTGGGCGCGTTTTTGTAATTCGGTGGCGATATCCTCGTCAAAACCTTCAATTTCCGATAATTCCGAAAGAGGAACCATGGCTACTTCATCAACCGTAGAAAAGCCTTCGGCAATCAGCAGGTGAGCAATCATTTCATCTACGTCTAGGGCTTCCATAAAGCGTTGCGAACGAACTTTATTTTCGTTGGAACGACGTTCGGCTTCCTGCTCTTCCGTCAAGACATCAATGTCGCAGTTGAGCAATTGCGAAGCCAATTTAACGTTTTGACCGCGGCGTCCGATGGCAATTGAGAATTGTTCTTGCGGAACAACGGCTTCAATACGGTTATTTTCCTCATCCAAAACAACTTTGGTTACTTCTGCCGGAGCCAAAGCGCTGACAATGTATTGCGCACGGTCCTCGGAATAAGGAATAATATCAATCTTTTCGCCTTGTAATTCTGTTACGACGGCTTGAACGCGGATACCTCTTAATCCGACGCAGGCACCGACCGGATCAACGGTTACGTCTTCGGCTTTTACGGCTAATTTTGCTTTTGAACCGGGGTCACGCGATACGCCCATGATTTTAACAATACCGTCATATATTTCCGGAACTTCTTGTGTGAACAGAGCTGCTAAAAATTCAGGGCAGGTGCGGGACAAGAAAATTTGCGGACCTTTAGTTTCGCGGCGAACGTCCAAGACATAGGCGCGGACGCGGTCGCCGTTTTTGAATTTTTCCCGTGGAATAATTTCGTCACGGCGCAAAACAGCTTCGGTTTTGCCAATGTCGAGGATAACATTGCCAAATTCAATTCTTTTAACTGTTCCGTTGACAATCGTTCCAAGTTTCTCTTTGTATTCTTCGTATTGACGATTGCGCTCGGCATCACGAACTTTTTGGACGATAACCTGTTTGGCGGTTTGTGCGGCAACACGACCAAAATCAATCGGCGGAAGGGTGTCTATAATATAGTCTCCGACAACGGCACCGGGCTTAAAAGCCTGAGCTTCTTCAACCGTTAATTGGGTAACTTCGTTGACAACTTCGTCAACAACTTCACGGTAGCGTTCCAAGGTGATGGCGCCGGTTTTGCGGTCAATGTGAGCGCGAATATCATGTTCAAATCCATAGCGAGAACGAGCTGCCTTTTGAATAGCAACTTCCATGGCAACGAAAACATCTTCTTTATCAATATTTTTTTCTCTGGCAACGGTATCTGCAACCAAGATAATTTCGGGTCTGGGCATATTTTCGATATTTGGCATTTTTTCCTCTTTATAATTTAGGTTAAAATTACTTTTCTTCAATTTCTGGTCGGATTTCTTGTGTGTCATCCAATTCTATTTCGTCTTCGTTTTCGGCTTCGGCAGCGGCAAGCGCCAGCAATTCATCCGTCAACAAAAGTTTGGCTTTGGAAACGGCGTCATAGGGTATGTTGTATTCTTGTCCGTCCATAGACACAATAATGTTATTATCTTTGTCAACATTGAGAATACGTCCTTTGAAGCGTTTACGCTTTTCAATTTCGGTATCTGTTTCTATTTTTGCTTCATAACCGCTGAAACGAACAAAATTTTCCAAAGCGGTTAACGGACGATCAAGTCCGGGTGAGCTAACTTCAAGATTATAACGTCCCGATATCGGATCTTGTTCATCTAATATTGCTGAAATGGCACGACTGACTTCAGCACAATCATCAACAATGATATTTTTTCTGTCTTTACGTTCAATCATGATTTGCAAGGTCGGATTGACATTGCCGATGGTAATAATACGAACAACGTCATAACCCATTTTGTTAATGGTGGGTTCGAGCATATCTTGCAACGGATGTCTTTTTTGCATGTAATCTCCTTTGTATTAACAAAAAAGCGGGGCTTTTGGCCCCACTTTCAAGATATTTAGCGAAAGAATAATCCCTATATAACATACTCTTTTCTAAAAATAAAGTGTTTTTTTGAAATTTGGCGTAACAATCTTAAAAAAGCGTTGATTTTGTAGCGGAGTTGTTATACTCTCCGCAAAGATTTTGTTTTTTATTTAATGGAGATGTGCTGATGCAAAAATATATTACTACCCCGATTTATTACTTAAATGGGCTGCCGCATATCGGACATGCCTATACTTCCATTTTGGGTGATGTGATGAAAAAATTTGAGCAGATGCGGGGAAACAACGTATATTATACCACCGGCACCGATGAACACGGCCAGAAAAACCAACATAGTATTGAAGCAAGCGGTTTGGATGCCGATACATTTTTGACGCGTCAGAGTGATAATTTCCGCAATTTGTTCATAAAATTGGGAATTGATTTCGACTATTTCGTTCGAACTTCTCGTCCCGAACATAAAAAAATTGTGCAAGAAATTTTACAAACCATCTACGATAAAGGACTGATTGTCAAAAAGTCTTATGAGGGACTTTATTGTGAAGGTTGCGAACAGTTTAAAAAGAAAACAGATTTAGATGAAAACGGTTGTTGTCCCGACCATAAAGTGGCTCCGAAAGCCATCAGCGAGGAAAACTATTTCTTCCGTTTGGAACCCTATCGTCAATGGTTGATTGATTATATAAAAACGCATCCCGATTGGATACAACCGGCCAAATATGCAAATGAAGTTTTGGGTATGCTTAAAGAACCTTTGGATGATTTGTGTATTTCTCGCCCAAAAAGCCGTGTTTGGCTCGGCGTCGAGTTGCCGTTTGATAAAAATTATGTTACATATATTTGGTTTGATGCTTTGGTAAACTATATTTCAAGCCTAAATTACGGACATAACCCTGATTTTGAAGCTATTTGGGCAAATTCAAACCACCTCATTGCCAAAGATATTTTGAAGCCTCACTGCATCTATTGGCCGATTATGCTTCATGCTTTGGGAATTAAACCCGTTTCTCACTATTTTATTCACGGCTATTGGATTGGCGAGGGCGGTGTTAAAATGTCCAAATCTTTAGGTAATGTGGTCGATCCGGTAGAAGTCGTTAATTTGCTCGGTGTTGATGCTTTGCGTTTTTATTTGATTAATAATATGACCTTGGGAGGAGACTCTCAGATTAGTATTCCGATGCTCAAGCAAGGATACAAGATGCTTGCCAACAATATCGGTAATTTGCAAATGCGCGTTTTGAAAATGGTGCAGAAAAGTTTGGATGGCAAAGTCCCTTCATCTGCCGCTCTTAATGCTGATGATAAGGCTCTGATTAATGAAATCGGCGGACGTTTTGATCGTATTTATCATCAGGATATGTCTCTCGAAACTGTCAGCGAGCTGGCTGAAAGCATTGTTAAAGCCGGAGATGCCGTTAATGCTTATTTTGCTGCTAATACGCCTTGGGTCTTAGCTAAAGATCCGACTAAACGTGAGCGTTTTGAAGCTGTTGTTTATACAACTCTTGAATGTTTGCGCTTAATCGGTATTGCCCTTTATCCTTTAACACCGATGACAGCACGCAAGATTTTGGCTTCTTTGGGGGTTGAACCTGAAACATTTAAAGCTGATTTCACACTTTGTGCTTTGCCTTGCGGTAATGAGATTAAAGTGGGTGATCCGCTCTTTCCGATGATTGAAGAATAAAAATAAACCCCGCTTTTCAGCGGGTTTATTTTTATTAATGACTTACAGAAAACCCCGAGTTTACTCGGGGCCGAATGCCAAAGTGTCGGAACAATACAGCTCAATGCTGATGAGCGCGGTCAAACTGCAAGGTTCATAGCTGATTTATATTCTCCCGGTTTACTGGGGAATATCTATATAATATAGTAAAAAGTTGCTTTTTGTCAGATTCTACTTCAAAAAAATATCCGTCAGAAAATATTTTTGGGGTACAATTTTATTGCTAAGGAATATTTTTTTAATGTTGTTTTTTGTCAAATTTTGTGTTAAAAATGCTTTTAGCTAAATTATATATAATCTGATTATTATGAGTAATGTTTTGATGAACACCTGTCTATGGAAATATAATTGGCGGGTTAGAATTCACGATGCGTTGAAAGAAGACAATTTCAGTTTGCCGGTGGTTTATACCGACGGTTTGGTCTCAAAATGCAAAAAATATCGCAAAGGCAGAATTCCTTTCGGTATTTTGTGCGGTAATTCTATTTTCGTGTTGCAAAAAGACTATCTTAAAACAAGTTTTGTGCAGGCCGAGGAATATTGTCTTCAATTCGGTTTTGCCGGAAGGCAGGGCGCTTTAGCAAGCTACAAAAAGCTCGTCTTTTTGAACAGAAATGTTGAAAAATTTGATGCGATTGCCAAAGAATTTGGGTATAGCGGCATCGGCGGCGGTTGCTATTGGACGTCTGATTTCTTGCCAAAAACACGAGTGGTTCGGATGAATGGTTTTCCCGTACAGGATTATTACGCGAAATCATCCGAAAGCATGTTCAGCGTATTGCCGCAAATTGATTTGAATGAGCCGATGTCGGCTTCTTTTGAATAACGCGGCTTATCAAGTTAAAAAAACTTCCGAATTTTATTCGGAAGTTTTTTTTGTTTGGTTAACAATTGGTTTTGCTGTATATCCTGTATTGACAATATATGTTTTGTAAAGCAGTCATAAATTCTCCGTCGGAAAGCAATTTTTTGCAATCGTCGGGATATGGATTATCAACTAATTTTTTAACCGGAAGTTTAATAATCTTTTTGGGTAAAAAATGGCGGCAAAAAGCGTATGCAGAGGCTTGAACGGCTTGTTCGGTATCCGTTTTGTAGCCTATGGTCGATAGCATTTCAACCGCATCGGCCTGTGCGCAAAAACGACTGCCGTACCAAATCCCGATATTATCAGCGGCCAGTTCTTTCCACGGAAAATCTTTGCCCGGATCCGGTTTGCGTTCGGGGGCAATGTCCGAATGTCCGACAATCATTGTCGGTGCAATTTGCCTGCGGCGTATGATGTCATGACAGAGCTCTATCAATGAGGCAATTTGCTTCTTGTTGAATTTACTTTGTCCCAGAGAACGGTGGCAAACTTCAATTCCGATGGAGCAGGAATTAATATCTGTCTCACCCCGCCAATAGCTGACGCCCGCATGCCAGGCACGTTTGTCCTCACTCACGCATTGATATATTGTGCCGTCATAATCGACGACATAATGTGCACTTAGTTGCAAGGCTTCCAGCTGCTTTATCCCTTCATCGGCATTGTGAGCCATAGAGTGAATAACCAAAGTGCTGATGGGAAGTTTTCGTTCATTGAAAAAGGGCAGAGGACGGTACATTATCATGACATTATAACCTTATGGTTGAGAGTTCTATCGGAAAATCGTTCGGTTGAGAAATTAGACCTAAATGACAGTTGCGGCGATAACTGAAATATAATTCAGGGTTGGTATAAGTATCTACACCCGAAAAAGAAGTATTTTTTATGCCTATTAAATTCAGACGGTACCAGACATAGGCTTCTAAATCACATAACCAAGTCTTGTCGCCGTTAGGAATAAAAAATTGACTGTTGTCTTTGTCTTGAGCCAAAAATAGATCGCGCATATCGGCTTTTACCTCAAAAGATTCTCTTTGTAGGCAAGGTCCGGCGGCAACGGCTATATCTTCAACTTTTGCGCCATGCTCAATCATGACTTTTATCGTATTTTCAACAACGCCGCTTAAAGCACCGCGCCAGCCTGCGTGTGCGGCGCCGATAACGCCGTGTTTGGTGTCCGCCAGAAGAATGGGCATGCAGTCGGCGGTGGTAATTCCCAATATAATTCCTTTAACGTCGGTGACAACGCCGTCGGCTTCTATTTGGTAGCGTGTGGCTTTGTCAACATAAACGGCTTTGTCGGTATGAGCCTGTGCCGGTCGCATGACGTTGTCGGCTTTTAAGTTATAAAATTTACCGACCAGTTCTATATTTTTTTCAATATTTTCCGGAGCATCTTGGCTTTTGCGGTTAAAATTCAGAGAGGCATAAATCCCTTTTGATACACCGCCGTTTTTGCCGAAAAAAGCGTGATTTTCCTGCGGTAAATTAGGGGCAAGATAGTAATTGAGCATATTTTCATACATCTTATTTAATAACCTCGGCTATTGTTGGTTTGATTTCCGGTTTTTCATTAGCGGTCCATATGTTCCTTTGTAATTCATCGGCGGCAAAATTATAATCTTCCTCACTTTGTGCGTGTACAAGAGCCAGAGGTGTTTGTTCATCAACATAGTCACCAATCTGGCAAAAATGAGTGTACCCCGTTGCATAATCTAATTTTTGGTCCGGAGTGATGCGTCCGCCTTTTAAGCCGATAATGCTTAAGCCGATATTGCGGGTATGCATACTTTCAACATAGCCTGAGGATAACGGAAAAACGGGACGAACGATTGCTGCCTGTGGTAAATAGTTATTGGGATTTTCCGTAAAATCTGCAGGTCCCCCTAATTCCGTTACCATGCGGGCAAAAATTTCCAAAGCCTTGCCCGAATCCAAATTTTGTTGCAGTTGTTGTTGTGCCGCATTTGTATCTGCAAATTGTCCGGTCATAACCAGCAATTCTGCCGCAAGTGACATCGTGACCTGATGCAAGCGTGGATTAATATCAATGCCTTTGAGATAATCGACAGCTTCTTTAACTTCTACCGCATTGCCGGCAGTGGTGCCCAAAACCTGATTCATATCCGTCAGCAAGGCTTTGGTCTTGGTGCCGGAATGATTGGCCACATTTACAATGGACTGAGCCAAAGCTCGACCGTTTTCAATATCTTCCATAAAAGCGCCGTTGCCGAATTTTAAATCCATAATTAAATAGTTTAATCCTGCGGCTAATTTTTTGGATAGAATCGAAGCTGTTATCAAAGGAATGGATTCAACCGTGGCACAGACATCGCGAACGGCGTATATTTTTTTGTCGGCCGGTGCCAGTGAGCCGGTTTGTCCGATAATGGCACAACCTACTTTTTTAACGGTTTGGCGAAATAAATCGTTATCAGGATGAGTATTATAGCCGGGGATTGAGTCAAATTTATCTAAAGTGCCGCCGGTATGCCCCAGACCTCGACCGGAAATCATCGGAACATAAACACCGCAGGAGGCGAGCATTGGAGCTAACATAAGACTGACTTTGTCGCCGACACCTCCCGAAGAATGTTTGTCAACAATCGGAGCGTCAAATCCCTGCCATTGAAGCACATCGCCCGAATCGCGCATAGATAAAGTGAGGTTGAATGTTTCTTCTGTATTCATTCCGTTTAGAAAGGCGGCCATTGTAAAAGCGCCTATTTGACAATCGGCGACATTTCCGTTGGCAATTCCTTTTATAAAGAATTCAATTTCGTCTTTTGACCAAGACTGATGGTCGCGTTTTTTACGAATAATCTCTTGTGGTAGCATTTATTGTTCTCCGTTAAGTTTGGAAAGGAGGTTGTTTAGCAGTGAGCTGGCACCGATACGAAAATGTTCCGGGGTTGCCCAGCCTTCACCTAAGATAACTTCGGATAATATCAGATATTTTCGAGCCTCTTCAAATTCTCTTATTCCGCCGCTCGCCTTAAAACCAACGTTTTTCCCACTGTCGCGAATCGTTTCTAAAATGATGTTGGCTGCACCGATGGTGGCAGATACCGGTGTTTTGCCGGTGGAGGTCTTTATAAAATTAATATCGTATTCCAAGCATAAAGATGTTGCTGCGGCAATGGTTGAGGTATGTTTTAACTCTCCTGTTTCAAGAATGATTTTTGATGTGTGTTTTGCACATTCTCTTTGGACAATCTCTAAAAAGCGGCGGCAGGTATCCATGTTTCCGGCAAGAAAATCATGATAGGGGAAAACAGCATCAATTTCATCGGCTCCGCCGCCTAAGCCTTTTTTAATTTCTTCTTTCATTTGTTTGAAATCGTTGCTTCCTTCCGGAAAGTTAACAACCGTTGCGATTTTAATCGGTGTTTTTTTAAGTTTTTTCCGAGCAAAAGCGACCCATTCCGGGTATACGCATACGGCTGCGACATGACCGAACGGGGTTAAGGCCTTTTGGCATAATAAATCAATTTTTTCTTCTGTATCATCTCGATTCAGAGACGTTAAATCCAAGCAACCGATAAGGCGGGCGGCCAGCTCATTATCATTCATCTTAAAGCTCCTTAATATAAGTTGTGATAAGCGCCGTTAGATTGTCTGCGGCGCGGGCGGCATTCGTAATTGTTTCTTGATGAGAAAGCGGGGTACTCTGCAATCCCGTACCATAGTTGGTAATTGCGGAAAGGGCTAAGACGTCAATTCCGGCATGAACAGCAGCAATAACTTCGGGAACAGTGGACATGCCGACAGCGTCGGCACCCAAAGTGCGAAAAGCCCTGACCTCCGCAGCTGTTTCAAAATTCGGTCCCAAAACCATCAGATATATTCCTTCCGGCAAATCAATCTGCAGACGCTCGGCAATTTGGTTCATATGTCGGCGCAAATCGCGATTGTAAGCGTTGCTCATGTCTGGAAAACGAGGACCGATAAGGTCATTGTTTTTGCCGATGAGCGGGTTTTGTCCGGAAAAATTAATGTGATCGCTTATCATCATCAGGCTGCCGGGGGCAAAAGCCGGGTTGAGCGAACCGGCGGCATTTGTAATAATGAGTTGTTTGATACCTAATATTTTTAAAGCGGCAATGACCTCAGCAATAGTTTGTGGGCGATGACCTTCGTAAAGATGAAAGCGTCCCTGCAAACACAAAACTTCGGTTTTCCCGATTTTGCCGACAATCATTTTCCCTGAATGTCCGGCAACGGTTGTTTGTGGAAATCCCTCAATATCGGCATAGTTAATCACCAAGGGTGTGTCAATTGTGTCGGCAATCATTCCGAGACCGGATCCTAAAATAAGACCGACTGTTGGTTTTTTTCCGGCCATGAGTTGTTGCAATTGTTTGGTATTAATCATATCAAAATTCCTTGAAGGCGTTGGGCAATAATTCCTGTATGGATAAAATTTTCCTAATATCTTTATCATCTGCCAATAATATCCGCGTTTCGGAATCCGAAAATTCCAGTATTCTTTGCAAACAAGCTCCGCAGGGGGTTATTAGAGGATTGCCGTCCGTCGTTATCAGTATGTTTTTTATTTTTTTGCCGCCGCCGCAGACCATGGCTGCAATAGCACCTGCCTCGGCACAAGTGCCGCAAGGATAAGAGATGTTTTCGACGTTACATCCGCCGTAGATATTGCCGTCGTCGGCTTCTATGGCTGCACCAACCTTAAATTTTGAATAAGGAACATGGGCGTGGTTGCGTGCCTCTCGGGCAAAAATGAAAAGTTGATGATAATTTTTCATGTTCAGACTTGACCTTAAGCGTTTTATTAATCAATATAAGGTATATTATGCTAGGAATATGGTTTTAGCAAAGATTATTTTTGCTTTTTGCATTTTGAAAAAGGATAGGCTTATGTGGAAAAAAGTTTTACTGTTGTTTATTATCTTGATTTTGGCAGCTATTGGCGGGGTTACCGTTTATTTGAATAATATTGATTGGAATCGCCATAAAGATAAAATTTCGCAGCAGTTCTCTCAGGCAACAGGTAAAGAAGTTGTGTTTAGCGGGCCCGTACGCTTTAGTCTGTTCCCATCGCCTTATCTTGAAGCATCCGATATAAATATATACAATCGCACCACAAACGGTGAAAGAGTGTTGCTTGCAAATATTAAAAGTTTGGTTTCTACTCTTTCCGTTCGTTCGCTTATCAGCGGAAATTTCCATGTCGAAAGAATGAATTTGGTCGAACCTGATATATATGTCGAAGCCTATTCCGACGGAAAATTAAATTGGATGTCTTCTGGCGGTAACCAGCAAAATATTCAGATTGATAATGTCGAAATATCTTTAAATAGCGTCACTGTCGAAAAAGCAACAATGCATATCGTTAATGCCGACCATAATATTAACGCCGTTTTGGAAAATATGAATGCCGAAATTATTGCCCAAAATTTGTTCGGTCCGTACCGTATCGAAGGCAGCTATGTTAAAGATGACAGTCCAGGCGGATTTGCTATTTCTTTGGGACAATTTTCGGAAAGTTTTGCAACTTCTGTTAATGCCGTTATAAGCCATCCTCAATCGGAAAGTTATGTTCGTTTTGACGGAACCGTTTTGTTAAATAACGATGCCATAAACGGTAATCTTATTTTTGAATCCAAGAATCCGATTAATTTCTTTAACAGTAATTTCAAAGGAATGAAACTTTCTGAGGATTATGAACAGCCTATCGCCGTATCTATGGAACTTAAAACAGATAAATCCCAAATTAGTCTGGGAAATATCGTTATTAAATATGCCGGTTCTGCCGGTGCCGGAAATATCCTTATCCCGAGAACGGAACAAAAAATCGGGGAAAACGGTATGGAGCGACGCCGAATTGACGCCGTCTTTAATATGACGGAGTTCGAACTGAAACCTGTTGTGATGCTGGTTCGCGATTTTATCAAAAAATATGATCGTCAAGAAAATTATACACCGGAATATGATTTTGACGTTATTGCAGATTTGAAAGCGCTTAAAACAACTTATAACGGTCAGGTTATTCGTGATCTCGATTTGAGCGTTGATTTTATCAATAATGTCCTCAAAATTCAAAATCTGAGCGCAACAATGCCGGGAGATGCTTCTGCTAAACTCAACGGTGAAATCTTTAGCATGGAAAAGAAACTTACGTATAATTTTAATTTGGTTGCCAGTATGCGCGATTTTGCCAAGTTTAGCAGTTGGTTAAATTGGAATATAAAGCCTATTGCTCAAGGAACTTATAAAAAAGCAACCGTTTCGGCAACAATAGAGGGAACTACCGATACAATCAAAATAGCTCCTTTCGATTTGCTGCTGGATAAAAGTACGATTAATGGAAAACTCGGTATTGTCAGAGCAAATCAGACAAAATGGTTTTTGATTGCCGATGCCGATACTATAAATTTTGATAATTATTTGCAGCCACTGCCCGATGATGTGCAGCAAAAAGGTTGGCGTGAACGCTTGTTGTATCGTTTCGGTCAATTATCTTTTTTGAAAGATATCGATTTACAATATAGAGTTGGTTTAAAATCGGGAATTTGGGAAAAAATTCCATTTGAAAATTTTGAGATGGAAGCAAAGGTACGCAATGCTAACATGACAATTGCCGATGCAAGAGTGCAGAGCGTCGCAACCGGAAACTTTAATTTGAATGGCGAAGTCTTCGGATTTGGTGCCGCACCTCAAGTGAAAAATATTCGTTACAAAGCAGATATAAAAGATGTTTCGGCTTTTGCCGATAAGTTTGGTATAAAGTCAGACAAGGTGAAACTCAAAGAATTTAACGGCTTTTCGGCTTCGGGCGTTGTGACGGGTGCTATGGATAGGTATGCAACAAAATCTATTGTCCGTCTCGGTGATGTGAACTTGGCTTATTTGGGTGAAGTCACCTACAAAAATAATACGTATATCCTTAAAGGAAAAACAGAAGTCAGAACACCTGATTTTGTTAAAATGCTAAATAACTTCTCGATTAATTATGAACCCGAGTATCCGCTTGGATTGTTCAATATGTCGGCCGATATCAATTCAAACGGAAATGTCGTTTCGCTAAGTAAGTTGAATGTCAATATCGGAGCTAATCATTTCAGCGGTGATGCATTTTATCAATATAAAAACAATAGGAATCAATTAAAATCAAATTTGCAAATTAATAGATTTGAGTTTGAAAAGTTTTTATACAATCCTAATCAGCAAGAAGAGAAAAATAACTTTAGAAATTCTGCCGAAGATGCAACGTTTTTGGTTAAACCACGCCTCAGCCAAGTTAAAATTAATTATGATTGGTTAAGAAATTGGGATGTTAACCTGAGCTTTGCTGCCGATGTCTTGTCCTTTAATACGTTTAATCTAAAGAGGACGTCCGGTAAGGTTCTGCTCAATCAGGGAATTTTAAAGGTTAATAACTTTATCGGTGAAAACTCTAAAGGCGTTATCAGCGGTAACGTGGAACTTAATATACAGCAAACTCCGTTGCTTAATGGAAAAATTAACATTAAGGATTATGTGTTGAATAAAAATATATTGAGTGGCTCAATTTATGGATTGATTTCCGGTCAGGTTAATTCAAATATTGATTTTAATACTTCGGCAGCTTCTGTCGAAAGTTTGTTGTCCGATTTTTCGGGAAATGTTAAATTTGATATTCAAAACGCAACTGTTAAAGGTTGGGATTTTACGAGAATAGAAGAAGATTTGCAACAACGCGAAGTGTCGGACGGCTTTGCCGTTATCGTTCGTGATGCTCTCGCTCAAGGGGAAACAAATTTTGATAAGATTGAAGGAAATATTGTTTTCAATAAGGGAAAATATAATATTCCAAATGCCGAGTTTGATGCTGAAAATATGAGTATAAATCTCTCGGCAGAAGGCAATCTGAATGAGTGGACGCAAAATTCTTTCTTCCAAGTCACGTTTGATGAGGCAAAAGTTCCCGGGTTCGACTTTAGTTATGAAGGCTCTTTGAGTTCTCCTATCTTAAGTGCGGACGTCAGCAGAGCCACATCCGTTTTTGATAATTATTGGGCAAAGGTTGAAGCCGAAGCTAAAGCTAAAGAACAGGCTTTGATTGAGAAATACAATAATTTGATGAATGAACAACAACAACAAGCCCATCGTTTGGAACAAAATCTTAATGAAAAGATTAGACCTGATTTTGAAAAATTCAGTCATTTAGCTTTTGATGAGAGTATTAAAAAACAATATCAGGCTATGGGAGAAAAAATTGCCTCAATTACAAAAACTTTGCAGAATATATATGCCAAAGCTAATATTGCCCATATAGATGACGGAGTCATTTCCGGTCTTGCTTCGCAGAATAAGAAAGTAGAGCAATTATTGCAGCAAGTGGAAGACGATATGGCGCGAGTTCATCTTAAGGATGTAAAACTGCGTATAAGTCACGAATATCGTTTGATTTCGGATGCCAATAAACAGGCTAAAAATGAAGCTGTTGCCGCGACCGATGCCATGGGGGCTTTTGAAAAGCGTCTTGCCGCAATCAATACCGATTTTTATATCAAAGGTGATGAAATGATTGCTCAATGGCAGGCGCAAATAGAGCAAAATTCAAAGGTTGTTGAACAAATAACTTCCGATGCGTCAAAAGATAATATTACGATGCAGAATATGAAAGATGTTAAGAAACTGGAAGAGTTTTACGGTCGTTTCGCAAAAGCCAGACAAAAAGCGGAAGCTGAAGTTGAAAGTATGAAAAAAACCTCGGCGGAAATGCTACGCTATACTGAGGATAAAGTTCAAAAAGAAGAAACTGCTTATGCTGATTGGCTGCATCAACAGGAAATTAAGCGAAAAATGCAAGAAAATACCGGTCAAATATCTGCCGGCAATAAGACCGTGACTGTGGGACGTGATTTGGAAGAAATCAGACGTGCCGAAGATGCGGTTAAAAAACAGCAGATAAAAGTCCTCGATTTTTCAAATGATGAAGAAAATTCCGGTGTGAGCAATATAAGCAAAAAAAGCGGAATAGTTGTGCAACAATAACAGATAAAACTTGTCGAAAGACTTTTTTGTGTTATAGTGACGCTATTGATGTAATTTTATTATTTGGAGATTTTAATGTATAGAAAACCAGAGGTTTGCATCCTCCCTGTGGCAGGGTTGTCTACGCGCAATCTGCCCGCAACGAAAGTTTTGCATAAAGGATTTTTGACACTTAACAATATACCGATTATTCAATATGCGGTAAATGCTTGCGCCGAAATAGGCATAAAAGATATTGTTTTTGTTTACAGTGACGAATCTTGCAAGCATTTGTTTGAAAGTTACTTTTCGCCAAATCCGTGGTTGGAAGAACATTTGCAGGAAAAAGGCAAGCTCGATTTGCTGAAGGCCGTGAAAGCTATTATTCCGGAAGGAATGAACTTCCATTTTGCTCGGCAAAGCGAACCTAAAGGAAATGGACATGCCGTTCTGATGGCAAAAGAAATTGTGGGAGACAGAGATTTCGTTGTTATGTGGCCGGATGATGTTTATGTCACAAGACACGGCGGCAAAGGCATTTTGCGTCAACTTTTGGATGTCTATGAAACAGAAGGCGGAATGGTTGAAAATATTATGGAATTTCCGCGTGAGCAAATGGTGCGTTATGGCGCTTTAATCGGTGCTGTGCGTGATGGTCGAATCGTTCGGGCTAAAGGTAAAATAGAGAAACCTTCTTTGGAAAACGTACCTTCAAATTATGCAAGTATGGGACCATATATTTTACCAAATGAAATTATGGATATTTTGCCGGAAGTCAAGAAGGGTACAAATGGCGAAATTAATTTGGCTGATGCCGCAGGTCTTGCTGCCGAGCGCGGAATGAAATTAACCGGCGTGCTGTGTGATGCTATGCGGTTTGACTGCGGAACAAATGCCGATTTGGCAAAAGCAAATTTGAAATTATCTTTGATGGAAAATCCCGAACTCAGAGCTTATTGCAAAGAGCTTTTGGATACGATGTTGATTTAGTTGTAAGAATTGTAATCAAAAAAAGTGGTTTTGTCTGCACAAAACCACTCTTTTTTTTATTAGTGCCTTACAGAAAACCCCGAGTTTGCTCAGGGCTGCATGCCAAGGTGTTGGAACAACGCCGCTCCACGCCAACGAGCGTGGTCAAACCGTAAGGTTTGTAGCTGTTATAGAACCCCCAGTTTACTGGGGGATATCTATGTTAATACCATACCAAACTGTTCCTGTTTTAATGAGGTTGAATGGCAAGATTTTTAAACAATGCCGCTCTACGTCAATGAGCGTGGTCAAACCGCGAGATTTGCAGATGATTTAGAGCTCACGATTTACTGGAAAATGAATCCAGAATTTATGCCGTATTGAAGTAAGGTATTGGAACCGGCATATAAAATCGCCTTTTATCTATATCCCTTTCTCGGGTACCGGTTGGTGTCTTTTTGTTACTTTCAAATTAATTTGAAAATTCTTGTTTGGGGAAAATGAAATACATCTAAAATGGAGGAGTTTTTTAGCTTTAAGATAAGTAGGTATTCAAACTTTAGGCTGGTTCATTTATTGAATATCTATATGGTTTGAAATTGGACATTGATATTTTTTAGCTAAAAACTTCTTGAAAAAACAAAAATAAAGGTGTAATAACCAAAGCACTTGATAAACACCCCTGGAGGTTTATTGAGGTTATTAATTTTATATAAAGGATAAAAAAATGGTAGATATTACTTTTAATGCTCAAAAGCGTGAGAAAGCAGGTAAGGGGGCAGCTCGTGCATGTCGTCGCGAAGGTCGCGTTCCTGCCGTCATTTATGGTGGAAAGCAAGAACCGGTTATGATTAGTTTGCATCCGGTCGAACTTGAAAAGGCTTTGGATATGGTTGGTTTCTATGATGCAGATATTGAAGTTGTCGTAGATGGTAAAAAATACGCCGTTACTTGCCAAGATGTTCAATTCCATCCGGTCAGCGATCGTCCAATTCACGTTGACTTTTTGAGAAAGTAAAACTAATTTTGCCCGCTTTATAAACTGGATTTTATCCGACGCTATAAAAGCGGGCTTTTTTGTGGACACATGAAAAAATGTTTTTAATTGTCGGTTTGGGAAATCCGGGAACAGAGTACGCCAAAACAAGGCATAATGTCGGGTTTATGGTGGCAGATGCTCTGGCGGATAAATATGGCTTTTCTCCTTTTCGCAACAAATTTGACGGTTTGATTGCCGAAGGAAAAATAGGAAGTGAAAAAGTCTATTTACTAAAACCGCAAACTTATATGAATCTTTCCGGAAATTCGGTTGTTAAAGCCGCTGCTTTTTATAAAATTTTGCCACAGAATATTGTGGTTATTCATGATGATATGGATTTGCCGGTCGGCAAATTGAAAGCCAAAATCGGTGGAGGTGCCGGCGGACACAATGGATTAAAGTCTATTGATGCGGCCGTTACACCAAATTACAATCGTATTCGGATCGGCGTCGGTCATCCGCAGGGCAGTGGCGAAGCTGTTGTTAATTATGTTTTGGGCGGATTTTCAAAAACAGATGCAGAAGCTATCGAAAAGGTCGAAAATTTTATTCTTGAAAGTATTCCGACCTTGCTTGAAAAGGGAATGTCAACTTATTCCAATTTAATCGGTATGAAAATGGCTAAATAACGGTAGCATCTTTTTGTTTAAACAAGTTGCATTATCAATTGTTTTCAGCTATAAGCAAAGCAATTTCATGTTTTAAATTTAAGGAGTTTTTTTTATGGGATTTAATTGCGGTATTGTCGGGTTGCCAAATGTCGGTAAGTCAACTTTATTTAATGCTCTGACGCAAACCATTGCTGCTCAGGCGGCTAATTTTCCTTTTTGCACTATCGAACCGAATACCGGCAGAGTGGCCATTCCCGATGAACGATTGCAAAAGTTGGCTGCAATTGTCAATCCTAAAAATATTGTGCCGACACAACTTGAATTTGTTGATATTGCCGGTCTGGTTAAAGGTGCTTCTCGAGGCGAAGGTTTGGGAAATCAATTTTTGGCCAATATTCGAGAAGTTGATGCCATTATTCATGTGTTGCGTTGTTTTGAAGATGACAACATAACCCATGTTGAAGGAAGCGTCGATCCTATTCGTGATGCCGAAATCGTAGAAACCGAACTGATGATTGCCGATTTGGAATCTTTGGAAAAACGTTTGGATCAAACTGTTAAAAAAGCACGAGGCGGCGAAAAAGAGGCTAAAACCAGATTGGCGGTGATGGAACCTATTATTGAGGCTCTTAAAGCCGGAAAACCGGCACGTCATGCCGCTCCGAATGAAAATGACAAAGATGCTCAAAAAGAGTATAAAATGTTACAGTTGTTGACTTCTAAGCCTGTTTTATATGTTTGCAATGTGGATGAGGGGTCTGCAGCTGAAGGTAATAAATTTTCACAAGCTGTTTTTGCTAAGGCAGCCAAAGAAAATGCGCAGGCGGTCGTTATTTCGGCAGAAATAGAATCGGAAGTTGCTCAACTTGAAAGTGAAGCTGAACAGAAAGAATTTTTGGAAAGTTTGGGGCTTAAGGAAACCGGTTTGGCTAAAATTATTAGAGCCGGTTATAAACTGCTCGGTTTGGAAACTTATTTTACAGCCGGACCGAAAGAAGTGCGGGCTTGGACTTTTATAAAAGGCTCAAAAGCTCCGCAATGCGCCGGTATCATACATTCCGATTTTGAACGCGGCTTTATTAGGGCAGAAACCATTGCTTATGATGATTTTATTAAGTACGGTGGTGAACAGGGATGTAAAGAAGCCGGAAAAATGCGTTCGGAAGGTAAAGATTATGTTGTACAGGATGGAGATTTACTCAATTTCTTGTTCAATGTATAAAAAAGGGCATGTACATGCCCTTTTTTCGTTGTTTTTCTAAGTGCGTGATTTTTTGGTGGTAATTTAAAAAAAAGATGTTAGAATTAACTATTATTTAAGACTTATAGATTGGGGGAACATAATGTATAGATTCTATTCTCTATTGTGTAACGGAGTTTCTTTGGTCGCATTGACATGTTTTGCCAATGCCGCTATTGCAGCAGATGTCAGTTCTGAAGCAGAATTAAACAATATGCTGCAGTCGGGAACAGATGCGACTTTGACGGCTGATATTACCCTAACCGGAAATTTGCAGGAAATTACAACAGGAAATTTTTCAGTCAACGGCGGGTCACACTCAATATCAGTCGGTGTCGACGGTGATGGTGCACCGATAACATCTGCCGCAGGTTTTAATGTGGGTGCTGGGGCAAATGTTAATTTTCAGAATTTGACTGTCAGTAATTTAAATCAAGCCATTATAAATAGCGGAACAATCAATACCATAGATGGAGTTGTATTTGATGGTAACAATGTTACGACTGATGGAGCTGATGCAACCGGAGGAGCAATCTCAAATACGGGAACTATCGGTACAATTTCTAATTCCGAATTTAGAAATAACTCTGTAACGGCAGATGGTGGAAATGCGCGTGGTGGTGCTATTGCCGATACAAGTGGCGGCACATTAAATATAATTAATACCAGTTTTTATGATAACTATGCCGAAGTAAAAGGAGATATGGCTCTTGGTACCGAGGATACGCCGGCAACATATACTTCTGCCGGCGGTGCTATCTATTCTAACGGTACGGTTAATATTACGGCTCAAAATCAAGATGTAACCTTTTCAGGTAATGAAATTTTAAGTCCATCCGCAAGTGGCGAAGGGGACGGAACAGGGGAAGAAACGGGATCTACAAACAATGCTATAACTATGTCTAGTGGAACGTTAAATTTGACGGCTGATAACGGAAATATTACATTTGATGATGGTATTTCCATGAGTGGTGGTAATTTGAATTTGTCCATGAATAACGGAAGTGTGATTTTTAACGGTGCCGTAACAACGCCGACACTTAGTTATAATATGCATATAAGTGGTAGCGGTGATGTGGCATTTAACAGTGAATTTTCTGGGATTGAAAATTTTGTAGTCGATTCATCAAATTTAATATTGAAATCAGGTGTTAATTTGAATGTTGTAAATTACACGGCTAAGGGAGATTCTGTTTTGTCCGTTACCGTGGATCCTGATAATTTAACAAGTTCCGTTGTCAATATTTCGGGAGATGTCGTAGGTACAACAAAGGTTGTCGTTAATGCGACTTCTGAAACACTTGTGCCTTCCGAGCAATCCATCTTATTTGTTTCGGCTTCAGGCGATAATAAAGAAACTGCAGGAGATTTCGTCGTTTATCGTGTTTTAGGCAGTCCGTATATGTGGACTTCAAGTTACCAAGAAACAGTCATAGAGGGTGAGGAAGGTTCTGAAGGCAATACAGGAGCAATGACCAGTGGCGGTTGGTATTTAAGTATGACGGGAGAGTCAAATCCGGATTATCGACCTATGGCTCCGGAAATTGCTTCTTACTTGGCATTGCATAGTTTGGCAATAGAGCAGAATAGAGGAGTGGTTAACAGTATCCGTAATTCTGTTGGTTCCAATAAATTTATTTTGCAGAGATATGGCGTTCTTTATGAAGACGGTTATATGAACAAGCCTATTTCTAGATTATGGGTTAATCCGGTATATAGATATGTTCAATTAACGGCTCCCCAAGAGGTGGACGGAACAATAGCAGGTTTTGATGCCGGTTTAGATTTTCAATCAGATGCTTCTAATAAACTCGGAATGTTTGCTTCATACAGATATGGTACTTATGATGTAGGTAAAGACGGCTATTTTAAGGCCGATATGGATAGTACCATTGAAATTTCCAGTTATTTATTAGGATTATATTATCGCTATGATTATAATAATTTCTGGATGTTTTCAACGGCTTATATGGGCAGACAGCATGCAGAAATAGAGACAGACGATAAGGTAAGAGCCGATGCAGACGGTATGCAGTATGGTGCCGGTCTTGAGTTGGGTTATGCCTTTGTCCCCGGACAGAATTGGACTTTGGAACCGAGTTTGGGTATTTTTTATACCGGTATAGACTATGATGATATGGAAGATAAATATGCAAAAAGTGCTGATTATTCTATGCTTAATCAAATAGAAGGGGAATTCGGAATTAAATTAGAACGAACAATTAATCATGTTTACGGTTTTAGCAAAATATATATTAAACCAAGTGTTATTCAAACACTGAATTTTGGAAATGAAGTTAAAATTACTCACTTAAATACAGTAGATACGGTTGATGATCAGACACTTGGAAGAATAGAAATCGGTGGTCGGTATGCATTGGATAATAAAATGAGCCTGTATGGTTATGTTAATTATACAACGGGTACTGACTATGATGATGTTGCAGCGGGGCTTGGCTTTAATTATCGCTGGCATTAATGTAATATATAACAAAATAAAAAACCAAGAAATAATAAGGAGTTTGTCGTAATGGCAGGCTCCTTTTTTATGAGTTGCTTTATAGAAAAATCTGAGGTTACTCGGAGCGGAGTGCCAAGATGTTGAGATAAACAGCTCTAGCCAATGAGCGTGGTTAAACCGGAGTTTTGCAAATGATTTAGAACTTTCAGTTTACCGGGGATATCTATTCCCCGTGAGAAACTTGAAGTATTTGAACAGTGAGTGCCAAGAATTTAGAGTAATATGGCTTCTTATTTAATTCAAAGTTTGAAATATATATAAAAATCCAGCTTTACGGTGCAAGAAATTCTAAGGTTATCTGCAGTTCGGTATGAAGCATTAACAATATGATGAAAATTGGGTAAAAGTAGGAACCGTGGTTACTTAAAAAATATTCTGAATATAAAAAATATTTATATATTTTAAGCTGTTCTGTAATGTAAAAGAAAAAAGTCCCTATTGTTAAATTTAGGTTGAGGTTGACAAAATTAAAGGCATGGAGTAGGCTTACTGACAATGAATTTATTATAATAAACATTATTATGGAACAGACAGAATTAAAACAAACAATCCAACGACATGTTGAAAATTTGTTCTCTGAATTGGCAGACAAATACGACATGAATTATTCAAACGCTTTCAGGCAGCGTGTGTGTGAAGATTTGTATAAGCATTTTGAAAATGCTGATATTTTGACGGATACGGCAGCTATTGCAGAGAATGCAATGCCGCATTCTATTATTTTTCATTCCAAATCGGAAATGATTGAAAAAATCAATGCACAATTAAGCGCATTTTCAAACAAGACCGTAGCTCCGACCGATGTCGCGTTAAAACTTAAAGACGATCTCGGATTTGATAGTCTTAGTTTTGTAGAATTAGCACAAAATCTTGAAAAACAGATTGGAGTTCCGATAAAAGATGAAGATATAGAAAAATTAAAGACGGTCGGCGATATTTATAAATTTTGCGCTGAAAAAATAGGATTGTAAGAATGAACGTGAAGCATTTTGTTTGAAGAACAAAATGCTTTTTTTATTAGTTGCCTTACAGAAAACCCCGAGTTTATTCGGGGCTGAATGCCAAGGTGTTGGAACAACACCGCTCCACGCCAACGAGCGTGGTCAAACCGTAAGGTTTGTAGCTGTTATAGAACCCCCAATTTACTGGTGGATATCTATTTGAATGGAGATATTTTAAAAAATATCAAATGAAAGGGACGGTAAACATTATTTTCTATTAATAAAGGTTTGAGGATATCAAAATTTAAGACTGAAAATGGTTCTTTTTTTTGTTAAAATTTTCATTGTTTTTGTCATTTTTTTTATGTCAAACATAAGACAGTTGATTTGACTCAATCAGAGTCTGAGTAAGCTCTCACGGTGTTATAAAATTTTGAAAAAAAAGTAATTTTTTACTTGCAAAGTTGACTCAGTTATGGTACAAAGCGCTCACGTTAATCGGTCGGGGAGGGAATCTGTCCGCTCGATTGTCATAAGAAATATCTCGCAAGCCTTGGAAATCAAGGCGTTGCATAAGGTTAATCTTTAGATGGCAGGTTTGGCATTATGCGAATCGTTGCTGTCTAGTTATAGGAAAAATATTTAAAATGATGGATACACAAAATATAAGAATTCGCCTCAAGGCTTTTGACCATCGCTTGCTCGATTTGTCTACTAAAGAAATCGTTCATACGGCCAAAAGAACAGGGGCAAATGTAAGAGGGCCGATACCTCTGCCAACAAGAATTGAGAAGTTTACGGTTAACCGTTCTCCGCACGTAGATAAGAAATCTCGTGAGCAGTTCGAAATCAGAACTCACAAAAGACTTCTTGATATTGTAGATCCGACACCGCAAACGGTTGATGCTTTGATGAAGCTTGATTTGGCTGCCGGTGTTAATGTCGAAATTAAACTGTAATTGTTTTTAAAATAATTACCCGTATAAACAAAAGCAATGTTGGCTTTTTTGAAAGAAAGGAAGTCAACCAATTGAAAAGGAAAATAAAGTAATGCGTACTGGTTTAATCGCAAAAAAGCTGGGAATGTCCCGCATTTTTGAGGCTAACGGAGCCCATGTACCTGTCACTGTTCTTTCAGTTGACAATCTTCAGGTTGTTGATGTCAGAACAATGGAGCGCGACGGATATACCGCCGTTCAACTTGGTACGGGAGCCGTTAAGGCAAAAAATGTTTCCAAAGCAATGAAGGGACATTTTGCCAAAGCAAACGTAGAACCGAAGAAGAAATTGGGTGAATTCAGAGTTTCTGAAGATTGCTTGCTCAATGTCGGTGCAGAATTGTCTGTTGAACATTTTGTTCCCGGACAATATGTTGACGTTTGTGCAACTTCTATCGGTAAAGGTTTTGCCGGCGTTATGAAACGTCACAATTTTGCCGGTTTGGAAGCCACTCACGGTGTTTCTATTTCGCACCGTTCACATGGTTCTACAGGACAAAGACAAGATCCCGGTAAGGTATTTAAGGGTAAGAAAATGGCCGGCCACATGGGTGCTGAGCGCGTCACTGTTCAAAATTTGAAAGTTGTCGCTGTTGATGCTTCCAAGGGGCTGATTATGGTAAAAGGAGCCGTTCCGGGCTGTGAAAATGCTTGGGTTCGTGTTACCGATGCCGTTAAAAAATGCGGCAATGTCGAACTGCCGATGCCTGCTGGTTTGAAAAAAGTTGATGAACCTGTTGCAGTTAAAGCTGAAACAGCTGATAATGCTTAATTATAAAGGAAAAGAGTTATGAAACAGGACATCTTAAGTTTAGATAATAAAAATGTCGGCACCATTGAACTTGACGAATCTATTTTTGGTTTGGAAGTTCGTGCAGATATTTTACAACGGGTTGTAAGATGGCAGTTAGCCAGAATGCAAGCCGGCACCCACAAGACCAAAGGTCGTTCAGAAGTTGCTTTGACACCGGCAAAGCCGTTCAAACAAAAAGGTAGCGGTAATGCACGTCAAGGTTCTCGTAAAGGACCTCAGTTCCGTAAGGGTGGCGTTGTGTTTGGTCCGGTTGTTCGTGATCAATCGCATGATTTAACCAAGAAATTCAGAAAACTTGGTTTGAGAACAGCTCTCTCAGCAAAATTGAAAGAGGGCAACCTCGTTATCGTTGATGAAGCCAAATTGAGCTCTCCGAAAACAAAAGACTTGAAAGCAAAGTTGGATGTTTGCGGATTGAACAACTGCCTGTTCATCGACGGACAAGAGGTAGATATTAATTTTGCATTGGCTTCACGCAATATTGTCGGAGTAGATGTATTGCCGACAATCGGTGCCAATGTTTATGACATCTTAAGAAGAGACAAATTAGTGTTAACTAAAGATGCTGTAAGTTGCTTGGAGGAAAGATTAAAATGAGTAAAGAAAATAAAACCAACAATGTAACTGCGCAAATGTATGATACACTGGTTCGTCCGGTAATCACCGAGAAGTCGATGCTTTCATCCGAAGCAGGAAAAGTATGTTTTCGTGTTCCTTTGAATGCAAGCAAAGATGAAATTAAAGCTGCCGTTGAATCTGTATTCAACGTTAAAGTCAGCAAGGTGAATACAATTCGTCAGGCAGGCAAGGTCAAAAGATTCAGAAATACATTGGGACGTCGTTCCGATTTTAAGAAAGCTTTGGTTACTCTTGCCGAAGGTCAAAATATTGATGTTACAACAGGAATTTAAAAGATGGTGTTAAAAACATATAAGCCCACATCACCGGGACTTCGTCAGCTGGTTATTGTTGATAGATCAGAGTTGTACAAAGGAGCACCGGAAAAGTCTTTGACGATAGGTCTTACGAAGACCGGTGGGCGTGATAATTTCGGACATGTTACAAGTCGGAGAAAGGGTGGCGGACACAAACGCAAACTCAGAATTATCGACTTTAGACGTAATAAGTTTGATATTGAAGCTACGGTAGAAAGAATCGAGTATGATCCGAATCGTTCAGCTTTCATCGCATTAATATGCTATGAAGATGGCGAGAAATCATATATTTTGGCTCCGCAAAGATTAAAAGCCGGAGATAAGATTATTTCGGCAGCAAAAGCTGATATTAAACCGGGTAATGCTATGCCTTTGAAGAGTATGCCGGTTGGTACCATTGTTCACAATATTGAGCTGCGTTCTGGCAAAGGCGGACAATTGGTACGTTCAGCCGGTTGCTATGCTCAAGTTGTAGGTAAAGATGCCGGTTATGCACAATTGAAGTTAAGTTCTGGCGAGCTCAGAGTTGTTCGTGAAGAATGTTTGGCAACAGTTGGTGCCGTATCTAATCCGGATAATCAGAACAAATCCTTGGGTAAGGCGGGACGTTCTCGTTGGATGGGATGCCGTCCGGTTACCCGTGGTGTTGCCATGAACCCGGTTGATCACCCGATGGGTGGTGGTGAAGGCCGTACCTCAGGCGGACGTCATCCGACAACTCCGTGGGGTAAACCAACTAAGGGCGGTAAGACTCGTTCTAACAAGAAGACGGATCGCTATATTATGAGATCTCGTCATGATAACAAGAAGTAATTAAGGAGATAAGCTAATGACACGTTCAGTATGGAAAGGACCGTTTGTTGATGGATATCTTCTGAAGAAAGCAGATGCAGCCAGAGCTTCGGGCAGAAACGAAGTTATAAAAATCTGGTCGCGCAGATCCACCATGTTGCCGCAATTTGTCGGTTTGACATTTGGTGTTCACAATGGTCATAAGTTTATCCCGGTGCTCGTTACCGAAGATATGGTCGGCCACAAATTCGGCGAATTTGCCCCGACACGTACATTCTACGGACACGCATCCGATAAAAAAGCTAAGAGGAGTTAGTAATGGGAAAGTCTAAAGATACAAGAAGACTGCAGGCAAATCAGGCTCAGGCGATTTGCAATGCATTGCGTACAAGTCCTCGTAAACTGAATTTGGTTGCTGAATCAATCCGTGGACTGGCTGTTGAGAAGGCAGTAGCCGAGTTAACTTTCTCAAAGAAGAGAATCGCAAAATCGGTATTGAAAGTTTTGCAATCCGCAATTGCAAACGCTGAAAACAATCATCAGTTAAATATTGATAAGCTTTATGTAAGTGAGGCTTATTGCGGAAAAGGTTTGGTAATGAAACGTATGCACGCAAGAGGACGCGGCAGAGGAGCAAGAGTTTTGAAACCTTTCTCCAACATTACTATCGTTGTAACCGAGCGTGGGGAGTAATCAGATGGGACAGAAAGCAAATCCTACAAGTCTTCGTTTGGGAGTAAACCGCACTTGGGACTCTCGCTGGTATGCGGACGATAATTATGCCGATTACTTGCATGAAGACGTAAAAATTAAAGAATTTTTGAAGAATAAATTGGCTCAGGCCGGTATCAGTAAAATAGTTATTGAACGTCCTGCCAAAAAAGCCAGAGTTACGATACATTCGGCTAGACCGGGTGTTGTTATCGGTAAGAAAGGTCAAGATATTGAGGCTTTAAGAAAAGAAATTCAGGCTTTGACATCTTCAGAAGTTCAATTGAATATTTTGGAAGTCAGAAAACCTGAACTAGACGCTCAATTGGTAGCTGATTCTGTTGCACAACAGTTGGAAAGACGTGTAGCTTTTCGTCGCGCCATGAAACGGGTTATGCAATCTGCTTTGCGTTTAGGAGCCGAAGGTATCAAGGTTAGCTGTTCAGGTCGTTTGGGCGGTGCCGAAATTGCCAGAACCGAACAATATCGTGAAGGTCGTGTTCCTTTGCACACCTTGCGCGCTGACATTGATTATGCAACTTCAACTGCTCATACCACTTATGGTGCTTGCGGTGTTAAAGTCTGGATCTATAAGGGCGAGATTATGGCTCATGATCCGATGGCCCAGGACAAGAAGTTGGCAGAACAAAAGTAAAGATTGAGGATTGAAGTAAAATGTTAAGTCCAAAAAGATTAAAATTCCGCAAGCAGCACAAAGGCCGTATTCACGGTCTGACCAAAGGCGGTGCGGAACTGAGTTTCGGAACATATGGATTGAAGGCTTTAACACCTGATCGTATTACAGCTCGTCAAATAGAAGCAGCTCGTCGTGCGATTACCCGTGAAATGAAGAGAGCCGGAAGAGTATGGATTCGAATTTTCCCTGATGTACCGGTATCCGATAAACCAGCCGAAGTTCGTATGGGTAAAGGTAAAGGTTCGGTAGAATACTGGTGCGCCAGAGTGCATCCGGGTCGGATTATGTTTGAGATTGATGGTGTTAGTGAAGAAACAGCACGTACAGCTTTTGCACTTGGTGCTGCCAAACTCCCGATTAAAACAAAATTCGTAAAACGTCTTAATTCTGACCAAGGAGTAGCATAAGATGGCAAAAATAAAAGATCTTCGCAGCTTGACTGTTGATGAACTAGAAGGTAAATTACTTGAGCTTAAGAAAGAACAATTTAATCTTCGCGTTCAACAGTCTACCGGACAATTGCAAAATACGGCAAATGTTCGCAAAGTTCGCCGCGAAATTGCAAAAATCAACACGCTTTTAACCGAGCGTAAGAAGAATAGTTAGGAGAAAAAGCTATGCCTAAAAGAATTCTTCAAGGTGTTGTTGTAAGTGATAAACAGGACAAGACCGTTGTCGTTAAAGTTGAACGTCAGGTTATGCATCCGGTTTATAAAAAGTTCATCAAGAAAAGCAAAAAATATGCCGCTCATGATGAAAACAACCAGTTCAAAATTGGTGATGAAGTTAGAATTATTGAGGCCAAGCCTTATTCTAAGACCAAGACTTGGACCGTGTTAGTTGATAACGCCGAATAGAGAAGGAATAAAAAAATGATACAAATGCAAACCAACCTGGATGTTGCAGATAACTCGGGAGCACGTCAGGTGCAGTGCATAAAGGTTCTTGGCGGTTCTAAAAGAATGCACGCAACCGTCGGTGACGTAATCGTAGTTTCGATTAAAGATGCATTGCCGAAGGGTCGTGTTAAGAAAGGCGACGTCCATAAAGCTGTTATCGTACGCACTGCAAGTGATATTCGCCGTAAAGACGGTTCTATTATCCGTTTTGACAGCAACGCTGCAGTTCTGATTAACAAGGACGGAGAACCGATTGGTACCCGTATTTTTGGTCCTGTTACCAGAGAATTGCGTGCAAAGAAATTTATGAAAATAATTTCACTCGCACCGGAGGTATTATAATGAACCTTAAGTTAAAAGTAAAAAAAGGTGATCAGGTTATTGTTTTGTCTGGAGATGACAAAGGCAAAACCGGTGAGATCGTCAAAGCTATGCCGAAAGAAGGTAAAGTTGTTGTTCAAGGTGTAAACCTGGTAAAAAGACACACCAAACCGAGCCAAGTTTCGGCCGGCGGCATTATCACAAAAGAAGCACCGATTCACGTTTCCAACGTTGCTTTGGTTGATTCCAAATCCGGAAAGGCAACTAAAGTCGGGTACAAGGAAGAGAACGGCCGCAAGGTTCGTTTTGCTCGTAAGTCTGGTGAAGTAATCGATAAATAAGGAAGAGATTGATGACAAATTTTGAAAAATTGTATGATGAGGTCATTAAGAAATCTCTCGTGGACAAATTCGGTTACACCAATAGCCACGAGATTCCTAAGCTGACCAAAATTGTCTTGAACATGGGCGTTGGTGACGCTGTTACAGACAAGAAAAAATTAACTAACGCAGCAGAAGAAATGGGTTTGATTGCCGGTCAAAAACCGGTAATCACAAAAGCCCGCAAATCTATCGCTACCTTTAAGGTAAGAGAAGATATGCCGATTGGTTGCAAGGTTACTTTGCGTAGAGAAAGAATGTATGAATTCTTGGAAAGATTGGTTAACATGGCTTTACCGAGAATTAGAGATTTCCACGGCATTCAAGGTAAGAACTTTGACGGTCGCGGCAACTTTGCATTCGGCATTAAGGAACAGATTATTTTCCCCGAAATCAACTATGAAAAAGTTGATGCCGTACGCGGAATGGATATCGTAATCTGCACATCTGCTAAGTCTGACGAAGAAGCTAAGGCTTTGTTGTTGGGCTTTAACCTACCGATTAAGAAATAAGCGGAGATTTTACAATGGCAAAAAAGAGTTCTATATACAGAAACTTGAAAAGAATCCAAAAAGTTGAGAAGTTTGCCAATATTCGCAGCAAATTAGTTGCTGAGATTAAAGACAAAAATACTTCTCCTGAAGAAAGATTCAAAAAAGTATTAAAATTAGCCGAACTGCCTCGTAGCTCGTCAAGAGTTCGCATCAAAAATCGTTGCGAAAATACAGGTCGTTCCCGTGGTGTATACCGTAAATTTAAACTTTGCCGTAACGAATTGAGAAGAATGGCAAGTTTCGGTGAAATCCCCGGTTTAGTAAAATCAAGCTGGTAGTAGGAGGTTTTTAGATTATGTCTATGTCTGATCCTTTGGGCGATATGCTCACACGCATTAGAAACGCACAAAGCGCGAAGAAAAAGGAAGTCGTTTCTCCTGCTTCTCGCTTGCGTGAAAGCGTACTCGAAGTTCTTAAAAAAGAAGGCTATATCTTGGGATATGAAAAATATAATGTTCGTGCCGGTATAGATGAACTTCGTATTCAATTGAAGTATCATGAAGGTGCTTCGGTTATTAATGAAATTTACCGTGTATCAACTCCGGGTCGTCGCGTTTATTCAAGCGTTAAAGATTTGCCGAGAGTATATAACGGCTTGGGTATTTCGATTATTTCGACCCCGCAAGGCGTTATGAGCGACAATGAAGCCAGAAAGGCTAATGTCGGCGGTGAAATTTTGTGTCAAGTATTTTAATTAGGGAGAATTGGTATGTCTAGAGTTGGAAAATATCCAGTTATCATCCCTGAAGGTGTTACCGTAAGTATCGAAAACAATGTTGTTACCGCAAAAGGTAAAAACGGTGAATTGAAATTTGTTTTTGATGACGGTATGGTTAATGCCAAATTGGAAGACAATAAAGTTGTGGTTGCTCCTTTGCACCAATCACAACAAGCCCGTGCTTTATGGGGAACGACCAGAGCCCAGATTAACTCTATCATCAAGGGTGTCAGCGAAGGCTTTACCAAACAATTAGAGCTTATCGGTGTTGGTTATAAAGCCAGAATGGAAGGAAGCAATAAGTTGGTTCTTTCTCTCGGTTTTTCGCATGATATTATTTTTGATGCTCCCGAGGGTATCAAAATCACTTGCGTATCTCCGACACAGCTTAATGTTTTCGGCGCTGATAAACAACTTGTAGGTCAGGTTGCGGATAAAATTCGTGAATACAGAAAACCTGAACCTTACAAAGGTAAAGGCGTAAAATATGTCGGTCAGTATGTCCGTCGTAAAGAAGGCAAGAAAAAATAAGGAATAGTTTAATGAATACGCCAAGAAAATTGTTTAAGAAAAGACAAGCTCGCGCAAGAACAGCTTTGAAAAACGCTGCTAACGGAAAAATGAGATTATCCGTATTCCGCAGCGGTAAGCATATCTATGCGCAAATCATTGACGACATTAAAGGTGTGACTGTTGCTTCAGCTTCTACTTTAGATAAAGAAGTAAGAGAAAATCTGAAGAAAACTTCTACCGTTGAAGCAGCTGGTGTTATCGGAAAAACTGTTGCCGAAAGAGCATTAAAATCGGGTGTAAGCGAAGTGGTCTTTGATCGCGGCGGTTACATTTTCCACGGTCGTGTAAAGGCCTTGGCCGAAGCTGCTCGTGAAGCTGGTTTGAAATTTTAGGAGATAGAGAAATGGCACAAGCTGCAGATCGTCGTAAAACAGAAAAAAAAGAAGAATTGGTTGAAAAACTGGTTCATATTAACCGCGTTGCCAAAACCGTAAAAGGCGGACGCAATATGTCTTTTGCCGCCGTTGTCGTTGTCGGTGACCAAAAAGGTCGTGTTGGCTTTGGTTCCGGTAAAGCTGCCGAAGTTCCCGAAGCTATTACAAAAGCTACCAACGAAGCAAAGAAAAATATGGTTCGCATTCCTTTGCGTGAAGGCAGAACTTTGCATCATGATGTTGCCGGTCATTTCGGTGCCGGAAAAGTTGTTTTGAGAACAGCTCCTGCCGGTACCGGTGTTATTGCCGGTGGTCCGATGCGTGCAATCTTTGAAGTTTTGGGTGTTCAGGACGTGGTTGCAAAATCTTTGGGTTCTAATAATCCGTACAATATGATTAAAGCTACTTTTGATGCTTTGTTGTCTATCAATTCTCCGAGAATGATTGCCGCAAAGAGAGGTAAAAAAGTTGGTGATATTGTAAGCCGCAGAGAGAGCTCTGCCGGTGCAAAAGCTGAAAAAGAGGAGGCTTAATCAATGGCTGAAAAGAAAATAAAAGTTAAGCAGGTTGCCAGTCCTATCGGACGTCCGGCCAAACAAGAAGCCATTTTAATCGGACTGGGACTGAACAAGATGAATAAGGTAGTTGAGTTGGAAGATACTCCGGCTATCCGCGGAATGATTAACAAGATTCCGCATCTTGTTAAAATTGTGGATTAATCAACCGGAAAGGAAAGGGCTTTGTCCCTTTCCACCCGAGTTATAAATTAGGTGAAAAAAATGAAACTTAACGAATTAAAAGATAACTGCGGGGCAACAAAGGACCGTATCAGAGTTGGTCGCGGTATCGGAAGCGGTAAAGGTAAAACTTCCGGTCACGGTCAAAAAGGTCAGAAAGCCCGTAGTGGTGTCGCCATTAACGGATTTGAAGGTGGTCAGATGCCGATTTACCGCAGACTTCCAAAACGCGGTTTCAAAAATCCGTTTGCTAAGGTTTTTGCGGTTGTTAATCTTGACACTTTGCAAACAGCCATTGATGCAGGTAAGTTAAAAGCTGATGCTGTTGATTTGGCCGCTTTGTCAAATGCAGGTCTTGTTACAAAAGCATATGACGGTGTTCGTTTGCTTGCTCGCGGTGCAGTCACAACTGCTGTTACAATTTCGGTTAATTCTGCTTCTAAAGCAGCTATTGCCGCAATTGAAAAAGCCGGCGGTAAAGTAAATATTGTCGAGGCTTAGGGCAAATTGATATTTTGAAAACCCCGCTTTGAAAGCGGGGTTTTTTGTATCTAGAAAACTACCGGCTAAGCCTGTGGGTTTCTTTTTGTAATCAAAATACGCTTGCAAGATGAGTGTGTTGATGAGCTTACATAAACACTCCTTTGCTAAATTAAGTTAGACGGTCTGGAAAAAGTCTAACAAAAGCAAAGGAGTTTTTTTATGAACACACATACAATGGCACACACGATATGAAACTCAAAATTATCATGTCGTTTTCGCCCAGAAATATAGGAGAAAAGCCATTTACAGAGGTCGTCGCTAGAAATAGGTCAGAAATTTTAAGAGAATTGTGGCGGGAGCATAACGGAAGTGCATATTTAGCGGGAGATTAATGTTTGTAAGTCGACATATAATGCGCTTCAAGACAAAAAACAGCTTTGTGACATGAAACAATGAAAAAGGCAATAGTTTGGTATTTAGATAAGACTTTATGAATGTCGCATAAGGAGGAAAAAGAATAGTTTGTTGATTATATTTATTTTTACAGAAAATCCAGAGTTTACTAACCGATGTTTTCGCCATCGGTTGGGTCATGTTGAAGCCAAAAGCATGAGTTATGCCGTTGATTACCGCAAAAATATGTTTGTTTTGTTCAGGAGCATAAAATTGCTTTCTACACCGCTCCAAGCCAACAAACGTCTCTCACTGCGAGGTTGTAGCTGATTTAGACACCTCAGTTTATTGGAGGATATTTATTTTGCAGAAGTTTGTCTTGAATATGTTGGATAGGTTGTGTGTTAAAAAAGATAGAGTATCGTGCAAAATTTTAAGAGCAAATTTTTGAAAAATTTAGGTCAGAATCGTTGTTAAAATCTTAATGTTTTTAAGTAGTTTTCAGTATAAGATCTTTATGAATTGTTTGTAATTTGATATTAAAAATCTGAATAAAATTTATGAAAAAGCAGATATTAAAATTTATACCGATAAGAGTATATAGCAATCGAATTTTTCGGAAAAATGTGTTTTATGATTTTTCAAAACATTATATTTTTTTGGGGGTATAATAAGACAAAAATGAAGTATGATAATAAAGACAGCAAAATGTTGAGGATTAAGAGAAAGTTGTTGCAATAATAAAAAAAATGTGTATTAGATTATCTCCAAATGGGCCTATTTGTGCCCAAATTCGTTTATTTTAAATATAAGGAAATAGAAATGGTATCATTAGCAGAAAAAATGGCCGCTAATTTGGATATGTCGGTCTTTGGTAAAGCTGAAGAACTCAAAAAAAGACTGTGGTTTACAATTTTGGCTTTGATTGTTTTCCGTCTGGGAACGTTTATTCCGTTGCCCGGAATTGATCCTCAAATTTTGGCAGATATTTTTGACCGCAATTCAAACGGTATTTTAGGTATGTTTAATATGTTCGCCGGTGGTGCGCTTGAACGTATGACTATTTTTGCCTTAAATATTATGCCATATATCTCGGCTTCCATTATTCTGCAACTCGGACAGTCGGTTATTCCGTCTTTGTCTGCTTTGAAAAAAGAAGGCGAGGCCGGACATCGTAAAATGGTTCATTATACCAAAATGCTGACTGTTTTGATTACCATTATTCAAGGCTACGGAATTGCCGTCGGTTTAGAGGGTATGGTCGGCAGTGCCGGTGTTTCCGCCGTCGTTATGCCGGGTTTCGTATTTAAATTTACGACCATCGTTTCTTTGGTCGGCGGTACCATGTTTATTGTTTGGTTGGGCGATCAAATTACTTCACGCGGCGTCGGCAACGGATCTTCTTTAATCATCACCGTCGGTATTATTGCAAATATTCCAAGTGCCTTGGCTCAAACTTTTGAACTGGGACGCGTAGGCTCAATGTCGATTTGGGTCATTATGTTGTTGATGTTTATGGTCGTTGCTTTGATTTACATTATTGTCTTTGTTGAAAGAGCTCAAAGAAAAATTACGATTCAATATCCAAAACGTCAAATTGGTCCGAGAATGATGTCTTCTGCCGAAAGCTCGCACTTGCCGCTCAAAATTAATCCTACCGGTGTTATTCCTCCGATTTTTGCCAGCTCGTTGCTGTTATTGCCGATTACAATTGCTAATTTTTCGGCTAACAATGGTCCGAGTTGGGCGCAAACACTCAGTCAATTGCTCGGACACGGACAGCCGCTTTATCTTACATTATATGCTGCTTTGATTATATTCTTTTCGTTCTTCTATACGGCTGTTGTGTTTAATCCGGAAGAAACTGCCGAAAATTTGAAAAAACACGGTGGCTTTATTGCCGGAATACGTCCGGGTAAGAATACGGCGGAATATTTGGACTATGTTATTACACGTTTGACAGTTGTCGGAGCTGTTTATTTGACGGCTTTGTGCATTTTGCCTGAAATCTTGATTTCAAAACTGTCCGTCCCCTTTGTTTTGGGCGGAACAACATTGCTCATCGTTGTTCAGGTTACAATGGATTTTGTGGCTCAGGTTCAAACTCACCTTATTGCTTATCAATATGAGGGACTTTTGAAAAAAGCTGCATTGGTTAATAAAAAAGGAAAGCGAAAATAATGAGTTTTAAAAACGGAAACGGACTACATCTGGTTATGACCGGTGCTCCCGGAACCGGAAAAGGAACTCAAGCAGGAGTTCTAAAACGTAAATACGGCGTAGCTCACCTCTCAACGGGTGAAATGTTGCGTGAAGAAGTAAAAAAAGGAACCGAAATCGGAAATCAGTTAAAAGATCATTTAGCGGCAGGAGGCTTTGCACCTGATGATTTGATGATTAAGATGGTTTCGGCTCGTATTGAAGAACCTGATTGTGCCAAAGGGTTTATTCTGGATGGCTTTCCGAGAACGCTGGCTCAAGCAGAAGTTCTGCAGACCATGTTGTCGAATAAAGGCATCACTTTGGATGCCGTCATCGAAATTATCGTGCCAGATGATGTTATCATTGACAGAATTTTAGGACGCTATACTTGCGTGACTTGCGGTGAAAGTTACAGTGATAAATATCACAAGCCCAAAGTTGAGGGAGTTTGTGATGTTTGCGGCGGACATAAATTTTCCAGACGACTCGATGACACCAAAGAAACAATAGAACGTCGCTTAAATAAATATCGTAATTTTACTTATCCGACGATAGAATATTATAAACAAAACGGCTTGCTCCGCAGTGTTGACGGAAACGGACCAGTCGAGGTCGTCGCTCAGAGAATTGAACAAGCCTTGAAAAAGGAATAAGTGTTTAACAAAAAGTAACTTTTTTGGCAAAATGCTGAAAGTAATAGTTGACACAAACAAATAATAGCATATAATCCGGCTAAATTTTGAAAAATGGTGATCAACTTTTTTGAGTTTTAATTTTTTAATAATGGAGATGAAATTTGGCTCGTATAGCTGGTGTAAATATTCCTACCGCCAAAAGAATTGAAATCGCATTGACCTATATTTTTGGTATCGGTAGAAAAACTGCTCAAGATATTTGTGCAAAATCAGGCGTCAATCCGGGCGTGCGCGTACAAAATATGTCTGAAGAAGATATTGCAAAAATACGTGAAGTGATTGATCGCGACTATTTGGTCGAAGGTGAATTGCGCCGTGAAGTCGGTGTTAATATCAAACGTTTAATGGATCTTGGCTGCTACAGAGGTTTGCGTCATCGTAAAGGCTTGCCTGTTCGCGGTCAAAGCACTAAACAAAATGCTCGTACCCGTAAAGGTAAACGTAAAACCGTTGCTAACAAGAAAAAATAAGAGGTAGGACCAAATGGCAAAAGTAACACAAAAGAAAAAAGAAAAGAAAAACATTACTGCCGGTGTGGCACATGTAAACTCTACTTTTAACAATACACGCATCACAATTACTGATGCGCAAGGTAATACCGTCGCTTGGTCTACCGCAGGTGCTCAAGGATTTAAAGGCTCCCGTAAGTCTACTCCTTATGCCGCTCAGGTCGCCGCCGAAGAAGCCGGTAAAAAAGCTATCGAAAACGGTATGAAAACTCTTGAAGTCGAAGTTAAAGGACCAGGTTCAGGAAGAGAATCTGCAATCCGTGCTTTGCAGGTGGTCGGTTTTACAATCACAACAATTCGTGACGTAACTCCGATTCCTCATAACGGCTGTCGTCTGCGCAAACGCCGCCGTGTATAAATTATGGGCTTTTTGATGGTGAGGCTAATTTGTTAGCCTCGCTGTCTTTTGTTTTTTCGTAAATATGCATATGCACTAAAATAGAGGATATCCACGTGATTCAAAAGAATTGGCAAGAACTTATTAAACCGACTAATCTTGAAATTGTTCCCAGCGATGGCGGCAACAAAGCTAAGATTGTGGTTGAACCTTTAGAGAGAGGATTCGGTCTTACTCTCGGTAATGCACTCAGACGCGTCTTGTTGTCGTCTTTGCAAGGCGGTGCTGTTACAGCTATCAAAATTGACGGCGTCTTACATGAATTTTCGGTTATCCCGGGTGTAAGAGAAGATGTTACCGACATCGTCCTTAATGTAAAGTGCTTGGCTGTCGCCGTACACTCAGAAGGACAAAAAACAATGACCCTGAAAGCTGAAGGACCTTGCGAGGTGACTGCAGCTATGATCGAAACTGGTCATGATGTCGAAATCAAAAATCCTGATTTGGTCATTTGTACTCTTGATGCCGGTGCCAAAATTAATATGGAATTGACGGTGAATACCGGTAAAGGATATGTCCCGGCCAGCCAAAATAAACCGGCTGATGCTCCTATCGGTCTTATTGCCGTCGATGCAATTTATTCTCCGGTTAAACGTGTTTCTTACCGCGTTGACAGAACTCGTGTCGGTCAAGTAACAGACTATGATAAATTGACTTTGGTGGTCGAAACTAACGGAGTCGTTACTCCTGAAGATGCTGTCGCTTATTCTGCACGTATTTTACAAGATCAACTTAAACCGTTTATCAATTTTGATGAGCCAGAAGCTGAGGCTGAAACCGAAAAAGAAGAATTACCCTTCAATAAAAACTTGCTTAAGAAAGTTGAGGAACTTGAACTTTCTGTTCGTTCAGCTAACTGCTTGAAAAACGATAATATCGTTTATATCGGTGATTTGGTTCAAAAAACCGAAGCCGAAATGCTCAGAACACCGAATTTTGGTCGTAAATCTTTGAATGAAATTAAAGAAGTATTGGCTAAGATGGGTATTCATTTGGGTATGGAAACTCCGGGTTGGCCGCCTGAAAATATTGAAGAGTTGGTCAAACGTGTTGATGACCATTTCTAAACATTCCGAAAAATTCCTCTGGAAAATTCCAGAGGAATTTTTTGTTTGTGCACTATTGAAAAGTCAATACCAAAAATTATTCTAAGTTTTGCTTAAAGCATCACGGAGTGTAAAAAAATGAAAAAATACAGAAACGCTTCAGAGCTGTATGATATTTTCTACAGAGAACGCAAGGAAGATATTGCTTTTTATAATCGTGTGCTGACAAATTATAAAAATGGTTTGGACAATAATCGTATTATTGAAATCGGAGCCGGTACAGGGCGGGTGCTCCTCCCGATTGCCGAAAAACATCCTGATTTGGAATTTCATGCCGTAGATGTTATAGGAGATGAAATTTCTGTTTTGGAAGAAAAAGCCAAAGCTGCCGGTCTTAAAAATATTATTACCCATGTTGCCGATATTAATGAATTTAAACCGGAAGATAAATTTTCGTTTGCTTTTGCTCCTTTTAGAGTTTTGCAACATTGTCAATCGGTCGAGGAACTGGATAAGTTTGTTAAAAGCACTAAAAATCTTTTGACGGATAATGGTCGTTTTACGTTTGATTTGTTTAATCCTTGGATACATATGTTGGTACGGGAAGGTGTCGTTTTTGACGGAAATTATCATGATGAAGACGGCAATACGATAAACCGCAGAGTAGAAATCAATAAACGTGACTATTTCAAACAGACTCAAAATATCGAAGAATATTATTCCGTTAATTATAAAGACGGAACAACCGATAAATTTCAATGGTTATACACGACCGGATATTTTTTTAAAGATACGGCTTCTTTGATTTTGGAAAAAAATGATTTGACGGTTCAGAATCTGTATGGTCAATTTAATTGTGCTCCTTTCGGACAGACAGAATATAAAGAAAATCCGGGAGATTTAATCTTTGACTGCATAAAAAAGAGAAAGGAAAGAGAATGAGCGAGGAAAAAGAATCGGAATGGCTCAATGATTGCCGAAACAATTTGGTTGCATCATATTTGTATCATTACCGCCGCAATGGTTATCGTGAGGTAGAGTCTTTGCCGGTAACATCAAAAGAAGATGACAGTGTTATTTTTATCGGTGCCGCCGTTTCTGCGCTGAAAAAGGATTATATCCTCCCGCAAAAAATTCCCGACGGCGGTTTGGTCATTGCTCAGCCGTCCGTTCGAACCCGCAATATTAAAAGTATGCTTGATGATAATGTCCAGCCGAAATGGGGGTCATTTTTTACAAATATAGATACGGTATGTCCGTATGCACAAAAAGAAGAAGCGTTCAATCAGGTTTTAGATTTTTTTTATAACAGAGCTCGAATTAACCCCGATGATTTGGTTTTGCGTGTTCGTTCTCAGGACGAAGAACTTTTTCAACTCATAAAAGACAGGAATTGTCGAGAAGTGGAAGTTGATGCCAATCCTGAGAAGTATTATCGACATACGGTCGGAATCGATGGTATTTACGGTGAAAACTTTAATTTTGCCGTTCGTCATAAATATACCCGCCAATATTCCGACGTCGGCAATTTTATTATATTTCGCGATAAGCAGAGTAAGAAGCCGTTGTTTATTGAAGTCGGTTTTGGGGATACGGTGATTATACAGGCAAAATACGGACTTAATCATGTTATGGATTGCTATCCGTTTGCACGTCATCCGGCGCTGGATAAGAATTATAAGTTTAAGGATTGTATCATTACTTCTCAGGCGATGATGCGAGAAGGGTTGCTGCCTTCCAGCCGTGATGAACAAAGTAAGATACTTTATAAGTACTTGAGAGCTGTTTATTATTTTGCCAAACAGGCTCAGATGAAAGAGCAAGAACTTGCCAAAATTCTCTATCAATCCGAAGCAAAGATTTTCGGTGATGTGCGTGCCGAACCCAAGATGATGCGTTTATTTGCCGAGAAAAAGAATCGGATAGAAGAGTTGAACAATTCGACGTTGATGTCTTTATATAAGAAAGGTTATAACAGATGATAGCGAAGAAGTTAAAAAAAGGCGATCATATTCGCGTGATTGCTCCGGCCAGAAGTTTGGGAATCGTGAGCCAAGAATGTCGGCAGATAGCTCTAAAGCGGTTGCAGGAAATGGGGCTGAAAGTTTCTTTCGGTAAACATACGGAAGAAACAGATGAGTTTTTGTCATCTTCCACAGAATCGAGATTGGCAGATTTGCACGAGGCCTTTGCCGATAAATCGGTTGACGGGATTTTGACGGTTATCGGCGGATTTAATTCCATCGAAATTTTGTCGGGAATAGACTACGAACTGATTGCGGAGAATCCAAAAATCTTATGCGGTTTTTCGGATATTACTGCCTTGGCCAACGCCATTTATGCCAAAACCGGTTTGGTAACTTATTCGGGCGCACATTTTTCGACCTTCGGTATGCTTAAGGGAATCGAATATACCATTGAGTATTTTCAGAAATGCTTATTCCAACAGGAGCCTTTTGCGTTACAACCGTCAAAGGAATGGGCAGATGATCCGTGGTATATTGACCAAGAAAAACGCCACTTTATTAAAAATGACGGTTATTGGTTAATAAACAGCGGTAAGGTCGAGGGCAAATTAATCGGCGGCAATTTGGGGCTTTTGGATGAGCTGAAAGGAACGCCTTATTTCCCTGATATAAAGGACAGTATTTTATTCTTAGAGCACTGTGCCGAGCATGAAGTATGGACGTTTAATCGCAATTTGCAGGCTTTGTGCTTACATCCTGATTTTGCAACTGTCAAAGCCGTGGTTTTCGGTCGCTTTGAACCCGAAAATAAAATGACCAAAGATTTGTTGTTAAGAATTGTCGGTCGTAAAAAAGAGCTTCAACATCTGCCGATGATTGCCAATGTCGATTTTGGGCATACCACACCGATAATTACATTCCCCATCGGCGGAAAATGTCGTATTGACGGTGCAAACATCGAATTAACGGAGTTTTAATCAAAAATGATTTTAACCGGTTCCGAAATAAAAAAATATGTACAGAACGGCGATATAGTGATTGAGCCGTTTAATGAGGACCAGCTTAATCCCAACAGTTATAATTATCGTTTGGGCGAAATGCTGACATTTAAAGAAGATGACGGAAATTATAAAACGATAACAATTCCCGAAGAAGGCTTTGTCCTTTATCCGAATCGAGTTTATTTGGGACATACATGGGAAACCTTGGGCAGCAGAAAATGTGCAATGTCTTTAATCGGTCGCAGTTCTACCGGAAGGTTGGGGTTGTTTTTGCAGGTTTCTGCCGATTTGGGACATACCGGTTCTGTTCATAAATGGACGTTGGAATTGGTGACGGCAAAACCTTTCAGAGTGTATCCGCGGATGATAACCGGACAAATTTCTTTTTGGTTGAATTATGGCGATGTCTGCTTATATGAGGGTGGGTATTCCGCTTTTTCTTGTCCGAAAATTTCTAAAATGGAGAAAAATATTGATATTAACCGGAAATAAAATAGCCGAGGAGGTTATGAACGGAAAAATCGTGATTGAGCCTTTCAATCTTGCGGCTGTCACGACTAATTCTTATGATTTGACACTCGGAAATAAGTTGGTGATGTATACCGATGAAGTTTTAGACCCCAAAAAAGAACCAACGATAAAAGAGTTTGAAATTCCCGATGACGGTTATGAAATGCAAAGAGGCGAGTTTTTGCTCGGTTCCAGTAATGAGTTTGTCGGTAGTGATTTCTATGTACCGATTGTTCACGCTAAGTCGAGTATTGCGCGTCTCGGACTTTTTATCCATATAACTTCCGGTTTGTTTGATATTGGTTGTAAATGTAATGTAACTTTTCATTTGTATGCGACAATGCCTGTCAAACTGTATAAAAATATGCCGATTGCGCAGATTACATTTTGGAAAACGACCGGAGAAATTCATCTATACCACGGTAAGTATCAGAATGACAGAGGACCGGTAGCATCCAGAATCTATAAAGATTTTAAGTGATTGTTATTTGTCGAGTACAAAAGTAACAGGACCGTCGTTTAGAAGTTCGATTTTCATATCGGCTTGAAAAATTCCGTTTTGGACTTCTATACCTTCGTTGCGCAAACGTTCAGAAAAATATTCGTAAAGCGGTTTGGCTTGTTCGGGGCGGGCGGCGTAGTCAAATCCGGGGCGGTTACCGCGGGAAGTGTCGCCGGCTAAAGTAAATTGGGATACAACCAGCGCACTGCCGCCGATATCTTTAAGGGAAAGATTCATTTTTCCGGCTTCATCTTCAAAGATACGGAGGTTTGCTGCCTTTTTGGCCAACCAGTCGGCTTGAGTTTGTGAATCGGTTTTGAAAATACCGATAAAAATAAGAATGCCTTGCTTGATGGCAGAAACTAAATTGCCGTCGACGGTGACCGACGCGTGTTTTACTCTTTGAATTAACAATCTCATAGAAAAATTCCCTTTCAGACGGAAAGTTATATTTTATTAAAATAAAGTGCAAGTTGTATTTTGTTTTTTCTTAAAAAATTCGCTAAATAAAAGTCTTGCAAAAGTAAAAAAAATTATATATATTCGCCATGAATTTGTAGACGGATGTCTACAGGGTGCCGTCATTTATGAAGGTAGTGACGGCGGTTGTTTTATCCGCTTTGCCTGTCAAAGCATAATAGTTATGAAAGGAAACGGCCATGAGACATGGTGATAAACAAAAAAGATTTAATATGCCCAGAAGTCAAAGAAGAGCTTTGTTCTCAAATTTGACCAACGCTTTGTTAACTCATGAACAAATTATGATTACTTTGCCGAGAGCAAAAGAATTGAGAACTTTTGCCGACAGTATGATTACCTATGCCAAAAAAGGTGATTTGACCAGTCGTCGTATGGCTTTGGCCTTTTTGCGCGACAATGAAGTTGTTGCTAAATTGTTCTCTACTTTGGCTGAACGTTACAAAACTCGTAACGGCGGTTATACCCGCGTTTTGAAAGCCGGTATTCGTTACGGTGACGCTGCTCCGATGGCTATTATCGAATTGGTTGACCGTGATGTTAATGCTAAAGGTGCCAAAGACTTGGCTCGTGTTGCTGCCGAAAAAGCTGCCGCTGAAGCTCAAGCCAAAGAAAGCGAAGAATCAAAGGCTGAATAATTTCGATATATTTCGATTTATGAAAAAAAGCGGAGCATGGCTCCGCTTTTTTGTGTATAGAAACTATGTTAGTCCAGTAAAAGTCAATCTGAAAGGTGAAAAAATTTCGATATTGCAAATAGAAAATTTTTGTACCGAGGTACTATGTCTATATCACTGGGACGAATAAAAAAATACGAAGTATATGCTAAATTGACTTAAAGAAGATGCAGAGCAAAGCCGATTAACTATGAATTTTATCCGTTTACGGCCATTAAGTAATTTTCACTCCGTTATGCTCCTTAGGGCTTTGCCGACGCCATTAGGGGGGATATTGGTTCAAGAAAGAACTTCCGCTAAGCCGGCTGGCTTCTCTTGGGTAAAAGTTTCAAATTTGTAATTCGGTGAAGAAAAATATCAAAACTGGATGTTCCCAGTAAAATAGAGGGTTTATAACAGTGACAAATCTTGCGGTTTGACCACGCTTGTTGGCGTGGAGTGATGTCTAACGGCATCTTAGCATTCAACCCCTAGTAAACTCAGGATTTTTTGTAAAGTAACTAATAAATTTCCACTCGCTGACGCAAGTGGTATCAGCCTATTTGAACTTCGTTCGCCGAGCCCCAAAAAGCTCCGCAAGCCTTATGGCTGGGCTGATATGTCTACATTACCTGCGTAAGCAGGTAGTGTTACGTTCGAATCATAAAAAAAGCGCATTCAAAAGAATGCGCCTTAAAATTGTCTTACAGAAAACTCAATAGTTTTGTTGTTTGAATTTCTGTTTAATATGAGCTTCTGTTCTGTTTTGAAATATTATTTTTTCAAAATAGATTTACCGGCAAACAAAGCCATTTCACCCAATTCTTCTTCAATACGAATCAGTTGATTGTATTTTGCCATACGGTCAGTTCTGGACATAGATCCTGTTTTGATTTGACCGCAGTTGGTGGCAACGGCGATGTCGGCAATAGTGGTATCTTCGGTTTCGCCTGAGCGGTGAGACAATACAGCCGTATATTTGTTGCGTTGAGCCAAATCAACGGCTTTCAAAGTTTCGCTCAAAGAGCCGATTTGGTTAACTTTAACCAAGATAGAGTTGGCAACGCCTTTTTCAATACCCATAGCTAAACGTTTTGGGTTTGTAACAAATAAATCGTCGCCGACGAGTTGGATTTTGTCACCGAGAGCATCCGTCAACATTTTCCAGCCTTCCCAATCGTCTTCGGCCATACCGTCTTCAATGGAGAAAATTGGGAATTTTGCACACAAATCTTTATAGAATTCGACCATTTGTGCATTGGTGTAGGATTTTCCTTCACCTTTCATTTCATATTTACCATTCTCATAAAATTCTGAAGAAGCGGCATCAATAGCCAAAACGACATCTTCACCGGGTTTGTAACCAGCATCTTCAATAGATTTTACGATGAAAGAAAGAGCTTCTTCGGCAGATTTCAAATTCGGAGCAAAACCGCCTTCATCACCGACATTGGTATTGTGACCGGCTGCTTTCAAATTCTTTTTCAAAGTGTGGAAAATTTCTGCTCCCCAGCGGATAGCTTCTTTAACCGAATCCGCACCGACCGGCATAATCATGAATTCTTGAATATCAATCGGGTTATCGGCATGTTTGCCGCCGTTAACAATATTCATCATCGGAACAGGCAGAGTGCGAGCCATGGTGCCGCCCAAATAGCGGTAAAGCGGGAGACCGGCTTCTTCAGCTTGAGCTTTTGCTACGGCCAAAGAAACAGCCAAAATAGCATTGGCGCCGAGTTTACCCTTATTTTCGGTTCCATCCAAATCAATCATTGTTTGATCGATTTCGATTTGGTCTTCGGCATCCATACCGGCCAGAGCATCATAAATTTTTTCGTTTACGTTTTCAACGGCTTTCAAAACGCCTTTGCCGCCGTAACGTTTTTTGTTGCCGTCACGAAGTTCAACCGCTTCATGAACACCGGTAGATGCACCGCTCGGGACAGCTGCACGACCAAAAGCACCGCTTTGCAAAACGACTTCAGCTTCAACTGTCGGATTGCCGCGAGAGTCTAAAATTTCGCGAGCATGAATATCAACAATTGCACTCATTTTTTTCTCCTAAATTAAATTATCAAAACTGCCTTTAACTTTGACTATTTTCTTTAAAATGTCAAGTATGTGCATAAACTCCTTTGCAGAAATTCAAAAAATATTTGCAAAAAAATGGGACTTGTTTACAATAAAAATGCAATATTTGTTATGGAGGTTTATATGTTTTCGGATAAATGGCATTATCGTTTTATGGAAGTGGCAAAACTTATTTCCACTTGGTCAAAAGATCCCAGTACCAAAACCGGTGCGATTGTCGTCGGACCCGATAGAGAAATAAGGGCTACCGGATATAATGGTTTGGTGCGCGGTGTTAATGATGACATTCCCGAAAGAATGGAACGTCCGACAAAGTATGATTTTTTTGAACACGCCGAAAGAAATGCTGTTTATAATGCGTGTTTAACGGGTACTTCACTTAAAGGATGCGTCCTTTATGCGACTCATCCGCCATGCACCGATTGCGCCCGCGCAATCATTCAATCGGGAATTAAAATGGTTGTGACCAATCGTTTGCCCGAAGCTCCAAATGTTCCTGCCGGTGGTTGGCGTGATAAGTTGGGTTATTCGGAGCAAATGTTTAGAGAAGCCGGTGTAGAATATAAGATTCTTGATTAGTGATTGCTTCAGCTCTTTAAATTGAATTCCGACTGATTATATGTTGCTATGTTACTTTTGTTATAGTGACGTTTGATGTCTAAAAGTATCAAGTAATATTGTTGGGAGGAAAAAATGAAAGTTTTGATTGCAGATGAACATGCCTTGTTTCGTGATGGGTTGAGCAGGCTGGTGGAACAGCTTGAGCCTTCTTCTACAATCATGCAGGCGTCAAATTTCTCTCAGACCATAAAAATACTTGATACCAAAAATAAATTTGATTTGGTTATTGTGGACTTGGATATGCAAGATATGCCGTGGGAAAAGGGCTTTTCGGAAATCAGCAGTCGTTGCGGCGATGCTAAATTAGTGGTTATGTCTGCATTCGAAAATATACATAATATTCGCGAAAGTCTCGGAAAAGGCGCTAAAGGCTATATCAGTAAAAGAGCAGAGGCCAAATTATTGTCCGGAGCGTTAAAATTAGTACTTGACGGAGGCGTTTATGTGCCTCCTGTTTTACTGGGAAAAGAAAATGAACTTACCGCAAATAAACACAAATTGTTGACTAACAGACAATCGGAAGTTTTGAATTTGGTCGCGCAAGGACTTTCAAATAAACAAATTGCTTTTCAAATAGGTGTTTCGGAGGCTACGGTTAAATTGCATATTAATGCTTTGTTAAGAGCCGTTGGGGCAAGTAATCGCACACAAGCCGTTATTATTGCGCAAAAAATGGGATTGGTCTAAAATATCTCGTGATAGTTCTCCTTATGACAGTTATTTCTAAACGAAGAGCCGCAGAAATGCGCTTTTTCGCATGTTTAAAAAATGTATAAATAACTTGACTAAACTTTTAGTATATATTATTTAGGATAACTATACTCGTTTTGTGGACTTTGATTAAAATGAAAAAAAAGACTATCGGTAAAAAAAGATTATTTATCAGTGTGTTACTTACTGGATTGTTTGTCTATCTGGCAGCTCCGTTATATATAAATTTTGATTCTAATTTGTTTAGAGGTTTGTATGAGAGCATGCATCAAAATGATGCCGCGAGAATCGATATTTATAATAAAGGCGCCGGGCAGAACAGTGCTGTGAAAATCTTATCGGATGTTTCTTATGAATCTCCAAATTGGTGTAAAAATCTGAGCGGTAGCAGCAGTTGTGCGGTCTTAAAAGAAAAAATAGCTCCGGATTGGCAGGATTATCATGTAAAATTTCAGGTTGTCGGTTCCGGTGATGTGCTTCTGGATTTTAAAGGACCTAACAAACTGGATAAAAAAGGCAGAAGATATCCGATTGTGGTAGATTATAAGGATATTAAGGTTAATGGAAAGTCTATATCTCCTAAAGTCAGACAGCTTTGGCATGATAAACCTTACAGCTATGCTTTTACGGCTCAAGATGGTGATGTTGTCAACGTATCTATGAAAATCAGGCAGCATCATTTTAAGATAAGTTTTTTAAAAAAATATTTTCATCTCAGCTTGAATATGTTTTTGAGCGTGTTGATTTTATCATTTTTATTAGCTTATCAATTGGTTCAATATGTTTCAAAATTTAAGATACTGGAAAACAACAGCCGAATTGACATTGTTTTTGTCTTGGTTTTTGTCTTTTTGTTGTTTGTGCCGATGAGCCGTATTTCCAAAGGGGATAGATCCGTTCAAGAGAACCGGGTTTTGGCAAAATATCAGCCTTTGTTTGTTCAAGGTGTTTTTAATCCTCAATATACAAAACAATTTGAACAGTGGTTTAATGACAGATTTCGCAAAAGAGATGAAGTTATTACTTTATATAAAAAAATTTATTTGCCTCTAAACAAATACTATCGTTTTGGTACTCAGGGAATTTATAAAAATGGTTGGCTTTGGAATAATTATCAGATTTTTCCGAGACAACGTAATTATGAATTAGAAAACAATATCAGAGGTGTTGAGGCATATAAAGCTTTTTGTGCGGAGAACAATATAAAATGTTATATTGAAATTGTTCCCAGAAGGCTTGAATTTGCCAAGAATGAACAATTCCGCATTGTCCCTGATAATGAAAAAGATAAAGCTCAAATTATGCAACAAAGAGTGAAAGAAAAATTAAACTTTGATGTTATTTTTCCGTTAAAGGAAATGCAAGAGGTCAATAAAGAAAATTTGGTCTATTTCAAGACCGATCACCATTGGACCGATGTCGGAGCTTTTGTCGCCTATCAAGAACTGATGAAAGCTATCAAGAAAGATTTTGCCGATTTGAAAATTTTATCGGAAGATGATTTTAATATTTCTTATGACAATAGGGTGCGGGCGGAACACGATCGCAGATATGGACAAGGTTATACTTGTAAATTGTTAAGTTTGACGGATGAAGAATGTCCGCTTAACACGCCTTATAAGTATTATATTCACAAAAGAGAAAAAGATTTAAACATTAAAAAAGATAATTGGTTGAATAAAGATTTCTATGCTTCTTTTGCTCCAAATAAACAAAAGGTAATGATTATCGGCAATTCGTTTGCGGAAAACATTTCTTATTTCTTGGCGCCTTCATTTGAGTATGTATATAAGCGCAGATGTAATTCTAATGGTGATAATTTGAATCTTTCGCGTTGGAAAAAGGAAATTTTGACTAAAAAACCGGAGATTGTGGTTATTTTGGTGGAAACTGAATATACTTCTCATTTACAAGATTTAAAGGATTAAACATGCTGTTTTCTTCTATGGTATTTATTTATCTTTTTTTGCCGATTGTTTGCACCTTATATCTTTTGGTGCGTAAAGATTTGCAAAATTATGTTTTGTTGGCCGCAAGTATTTTGTTCTATGCTTGGGGCGAGCCGAGTTATTTGGTGATTATGCTCCTGACGATCATACTTAATTATGTCGGAGCAAACTACATCAGCCGCAGCCGAAACGACAATCACCGCAAAGCCATTTTGGCTCTGACGATTTGTCTTAATCTCGGTATGCTGTTTTATTTCAAATATTTCAATTTTGTCATTGATAACATCAACAGCTTGTTTGGGGCAAATTTCAGCATCATAAAAGTGGTTATGCCCATCGGTATCTCTTTCTACACCTTCCAAGCCATGAGTTATTTGATTGATGTCTATCGCGGCGAAGCAGAGGTTCAAAGAAATATCTATAAGCTGGCTTTGTATATTTGCCTGTTTCCACAGTTGGTGGCCGGACCGATTGTGAAGTATCACGACGTAGACGAACAAATCAATAAACGTGATGTTACCTTTGAAAAGGTCGCTTATGGTATCAAAAGATTTATTATCGGGTTGGCCAAAAAAGTTTTGATTGCAAATACTCTGGGAGCCGTCGCCGATAAAATTTTTGACCAACCGGTCGAACAATTTGATGCTCTGACGGCGTGGATTGGGGCTGTCGCATATAGTTTGCAGTTGTTTTATGATTTTAGCGGTTATTCGGATATGGCTATCGGTTTGGGGGCAATCTTTGGATTTAAATTCCTCGAAAACTTTAATTATCCCTATATCTCAAAATCAATTACCGAATTTTGGCGTAGATGGCATATCTCTTTGTCAACTTGGTTCAAAGAATATCTTTACATTCCGCTCGGCGGAAATCGCGTTAGCAAGATAAGAAATTATTTTAACCTGTTTGTTGTCTTTCTTGCTACCGGATTTTGGCATGGTGCCGCTTGGAATTTCATTTTTTGGGGATTGTGGCACGGTTTGTTTATCATTTTTGAGAAAATAACCGGTTGGCATAAAAAAGAAGGCGGAATATTTATAAACATAACCCATCATGTTTATTGTATTTTGGCCTTCGTCATCGGTTGGGTGATGTTTAGAGCCGAAAGTATGAGTTATGCCGTTGATTACCTCAAAAATATGTTTGGCTTTGTCAGCGAGCACAAAATTGCTTTTGAAATGCCTTATTATATCGATAATTCCGAAATTTTGGCTTTTGTTGTCGGAATCATTTGCGCTATGCCTATCTTTAGTCATATGCTGCAAATTGATTATAAGCACAAGATATTGAGAAGTTTGGTAAATATTTGGTTGATTATATTGTTTGTGGTTTCTACGTCATCAATTGCTGCTTCAACATACAATCCGTTTATTTACTTCCGTTTTTAGTTAGGACGGTTTAGATAAAATAGGTATTTTCAGAAAAGTAAAACATTAGCCCAAAATTAGCTTTGTTAAATTGGTTATCTTTGTATATTGAAAAAATATCTTAATCTCTATTTGCCGAATAACAAGTCCAATTGCTAAGGTGAGTTAGATATTCCAAACACTATCAGGGATAATGTTTTTTGCGAGGGAGAGCAGGTGGATTTTATCTCGGATTGGAATTATCGAAATTAAATTTGTTAAAGAAAACCACCGACTTTGTCGGTGGTTTTCTTAGAATAAATATTATTTATCAGTTGCTTTATCGGTAACCCAGAGTTTATCGGGGCTGAATGCCAAGGTAACACCACGCAAGCGCGGTCAAATCGAAAGCTCGTAGCTGATTTAGAATCCCTGATTCTACTCTGCGGGATATCTTCTGCGGGATATCTATTTTTGTTTGCCGAAAGAACGCATTTTCAGTTTATTCCAGCCGCTATTGTTTTTCTTTTCTTCTGCGGCGCGTTTTGCTTCCTCTTTTTCGGCTTGTTCTGCCCATTTGCGTATGGGTTCGCTGCGCTTGTTTACCAATTTTCGCTGTTGTTCGTTTTGAACAACACCAATAGGCATAACTTGATTGAGAAGTGATGGGGAAACAAATTCGGCATGTTTGGGACCGAGAGCTTTTACCATTGCATCAATAATCGCTGCTCCGGGTTTGAAATTGTAAATGTGTACGCTTCCGCCGTAAAAGATGGCAAAAGAGTGGCAGGGGGAAGATAGTAACATGTCTGTATAATCTACACCGCGGACAAAGCGAATGATAATTTTGGGTTCTATAACGCATTGTTCTGCTTGGTCAAATATGACATTTCCATCCGTACCCAAAAAGTATTTTGTTACCATGTCTCTTATCGGAGTTCCCATAACGCCGCAAAAACCTCTGATTGGAAAACCATCCAGCGTATATCCTTTATAATCGGCATTGTAGGGAAAAACCTCATAACAAAAAACTTGTTCGGCGTTTGTAATATTATCAATTCCAAATTTACCAACTTCGTCGTAAAAACGTTGCAGAGGTTTAACTTCTTCGGCGACATTTTGATTTTCTCTTTTCCATGAGCCTTCCGGTTGGCTGAAAGACTGAACACCTTCGACCGTTTGGGCAAAAGATAATGCCGGATAGAAAATCAGAGCGGTAAGTAACAAAATCGGTAATTTCATGAACAATTCTCCCAAATAATTATGCTTTGATTATAAACAATCACTTTGGCATTCTCAACAATAAAATCAATTATCGCCAATTCTTAAGGCTTCTATAAAGGCTGATTGCGGAATTTCAACTTTACCGAATTGACGCATTCTTTGTTTGCCTTTCTTTTGTTTATCGAGCAATTTGCGTTTGCGGGTAATATCGCCGCCGTAGCATTTGGCGGTTACGTCTTTACGCAAAGCCGAAATTGTTTCACGAGCGATAACGCGTCCGCCGATAGCCGCCTGAATCGGAATTTTGAACAAATGCCGTGGAATAAGATCTTTTAAGCGTTCGCAAATTTGACGTCCGCGAGATTCCGCTTCTGAGCGATGGCACAGAAAAGCCAAAGCATCAACCGGTTCTTCATTTATCAAAATCTGCACTTTGACCAAATCGGATTCTTGGTGACCGATAACTTCATAGTCAAAGCTGGCATAGCCGCTGGTAATGGATTTTAATCGATCATAAAAATCAAATACGATTTCGTTAAGCGGGATTTTGTAGATGACCATGGCTCTTGAGCCTGCATAAGTAAGTTCTTCTTGTTCGCCGCGGCGGTCGTTGCAAAGTTTGAGAACGGCGCCCAGATATTCGTCGGGAACAAGAATGGTGGCACGTACAATCGGTTCTTCAATCGATTTGACGGTAGATAAATCGGGCATGTCGGCCGGATTGCATAAAGTTACCTGAGTTCCGTTGGTCATATTTAGATTATATGCAACCGACGGAGCGGTGGTAATCAAGTCCAAATCAAACTCTCTGTTTAACCGCTCTTGGATAATTTCCATATGCAGCAGTCCCAAAAAGCCGCAGCGGAAGCCCAGTCCCAGAGCCGCTGAATTTTCATTTTGGTAATCTATGCTGGCGTCGTTAAGTTTGAGTTTGGCAAGAGCGTCTTTTAAGTTTTCGTATTGGCTGCTGTCAACCGGAAAAATAGAACAGAAAACGACCGGTACAGAGGGTTTAAAACCGTGTAAAGGCTTGTCGCAGGGTGTGCGGTTGTCGGTAATGGTATCACCGATATGACAATCGCTTACGCTCTTAATGCTGGCCGTAATAAAACCGATTTCTCCGGGGTAGAGAGCCTCAACATCCTGCATTTTAGGCGTAAAAACACCGACTTTTTCAATTTGATAAACGGCATTGTTTGACATCATGCGAATCTGTTGCTTTTTGCGAATAATGCCGTCTTTAACACGAACCAAAATAACAACACCTAAATAGGAATCGTACCAACTGTCGATGAGGAGAGCTTTGAGCGGTGCATTTTCATTGCCTTCGGGGGCAGGAAGTCTTTGGACAATAGCTTCCAATAGCTCGGGTACGCCAAATCCTGTTTTGCCTGAGGTTTCAATGGCTCCGGAAGCATCTAAACCGATAACATCTTCAATTTGTTGCTTAACTTTTTCGGGTTCGGCCGAAGGTAAATCGACCTTGTTTAAAACCGGAATGATTTCATGATTGTTGTCGATGGCTAAATAAACATTTGCCAAAGTTTGCGCTTCAACCCCTTGCGTGGCGTCTACGACCAAAATAGATCCTTCGCAGGAGGCAAGAGAGCGGCTAACTTCGTATGAAAAATCGACGTGTCCGGGGGTATCCATCAGATTGAGTTGATAATCTTTTCCGTCTTTGGCATGATAGTTGAGGCGCACGGTTTGGGCTTTAATGGTTATTCCGCGTTCACGTTCAATATCCATCGAATCGAGAACTTGATCCTGCATTTCTCTACTGCTTAAGCCGCCGCAATATTCAATCAGGCGGTCGGCCAAAGTCGATTTTCCGTGGTCAATGTGGGCAATGATGGCAAAGTTGCGAATAAGATTTAAATCGTGAACCATGTTTTTCCTTAAAAAATGCTATTTATTCTTTAGCTCACATAAATAGGGCAAAAATTAGGATAAGGCAATATAATATTGATTAAAGCGGCAATTTATGCTAACAATAAATAAATATTCCAAACAGGAGACAGCAGATGAAAAAGATGATTGATATAGATTTTGGGTCGTCCCGCTACGATGAATTGGTTGAGCTGCGTTATAAAGTTCTGTTGGAACCGCTTGGTTTGAAGTTTTTGGATAAATATAGGGAAAAAGAAATCGGTTATTTGCATATAGGTTGTTTGGACAGTTTAGAAAATAAACTGGTCGGTGGTTTGATGCTGATTCCGGTTAACGATGAAGAAATTCGTATGATGCAAGTGGCAGTTGACACTAAACATCAACGCGAAGGTATTGGGCACGAAATGGTAAAATATGCAGAAACAAGAGCTAAAAAAGCCGGCTATTCGAGGTTGGTCATGAATGCCATGTTGTCGGTAGTTCATTTTTATGAACAAATGGGCTACCGTCAAGAGGGGGATCTTTTTGAAGAAAATGGTATAACTTTTGCACGGATGGTAAAGGATTTGTAATGGAACAGACTAATAATTTTACTTTTTATAAACAGCAATTGGTTGAGTACCATAAAAGAATAATGAAAGGCGATGAGTTGACGCGAGGTTTCAATTTAATCGTAGATCAGCAGGAGTTGCGCGGCATTCTAAATAATCTGAACAAAACTTTTCCTAAAGAGCCTACTGTGGCTGACCATTATACCATGTATTTTGCTTATGCCGATGTTCATCCCGAGCATTTGACTGAAGATGATAAAAAACAATGGTGGAAACATTCTAAAAAGTTTATTGATACTTGTCCTAAAGAGCATAATCTTTCACATCATATTTATAGTGTTATAAGAAATTTACCAAAAATGGGGGCCTCAAGCGGTCAAAAATTTAATTGTGCGCTGAGTGCGCTGAATTTGCTGCCTAAAAATTTTCCTTATTATCAGGATTGTCGTAAGCAAGTTGAAAAAATTGCGCGTACGGATTATGAGGTTTTGTTTGAAAAAGCTAAAAAAGAAACTAATTATCAAAAGCAAATCAAGGCTTTTGACAGAGCTTTGGCAAGAATTACGGATATTCCCGCGGGCGATAGATATCGAACTTTTTATGAATGTATGCGTACCATGTGGCCTATTTATGAAAAAACAGATTGGGGAAAAATAGAGTTCCCTCATAAAAAAGCACTTGTTTCAAATCGTATTTTTAAGAGTTTGCCACAAGAATTAAAAACAATAATCAGAAATCGCAAAAGTGCCAAAGATTGGCTGAGTAAGTAAAAAAACTCTTTATTAAATCGGTCATTTATGAAAGTCCGGTTGGTAGATGTTTTTGTCAATTTATATTCTGTTTGACAAAAAATCAGGGTTCAGATATAATAAATAATGTGCAAAAAATTATTATATCCGCTTTTTGTTTCCTATTATTAATGTAGTTATCGGATTAAGATTTTTTGCTTCGTATATTGTCTAATTTAAATTTTTTTTTATATATGAATGCAAAGATTTTATTAATGTCTGCTGTTGCCGTAGGTTTTGTGTCTTGTAACAAATGGGATGATTCGTTCCACGGACTTCCCGATTACAGCCACTATGAAACCGGAACTTATGAGGTGTCGGTTGATTCTTCTTCGGTCAAAGAAACAAAATTTGAGTATGTTTCTTGGATTGAGGCGCCGACCAAACCTTATCGCCAAGAAATTACCTTAACGGCGTCGATTGAAAATACCGAAGGCGAGGTCACAATTCTGGGTGATTTCGATTTTGGTGAAGCCAAATCTTATGAAACTCGTAAAGGTATGGGCAGTGAACGACATCGCTATATTACAGTGGTTGATTCTTTGTTCATCTGTCATGTTATGCTCGGTGAAATTGTTATTGATTATGAGATGCCATTCCAAGCGGCACTCTATAACGATGACAATACCGCCGGTCAAATGGCTTATATCGGCTTTGGTAATGTCGTTGATAAAGGATACACCCTCACTTCGATGAGTCCCGAAGAGGCTGACGGCATCGTGTATCAGCGTCAGTTGCTGCGCCACGCCATAACGGTTGATTTCGGTGGTAAAACTTATCTGGCGACGGCAACGGTGATTGTTAAAAAGAAAGTGGGCTTTGAAGGAGATGAATATCTTGTTTCGAGCCGACTTCTCGGACAAGGCATTACCGATGTTGAGAGTGACGGACACTATGCGTCTTATCGTTCTTGGATTGAGGTGGAGCAAGTCTATAATACCGGCAAAAAGGAAAATATGAAATACGATCTTCCTCTGTATGCCGAGCTGAAGATGAAGTCTATCAGTGATATGGATTTTGTCGGAGCGGATTTGCAAAAGCTCAATGCAGGGTTTGATGAAAGTAAAGAACACTTAATCAAGTTACCTAAAGCCGAGTATGTTTACGCATATTACTATGAAAAGTACTATGTCGTAAATTATAACTACGGTCATACGGAAACGGTGTTCTACGATGTAGACGTTGTTTATAACGACGGCTACAATACTTTTACATTCCCGACGTTGCATTACAGTAATATCCAGGACGAGGGAAGTATTGAACGTGTCGGCGGTGGTGAAGATGCTCACGGCAAATACGGTGAGTATAAATTCACGCAACGCGTGTCAGCTCAACTCAACGATGTTCAGCACAGCGTCGAGAAATCACACAGTTTTGTGCTGACCGAGTAATACCGGTAACTAAAATAAAAAACGTCTGTCCCCAAAGGGCAGACGTTTTTTATGTGCCAAATTTCAATCAGCTGGGGAAGGTAGTTTTCATAACAAACCTTTTTCTTTTTTTATGATGTTTTCTTCTGTTATCGGAACACAGCCAATATCCTCACGCCAGGTCAAACAATCTTGTCTGCATTCACGCCTATCAGCGTCCCAAACACCGTGTCCTTCGCTCAAACACCAGCCTTTTTCGTCTGTTGCAAAATAAACTACATAACATATTATGGCAATTACAAAACATCCGACAATAAGAAACAGCAATTTAAAAAGCTTTCGTAAATATAGGAGAATTTTATTTAACTTAGTATTCATCATTTATTCCGTTTTTCTATTTTTGGGCTGATTTTTTATTCCGTCAACAAGGTGATTATAATAAATAGCGGTACATTATTATGACAATCAGGAAATCAATGATACCTATTAGGTGACTATATTTCCAATGATGTTCCGGGTCAAAATATGGTGAGTTTTCTTTTCCTTTTTTTATCAAGATATGAGAGATTATTGTATCATCAATACATAACATAAAAATACATATATAACCAGGAATCAGCGATGCTTGGGATTTAGCCATTGAATAGATGGCAAGGTAACCTAAAGAAAGCCCAAAAATGGATGAAATAAATTTTATTATTGACATCATACTTACCTTAAACATCGCCGTTCCTTTCTTATTAATTTATTCCGTCAACAAGGTGGTTATAATAAATAGCGGTACATTATTATGACAATTAGGCACTCAATGGCATATATTAGCTCTTCATATTTCCAATGATGTTCCGGGTCAAAATATGGTGAGTTTTCTTTTCCTTTTTTTATTAAGATATGAGAGATTACTGTATCATTAATACATAATATAAAGAAAACTATCAAAGCAGGAATCGGCGATGCCGGAGATGTGACCACTAAACAAAATGCAAGCATCGCTAAACTAAAACAAAAAATAGCTGAAATTACTTTTATTATGGACATCATATTTACCTTAAACATCGCCGTTCCTTTCTTATTAATTTATTCCGTCAACAAGGTGGTTATAATAAATAGCCGTACATTATTATGACAATCAGGCACTCAATGACATATATCAGCTGTTCATATTTCCAATGATGTTCCGGATCAAAGTATGGTGAGTTTTCTTTTCCTTTTTTTATTAAGATATGAGAGATTACTGTATCATTAATACATAATATAAAGAAAACTACCAAAGCAGGAATCGGCGATGCCGGAGATGTGACCACTAAACAGAATGCTAACCAACCTAAAAAAAGATCAAAAATAGTTAAAATTAATTTTATTATTGGTACAATATTTACCTTAAACATCGCCGTCCCTTTCTTATCAATTATTATTTGTATAATAATGATACTGATTTTTTATTCCGTCAACAACATAGTCAATACCTTGACCGCTTATTGCACTAAGTGAGTTTCTCATTAGCGGATTGGCGGCCGGACCAAAATGTTTTATTGCCGATTGATTCCCTATCACATTTCCCGCTAAACCAATTCCGATTTGTTGAGCATAATTTTGCCAATCATCCTGCCCTGAGCCAAAACCATAAATTACGCCGTTTGTGATGGCATTTTTTTGGTTGAGAATATTTTTAATTCTTAAAGGCGTTGCTTTGGAATATCTAAAAAGGTTGATCGGAGATGACACAGCCCCCGCCATTTGTGCCAGCGTTGTCGATACCGGATTTTCTTGAAGACCTTGAGCCAAAACCTGACGCCGATTGTCGCGACCGTTAACATAGCCGCGTTTCATTGCGTCCCATGCGCTTTCGTTGGTCTTGTTCCATTCTGGCTTTAGACTTGCCAATCCGTAACCGGCGGCACTTGCCAGACCTTCTAATTCATCAAACCAACCGAGGCTAAATCCGTCTAAAGCTCCGGTTGCCAGTTGTTCCGTTTTGCGCAAAGCATTGTCCCAAGTTGACGGTTGCGGATTGGTTTGTTGAGGTGCGCTTGGTTGGTTATACGGTGTTGAAGTTGTTTGTGTTTGTTGCTCTCCGTACTTTTGCTGCAGGTCGTTGAGTTCTTTTAAGTCAAATTTTGTTTCTAACTCTTCTCGCAAGCTCATATCAGCGTAATTTGGTGTTTCTTTTCCGCTATATTCTTTTTGCAATTCGGCTAAATTTTTGCGTTCGTCTTCTTCCAATAATTTTCTTTTGTATGTTTCAAAATCCATATTTCTTCTCATTTGTGGTTAATATCAGAAATATAAATTTTAAAAAATTTCGCATAAAAATCAATTATCCGTAACGATAGAGGTATCAGCTTTTACGCGTAGAAGTTCTTTGAATTCGCGATTATTCTTTTGTGCCAATTGCGCTAATTTGTTGGCAATGTTTTGTTTGGCATAAGGAATTGGCATTTCTTCGGCTTTATGCGTCAAATACCACTTGGCAAAAGAGTTGGCGGATAATGTTTTGCCTTCTTGATGATACTGCATAAATTTTTCATACTGCGTTTGTTTGAAATGTTCCCTAAACGGCGCATATTTTTCATCTCTTGATTTTCTGGCTTTACGGGCACAATCTTTTCTTTCGCATTTACATAAGGCGGCAATTGAATCTTTGCGCATTTCACTCCATTGTTCTCGGTTTTTATATAAAATAATATGTATTAAATTTGTTATTTGTGTTTGCAACCGTGAAAAGTTTGTCGCGGTTTTATGATTTTGCAAAATGCTTCTCAGCCAATACATATCTTGATTATCCATACATATTGACGAATCTAACAATAATTCGGCATCAACATTTAAGGTGTTGGCAATTTGGCATAAGTCCATATCTATCAATTCTGCTTTTTGACACTCGATTGATTTTAATCTTTCTTCGGAAACAGCGGCAGAGTGCGCCAATTCCGAAAGCGTGAGTTTTTTTTAGCATTCTTAAATTTTTAACTTTGTTGCCTTCGCCCAAAATTAAACATCTTAAAGTTTCAAAAGGTAAATTGCCGTTGCTCATTTTGTTAACTCCTTAAAGCCGTGAACCAACCTTTATTTAGTAATGTTTTTTTATAAATGCAACCAAACGGCTATATTCTTGACCTTTGGAGCATAAAAAAATCCCCTCGGTTTTATCCGAGGGGAGATTTTTTATCCGGTCGATTATTTTTTCAAAACAACAACACCGGGGAGTTCTTTGCCTTCCATCCATTCGAGGAACGCACCGCCGGCCGTCGAGATGTAAGAAAATTTGTCGGCAACTCCGGCATTCTCCAGAGCTGAAACAGTATCACCGCCACCGGCAACACTCATCAGCTTTCCGGCTGCCGTCAGTTCGGCAGCGTGTGCGGCAACAGCATTAGTAGCATTGTCAAACGGCTTCATTTCAAATACACCTAAAGGACCGTTCCAAACTAAGGTTTTGCATTCGTCTAATTTGTTGTTGATTTCTTTGATTGTTTTTTCTCCAACATCCAATAAGCTCCAACCTTCAGCAGGAATATGTTCCAAATCTACGGTCTTGTGTTCGGCATGCGGCTTAAATTCTTTAGAAATAACAACGTCTTTCGGCAAAACAATTTCGCAATTGTTGGCTTTGGCGGTTGCCATAATTTCTTTGGCTGTGTCAATCATGTCCATTTGAACCAGAGAATTGGCTTCGTTAATGGTATCAATACCGCTGGCTTTCATAAAGGTGTGAGCCATGCCGCCCGAGATAACCAGTTTATCAACTTTTTTAACCAAATTGTTAAGTAAGTCGAGTTTTGTTGAAACTTTCGAACCTCCGACAATCGCTATCAAAGGACGTGTCGGGTTGGATAATGCACCTTCAAGAGCTTTAACTTCTTCTTCCATCAATCTGCCCATGGCTGATGGTCTTTCTTTGACGGCGGCAACCATGGAAGCATGTGCGCGGTGGGCCGTTGAAAAGGCATCCGATACATAAACATCGGCAACTTTTACCAATTCTTTGGCAAAATTTTCATCGCCTTTTTTCTCTTCGTTGTAGAAACGCAGATTTTCAAGCAACAAAATTTCGTCATTATTCATGGCTTTTACAGCTTGTTCTACTTTTTCGCCGATGCAGTCATCAACAAAGACAACTTTTTTGCCCAAAGCCTTTTCCAGGTCGGGAACAATATGCGAAAGAGAATTTTTCATATCGCCTTTGCCTTCGGGACGACCAAAGTGGCTGATAACAACAACTTTGGCTCCTTTTTGCATCAGTTCTTTGATGGTCGGAACAGTACGGTCAATACGAGCTGTGTTCGTTACATGAAAATTTTCATCCATCGGAACATTTAAGTCAGCGCGCAGCATAACAACTTTGCCATGCAAATCGCCTAAATCATCCATTGTTTTATATTCGGTCATCATTTTTCATATCCTAAAAATTTCAAAAAAATCCCCGCGTTTACCCCCTTGTCATTTTATCAATAACAGACGGAGAATAAGCGCGGGGAACATGAACATTAGCCGTTTACTTTAGCCATGTGAGCAATGAGGTCCAATACTTTGTTCGAGTAACCCCATTCGTTGTCGTACCAGCTTACAACCTTGACGAAAGTCGGAGTGAGTTGGATACCGGCTTTGGCATCGAAAATAGAAGTACGAGCGTCGCCCAAGAAGTCAGAAGAAACAACGGCATCTTCGGTGTAACCCAAAATACCTTTGAGTTCGCCTTCGGAGGCTTTCTTCATGGCAGCGCAAATTTCTTCGTAAGTGGCAGCTTTTTTCAAGTTGGCTGTCAAATCAACAACAGATACATCCAATGTCGGAACGCGGAAAGACATACCTGTCAATTTGCCGTTCAAAGACGGAATAACTTTACCAACAGCTTTGGCAGCACCGGTCGAAGACGGAATGATATTGCCGGAAGCGGCACGACCGCCTCTCCAGTCTTTTGCTGAAGGACCGTCAACTGTTTTTTGAGTAGCTGTGGTCGAGTGAACAGTGGTCATCAAACCTTCTTCAATACCAAAAGCATCATTCAAAACTTTTGCAATAGGAGCCAAGCAGTTGGTGGTGCAAGAAGCATTAGATACGAATTGAGTGCCTTTTACATAAGAATCGGTATTGACACCGCAAACAAACATCGGTGTATCGTCTTTTGAAGGTGCAGACATAACAACATATTTAGCACCGGCATCAATGTGGCCTTGAGCTTTTTCTTTGGTCAAGAATAAACCTGTGGATTCAACTACATATTCGGCGTTTACTTCATTCCATTTGAGATCAGCCGGATTTTTCTCGGCAGTAACGCGGATAGCTTTGCCGTTTACAACCAATTTGCCGTCTTTTACTTCAACTGTTCCGTCAAATTTGCCATGCATCGTGTCATAGCGAAGCATATAAGCCATATATTCAACATCAATCAAGTCGTTGATGCCGACGATTTCGATATCGTCTCTTTTTTGAGCGGCACGGAATACCAAACGACCGATACGGCCAAATCCGTTAATACCGACGCGAATTGTCATATTATTATCCTTCCATAAATATCGTGCGGAACGCCCCGCACAGGCATGAATTTTTCGCTCATAATGTATCACCGATTGATTTTTTTTCAAGCTATTTTTATTATTTCAGCCTGTATGTTTAAAAACAAAAAATCCGAACAAATGTCGGATTTTCGTTTTTGAGCTTACCATTTGCCCCAGTGAATTTTTTCGGGGTGATAACGGTCTTCGGGTTGCTTCGGCGTTTCGGCCGGATAACCCATAGGCACGATGGCAAACGGACGCATGTTATCGGGTAGGTTTAAGCGTTCTTTTAAGGAATCGACAACACGTTGCATCGGTGCGGCACCGCAGTAGCACGAACCGATGCCTTTGGACCAAGCCGCCAGCATCAGAGATTGGGTAGCAATGGCGCAGTCTACATCAATAAAACTCCATTTTTCGTCTTCTTTGTTGCGGTTGAAAGATTTTTCGATATCGCCGCAAACAATAATGACGCAGGCGGCATCCTTGGCAAAAGATGTCCAGCGTTGAATGTGACGAAGTTCAGCTAAAAATTTTTTATCGTCGATAACCAAAAATTCCCAAGGTTGGCGGTTGTGTGCCGTCGGTGAAAACTGGGCGGCCTTAATAATTTCGCAGATTGTTTCTTTATCAATAGGTTTGTCCTGATATTTGCGAATTGAGCGGCGGGTTAAAAGACCTTCCATTAATTCCATTGATTTTCTCCAAATATTATAAATTATAAAAGTTTAACTTTGCACTATGACGGTTGAACCTTACTCATACGCGGTAAAACCGTATTTTCAATAATAAACGCAATGGCTCGGTTGACTGTTTTGTCTGTGTTTTTGATGGCAGTTATCAGATTTTCAATGTTTTGTTCTTTGGCAATTTGTTGACCGAGTTTTAAGTAAACGCCCGCTAAATCTGTCAGCGAATCGATAAGCTCGGCTAAAAAAACCGGAATTTGCAAATCTTCTTTGCCACCCCAAAAACCTTCAACATAACCTTGTTCAATTTCTTCTGCGCGAGAAGCGCAAAAGTTCATCCAGTAAGCTCGGGAAACTTCCGGTTTATATGGCGGAAGTTTTAACTCGTTGTTTTTGATTTGTTCAAAAATCTCGTCCCACAGCCCCATAAAAAACTTGAAAAAAAGTTCGGCTTCTTCTTTGGTTTGCAAGCGAGGCTCTTTGTTTTGGGGCCATAAAGATGAGATAATGTCGGTTGGACGCAACTCTAAATTTGGGCTGCAAACAGCACCGGCAAAACGCATTTTTACAACATTTAACGGCATTTGACATTGATAGTGAGCAAGCAATTTTTGCATTTTGTCATCGCCGATATATTTATTTTGACTTTGCATTTTTAACTTCTTCATATATAAACTATAATCGAAAACGTTTGTCCTTAATGTAACGGAGATTTAAAAATTGTCTAGGATAAAATTGTCGGGATTAATGTTTGTTTTGGCCATAGTCAGCGGATGCTCATGGGTGGAGCCGTTTGTGGACAGAAGAAGAAACGCAGGGGCCGTACCGGAACGGCTCTATGTCGGAATGTCTAAGCCCGAGGCTCCGGTTATTTGCTATAACGGTTGGAAAACCGAGTTTGACCAACTGCAAAAAATGGCCGACGAAGAATGTCAAAAACAACAAACCGGAACCCGAGCCGAACCGATAGGTGCAGACTATTTTACCTGCCGACTGTTTACGCCGGCGGCTTACAGATTTAAATGTGTTAACGATAAAGAAACGGAAAGCAGCAAAAAATGAGTTGTGTGTTAGAGGATATTATCAATCAAAAATTAAGCTCGGCTTTTGCCAATTTGGGGTTAGATACAAAATATGCAGCGGTCAAAGTTTCTGACCGTCCCGATTTGAGCGATTTTCAGTGTAACGGTGCCTTGGCTTTGGCCAAAATCGAAAAAAAGAATCCACGACAAATTGCTGAGACAATTGCTGAAAAATTGACGCAAGATGCCGATTTTGCAAAAGTATCGGTTGACGGTCCGGGATTTTTGAATTTGACTTTAAATGACGATTTTTTGGCTGCCGTTGCCGATAAAATGGCTACTGACGAACGCTTCGGTTGCGCGCTTAATCCCAACCCAAAAACCGTGGTTATGGATTACGGCGGACCAAACGTTGCCAAAGAAATGCACGTCGGACATTTGCGTTCGGGGGTTATCGGCGAATCGATGAGAAGAATCGAAGAATTTGTAGGCAATAAACCGATTGCCGATGTTCACTTCGGCGATTGGGGAACGCCTATCGGTATGATTTTAGCGGAAGTAATTGCCCATGACGGTGATTTGAACAAAATAGAATCGTATGACATTGCTGAAATTACTCGTTTTTATAAACAAGCCAATATCCGTTGCAAAGAAAATGAAGCGGCCAAAGAAACGGCTCGCCAGATTACGGCTAAGCTGCAAGAGGGTGATGCGACTTATCGCAAAGCATGGAAGCATATTCGTCAGGTGTCGGTTGACGCGGTTAAAGAAAATTATAAAGAACTCGGGGTCCATTTTGATTTGTGGTTGGGCGAAAGCGATGCTCATAATACCTGTTTTGAGATTAAGAAAATTGCTCAAGATAAGGGCTTGCTTGAGTATGATGACGGTGCCTACATTATTCGTTTGGATGAAGGCAACAAACCTAAGCCGCCGGTCATTATTGAAAAATCGGACGGCGGATTTACTTATCAGGCTACCGATTTGGCTACCATTAAAATGCGTGTGGACGATTTGAAAGCCGATGAAATCATCTACTTTGTCGACAAGCGGCAATCACTTCACTTTGAACAAGTTTTTGAAGCAGCCGAAAAACTGGGAATCGCTCCGAATGTTAAATTGCAGCATATCGGTTTCGGTACCGTCAACGGTGCCGACGGCAAGCCTTTTAAAACCCGTGACGGCGGGGTGATGAACTTGAGCGATATGATTAAAATGTCTAAAGAAAAAGTTGCCGAATCGATGCCTAAAGCCGATGAAAGCAAGGGCATCACTCAGGAATATTTGGACCATTTGATTTCGCAAGTAGCCATAGGTGCCATCAAATTCCAAGATTTGAAAAACAATATTGCTTCGGGCTATATCTTCGAACTTGATGATTTTGCTAATTTTGAAGGAAAAACGGGACCTTATATTCAATACGCAGTAGCTCGTATCAATTCAATTATGCGGAAAAATAAGGATATCAATTTGGGCAAAATCAAGGTCACTAACCCCGAAGAGCGTAATCTGTTGCTGAAATTGGCTCAGCTTAACAATGTGGTGGTCAGAGCCGAAGCCGACAGAGAACCCAGTCTTATTTCCGACTATGTCTATAATTTGGCTCAGTCCTTTAGTGCTTTTTATAATACTTCGCCGATTATGGGAGCAGAATCTCAAGAAATTGCATCCTCGCGTTTGGCAATAGCTAAACTCACCAGAGATGTTTTGGTCAAGTTATTGTATTTGCTTGGTATCGAAGCTCCGGAAGTGATGCTAAAAGCCTAAGCGTGGAAGAAATTTGAAAAAAGATTTTCTTTTGTTGGGATATTATTGTACGATAAGTTCAGTCTTTTGAAATGGAGCAGTAACAAAATATGAGCAATACGCCGATAATAGAAATGGAAAATGTCGGTATCCGCTATGGACACGGACCCGAAATTTTAACTAATGTTAACCTTTCGCTTGAAAAAGGGTCTTTTCATTATCTTACCGGAAAAAGCGGTGCCGGTAAGACTTCGCTTTTGAGCATGATGTATTTAGCTCAAAGGCCGAGCCGCGGAAATGTCAGCGTCTTCGGGAATAATGTCAATTTTACCGACCGTAATGCTTTGGCCATGTTCAGACGCCGTATCGGGGTTGTCTTTCAGGATTTCCGTTTGCTCGAACATTGCTCGGCTTTTGATAATGTCGCTTTACCTTTACGAGTATGCGGTATGAACGAAAAAGAAATTAAAAAACGGGTTAACGAATTGCTAAAATGGGTGGAAATCGACCGCAGTACTTCGGCGATTACATCAACCCTTTCGGGCGGTGAAAAACAACGTGTCGCCATTGCCCGTGCCGTTATTAATCGTCCCGATGTGTTACTTGCCGACGAACCGACCGGTAATGTCGACAATGATATTGCTCCGAAATTGATGAAACTTTTTGTCGAACTCAATAAATTGGGAACGACCGTTGTGATTGCCACTCACAACGAAAATTTGATTAAACAATTTCGTTATCCGTCGATTCATCTTAAAAATCATGGCGTAACAATTATTAATCCCGAAGATGGAGATGAATATGCTGAAATCTAATAATATGCGTCATCGGGAATTGCCGCTGTCAAAAGATTCCTCTAACCTTTTTTTAAAAGTTATGATTTCAATTGCCGTATTCTTATTTGCCGTGACTTTAGCCGGTGTATTGTCTATCAATTCGATGTTGGTTAATTGGAATTCGAGTATTTTAGGCTCGCTTACGGTACAAATTATTCCGATAAACGGGGTCGATAAGCTCAAAGCCAAAAACGAAACTCTGATTCAAGAACAACGCGCGGTGGCTATGTTGGAAGCTATGCCCGAAGTTCAAAAAGTAACGCCTCTTTCGGACGGTCAGTTAGTCCGTTTGCTTAAACCGTGGTTGGGAGATGATGTCGATTTGGATAATTTGCCGATGCCGCGTTTGATTGATGTTAAATTAAAACCTGATGCCGAGATTAATTTTATGGCTTTAGCCGAAAAATTGGCAACGGTTGCGCCTCAGGCTTCACTCGACAATCATAAATTATGGCTAAACAAACTTATTAATTTTGCCAACGGCTTAAAAATGTTGGCTTTAAGCGTGTTGGTTTTGGTTATCGGTATTACGTCAGGCGCTATCTTTTATTCCACTCAGACCAGTTTAGGACTGCATAGAGATATTATTGAGATTTTGCATTTTCTCGGAGCAAAAGATACCTATATTGCACAACAATATGGAGCTAAAACGGCATTACTCGGATTTTGGGGCGGTTTAATCGGTGTGGTTTTTGCCGTGCCGACTATTTTTATTATTGCTCATTTGGCGCAACAGATTGAGGGCGGAATTATTAATGAAGCTCATCTGTCTTGGGGAGCTTGGACGGTTATTTTATGCTTGCCGTTATTTTCGATGGTTGTGGCCATGCAGACAGCTTATTATACGGTAAAACGTACTTTAGAAAAGATGATGTAGTTTATGTTTAAAAAAATTATTTTTTATTTGGTATTGCTTGGAATATGCGTCTGGTTGGGCGGAATGATAGGTTTTGCTTATACCATCAATCATCTCAAAACGGATGAAAAGCAGAAAACCGATGCCATCGTTGTTTTGACGGGTGGACGTAACCGTATCAGTGAGGCGGTTCAACTCTTAAATGAGGGAGCTGCAGAAAAATTATTGATTTCCGGAGTAGCTGAAGAAACTTCACTTGAGACTCTGAAAAACAGAGAAGATGTTAATGTGACGACTTCGCGTGAAATTGCTTTGGATAAAAAATCTACCAATACGGTTGAAAATGCAATTGAGGCTACAGCTTGGGTTAAAAAAAATCATTTTAATTCTATTCGTTTGGTTACCTCAAATTATCATTTGCCCAGAAGTATGGCCGAATTTAGAGCCAACAATAAGAATTTGAAAATTTTGGCCCATCCGGTTTATTCGGACAAAGTGGAACAAAAGTGGTGGAAAAGTTGGCATAGTTTTAAGTTGATTGCGTCCGAGTACAATAAATTTTTATATGTTTGGGTTAAAAATCATTTTATCAGGTAAAGGAGAACAAAAGTGACTTTTATACGTTCTTGGTTGGGAACAATCTGGATTTATTTCTGGATTGCTTTCGGGGTAATTTTAACCTGCATTTTCGGTTGGTTCGTACCCCAAAAATGGGTTATTGTATTTTGGAATAAAGGGATGCTTCCGCTCGCGCTCTGGGGACTAAAAATTTTCGGTGGTATCAGTATTGAAATCAGAGGTCGTCAATATATTAATCAGGAAAGAGCTATTTATGCCTGCAAGCATGAGTCTGCTATGGAAACTTATACCATGACCAGTATCATTACCCGCGGTGTTATGATTTTGAAAAAAGAGCTGACATATATTCCGTTATTTGGTTGGGCGCAATGGTTGTACGGGCTTATCCCTGTTGATCGCGGAGCCGGTGCCAAGGCTATGAAAAAAATGTTGGTGGCGGCGCAAAAACGAGTTGAGCAAAATCGTCCTATTATTATCTTTCCCGAAGGGCACAGAATGAAGCCAGGAACAACTCAAAAGTATAAACCGGGATTTTTATTTATGGCGCAAAATCTTAATTTGCCGATTATCCCTGTTGCTCTTAATACGGGAATGTTTTGGCCGCGAAGTTCAACACATCATTTGCAGGGAAAAGTGATTATTGAATTTATGGAACCGATGATTGCCGGCAAAGATAAAAATGCTTTTATTGAAGAACTGCAACAGAAAATTGAGCAAAAGTGCGAGGAGCTTAATCAAGAAACTGTTAAAAATTATCCGGCAACTGCTAAAAATCTAGCTAAGAAATAGTTGCAAAAAAATACCGTTACTTCAAAAGCAACGGTATTTTTTATGTCCTTGTCAAAACTTGGTTAAAATTTGTAATAAAGGCTCCTGAAAAAGACAGTGAGAAGTCTTGTTAACCAAGTTGCGGTAATTCCGCTCAGCGGATAACTAACGACGCACAGTAAGATAATCCATTTCGGCTGCTGCCAAAGAGCAATCAGTAACAGGGCGCCGCTCAAATTAATCAGTGCCAACAGGAATAGTAACATCGGTCGGCAACTTTCTAGGATTTTGACTTTTAATGCATTTGAAAACCAGTTTTTATCATTTTTGCTGTTGTTGACAAAAGTAAAAACGGTGATGAAAATGATTGTGACCAGAATGGCCAAACTGCTGAAAAATGCAAATTTCATCAAAAATGTAAAAAAGTCGTAAAAATCAATTACCATAATAATTTATTTTAATATTTGTATTTGCGCCTTTTAACTTTTTGCAGTATTTCGGGGATGTAATTAACGCAGGCAATAATACCGCGAATTATTGCCAATAAAATCAGAATTGAGATTTGAACAACTATTTTCCAGATAAAATATGATGCAAAAACGGTGACAAGTAAGGTTAAATACCACCAATTGCTGATTTGTTGATTGTACAACCACCAAAAAAGTATGACGCTCGGCGATAACAAAAGCGGCAAAAACTCGCCCAGAGAATAACAAGGGTTTTCAATCTCAATCCACCAATTGTTCGTGTCGAGATTGAGATCGGTTTCACAAGCAATGCATAGCAATGTTAAAAAGATCAAACCTAACGTAAAGGTAGCGGCTACATAGAGCGATAAAAACATTGTTATTTCAATAAACGTATCCATAGTAAAAATAATTTTTAAGACAGTAATAATCATAGAAAAAGGCTGAATAAAAGTCAAATACTTTATCGTGTCAGAAAGATGAAACGGGTTATGCCGTATGTGCGTTCATCCATCATGGTAAGTTCCTTGGGGCATTTAAAAGGTTCATCTTTTGCAAGTTCCACTACGCAAATCGAATCAGTTGCAAGCCAGTTTTGTTTGATAAGCGAGGCTAAAGCTTTCTCGCTTAATCCTTTGTTGTAAGGGGCATCGAGAAAAATGATGTCATAAGTTTTTTGTGAATAGGGCAGGCGGGTAGCATCGGCTTTGAGCTGATTTATTTTTTTTTGTTCGTTTGGAAAAAGAGCAATATTGCGTTTGGCATCGGTTAAATCCAAGTCGACCATTGTTACCGCAGCAACGCCTCTTGAAACGGCTTCTAAGGCAAAAGCCCCGCTGCCGGTGAAGATATCGGCCAAGTGGATGTCTTTCCACTCTTTATCGAGCTTTGAGTATAAAATATTGAATACCGCTTCGCGTGACTGATCCGAGGTCGGGCGAATATTGGTTGAACGTGGGGAAAGCAATTTTTTCCCGCGATAAAGTCCTCCGATGATTCTCATAACTTAAACTTTTCGCCGAGTTGTTCTTTTAAGACTTTTTGCGGTACTTCTTTGACTTCTCCTTTGTGCAGACCTCCCAATTGAAATGGACCATAAGACAAGCGGATGAGACGAGCCACTTCTAGACCGATATATTTCATCAGTCGGCGGATTTCTCGATTTTTACCTTCTTGCAAAGTTATGGTCAGCCAGGTATTGGTTCCCTGAGATTCGCCGAGGACAATTTTTACGGGACCGTAGGAAACGCCGTCAATGGTGACACCGCCGGCCAAAGAATCGATTTTTGCTTGACTGATGTGTCCGTGAACTTTGACTTTATAACGGCGGCTCCAGCCATTTTGCGGCAGCTCAAGGGTGCGAGAAAGTTCTCCGTTGTTGGTCAACAAAAGCAGTCCTTCGGAATTTAGGTCAAGTCTGCCGACGGAAATAACACGAGGCATTCCCTCGGGTAAATTGTCAAAAACAGTCGGTCTGTCCGAAGTGTCTTTGTGAGTTGTCAGCAAGCCGACAGGTTTGTAATATAACCATAGACGCGTACTTTCAATGGCAGGCAATTTTTCACCGTCAATCAGAATTTTTTCAGTTCCCTCTACATTAAAGGCCGGGGAGTCAACAATTTCCCCGTTTACCGTAACACGTTTTTGATTAATCAATTCTTCTGCTGCGCGGCGAGAACATACGCCGGAGCGGGCAATAAATTTTGCAATTCTTTCGCTCATTTTTAATTTTTCCTTGATAAATTTTTGCCTATAATAAAAAAAATCGAGAGAAAAATAAAGATGAATCCGCAAGATTATATGAAAATTGCCTTAAAAGAGGCTGAAAAGGCTTTTAAGGAGGATGAAGTTCCCATCGGAGCCGTGGTGGTTAATCCGCAAACGGGTGAAGTGATTGCACGCGCGCATAATCTTAGTGAACATGGTAAAGATGCTTTGGCTCATGCCGAAATCGAAGTTATGCGGAAAGCATGTAAAAAACTGAAACAAAAACGCCTTTGGGGGCTTGATTTGTATGTAACGCTTGAGCCTTGTACCATGTGTGCGGCGGCCGCTTCGATGATGAGAATCGAAAAAATCTATTTCGGCGCTACCGATGTTAAAGGCGGAGCAATCGAAAGCGGGGTTAGGTTTTATGAACAGCCGACCTGCCATCATCGTCCTGAGGTTATCAACGGAATTTTGGCGGAGGAAGCCGCGACATTGCTCAAAAAATTTTTTAGGCAAAAAAGAAATAAGTTATCAACATAGCCGTATTTTTATGGACAAAAAAATAATCGCCTTTTAAACTCTATCCATATTAGGGAGGGTATGTTATGAAATTTGTTGAAACCGTTTTTACAAAAATTCCTCCCGAAGTCAGAAAACATCATCGCCGTTTCTTTGAACGACATGTGCGAAAAATGTTTATCAAATATTTAGCCTATACCAACCAGTTTGACGGCGTTCTGACCGAAAAAGAAATCGAACAGGCTAAATTGGGTTATTTGCCGGCGGATTTGGACGTACACCATATTTTTCCGATTGCGGGCAATGCTTCAGACGATGTGAATTCTTTTACGAATCTATCCGTTTTGCATAAAACAACGCATGTTAAAATTAATAAAGAAATTTTTGCACCTCAACTTAAAGAAATAGATAAATTACCCGATGGTTCCGATATTGTGATTATCATCCCCATTTTTGATGCTGTCGATGCCGAAGGTATTTTACGTGCAAGATTGGAGATGAAACATAAACATCAACATAAGCAAAAAGGCAATACATCAAACTCCGTTGACCTTGCTCTTCTTTTACAAGCATCCAAAACCAGACTTGCTTGAAAATAGGTCTTTAATGCTTATTTAGAGTCTGTTGTTTAATAAGCAGGAGAAAAAGATGAATAAGTTAAGTTTGGCGCTGGTTGCGTTGTTCGTTTTGGAAGGCTGTGCTACCGAAGCAAAGTATAATAAAGAGTTGGAAAGTTTTGTAAATCAACCGGTTGAAAATGTTGAAGCAAAATTTGGCAAACCTTCGGCCGTTAAAATGCTTGATGATGGTAGTGAAGTTATCAGCTATACCAAGGTCGATCAGACATATATTCCTTCCGAATATTACCTTTACGGTGATACTTTTATCCCCGGTCAAGAGGTGGTTTATTCTCCGTTTAACGGTGACTACGATTTTTATCCGTTTGAACAGAGCTTTGGCTATACGGTAGAGTTTGTCTGCCAGACCTCATTTTTAGTCGACAAAGGAATTGTAAAGGCATGGAGATGGAAAGGAAATAATTGCGTCGCCGATTAATCTTTTCTGATGTAACCAAATATTAACAAAATTTGTCTAAAATCCGGTTCTGTAATGGGGGCAAGAGTCGGAAAATGGATTTTTGGTTTGAAATTAAAAGCAGATTAAAAAATTCTGGATTGTATATCATTTATACTCTGGTAATATGCTATTTCGGTTTTTATGCTTTTTACGGAGAACGAGGGATTCGCAAGTATTTGTATTTGCGTCATGAAGTCCAGTATGCCCGAGAATTGGCAGAGCAATATAAGGCTAAAAAAGAATATTTGCAAACGGAAGTTAAAAGACTTTCGCCGGATGGTTTGGATTTGGATTTGTTGGACGAAAGAGCCAGAATCGTGCTCAATTTTGTCGGAGATGACGAATTCGTTCTTTTAGACGAATAACAAATTTTAAAACCAAAATGCCAGGTATAAAAAAAATCTGTATTTTTAAAAATTTTTTGCTATATTAGTTAACGTTTCGTTAACTGGATTTGTTCCGACTGTATGGTAATGAAGTTTTATGAAAAAAATTAAAAAGAAATCACCTGCACCTATGCGCTATGCCGCAAAGGAACCTTTTTTTTCACCGAAGGAAATTATTTTTCGCAGCAACGGTCGTGCAAAGGTGTTTACTATCTCCTCAAAAATGCAGGTCATTTTATTGTGCTTAATTGCTTTCGTCGGAGCATGGAGTTTTTATTATTATCATATGTACCGCCGATCAGATTTAATTATTGTGGAAAAAAATAATGAACTGATTGAAGCAAGAGATGCTTATGTCGATTTGGTCGGTGATTTTGTGGCTTTGCAATCTAACATCGCCGATATGATAAAAACTTTGGAAAATGCCAAAACATCGGAACTCAATCTCGGACAATATCAAAAACAAGCCTCTTTGGTTGAGGATAGAATTAAACAAATCACAACTCAGGTCGAGTGGATTAATCAGGAAAAATTAGCGGAAAAAGCCAGCCTGAACGAACTATCTCTGCAAAGAGATATTGCCCTTTCCGAAAGAGACAGGCTTAAAGAACAAGTGTCTGAGTTGCAAAAAGCCGTCGATGATATTAAAGAAGCTGAAAACGAAGTCCTCAATAAAGTCGCCAAAATTGCTGAAAAAGAAGTCGCTAAAATTAAAAGTGCGGTCAAGGAGATTAATCTTCCTTTGAAAAAGAAAGGACTCTATTTTAACATATTTGCAAATGATAAACGTAAGGCCGGTGTCGGCGGTCCTTATATTCCTAATGATAATTCTTTCCTGAAAGACAAGGAAATCAGCGATAAAATCAGTCAGATTTTTATGAATGTTGATGATTTGGAATATTATAAAGAAGTCCTAAATTCGGTTCCTATTGGAAAACCGGTGTGGAGCTTTTGGGTGTCTTCTCCTTATGGTTGGCGCAGCGATCCTTTTCGTAAGACAAAAGTCTATCATAAAGGGATAGATATGGCTTCGCGGACAGGTAACAAAATTAAAGTTATGGCTAAAGGAAAAGTGATTCGAGCTGGAACAGCTTCGGGATATGGTAAATTGGTTGAAGTCGATCATGGCAACGGTTTTAAGACTAAGTATGGTCATATGAATAAAATTTATGTTGAAAAAGGACAATATGTTGAAGTCGGTGACGAATTAGGCGAGGTCGGAAATACCGGACGTTCAACCGGTCCGCATTTGCATTATGAAATTTTATATAAAGGACATGATGTTGATCCCATGCCCTTTATGAAAGCAAAAATATCTTAGATATCATTATAATTGTGAGGAAAAATGATGAAAAAATTGAAAAAAATGCTGTATTTGAAAATGGCCAGAGCCTTTGGCAACAGTAAAAGAAGTCATCAAGTCCCGACCATTATCGGCGAAACAACCAGAGTAACCGGTGATCTTAAAAGTAACGGTATTCTGCATGTCGATGGTTTTATTGAAGGGGATATCAATTGCGAAGAATTGGTTATCGGGGTGAAAGGAAACGTCATCGGTACGGTTAAAGCCCAAAGTATGTACTTGTATGGAACTTTGCAGGGTAAAGCCATAGCCGATAGTTTATTTATTGCAAAAACGGCAAAACTTATCGGCGATGCAACGCATAATACAATTGCAATAGAGCCGGGGGCTTATATCGATGGTCATTGCATACGGGTACATTCCGATACGGCAACCGCTTCTTCATCTCAACCTACTGTCGTTCAAGCACCGAAAGTCGTGGCTAAAATTAAAGCGGTAAAATAAAAAATGGCTCTTAAAAATAAAAAGGCGGATTTTATATCAACCGGTTTGGTGGCTCAAAACCGGCGGGCAAATTTTGATTATTTTATTAACGAAAAATTTGTTGCCGGTCTGGAATTGACCGGTACCGAAGTTAAGTCTTTAAGACTCGGTCATGCTAATATTAATGATGCTTTCGGCATAGAAAAAAATAATGAGCTCTATATCTCAAATATGTTTATTGCCGAATATACCAATAAAGGTTATGAAAGCCATGCCGAAAAGCGTGACCGCAAATTGTTGCTCAAAAGAAGAGAAATCAATTCGATTATTTCCGCTTTGGCTAAAAAAGGAGCAACTTTGGTTGCCATACGCTTATTTTTTAATGAAAAAGGTCGGGCCAAACTTGAAGTCGGTTTGGGTACGGGCAAAAAGAATTTTGATAAGCGCGAAACAATAAAAACCAGAGATTGGAACAGAGAAAAAGCAAGAATTATGGCGAGATAACAATGGGATTTTTAAGCGTTTTTTTAGGCGGTGGCTTAGGGGCATCGCTCAGATGGTTGGTGACTTCCAAAATTCATTATCACTGGGGAACAATGGTTGTTAATGTGTTGGGAGCTTTGTTAATCGGTGCTTTGTATGGTTATATTTCAACTAAAACGACTCTCAGACCCGAAATAAAATTGTTTGTGATGACGGGACTTCTCGGCGGTTTTACGACATTTTCGACCTACTTGCTTGATTTTGCCCTATTGTGTGAAAAAGAAAACTTTTTAGAGGCGGCAACTTATTTGTTGCTGTCTGTCGTTGTCGGTTTGTTGGTCTTGTTTGCCGGTATTCGCTTGAGCCATTTTGTTTTTACGGCTTGAATCAGCCGCCGTTGACAAAAATAGTATTATCATAGGTTCTCATTGCCAAAAGCTCGAGAGCCTTTATTTTATCTCTGTAAATAACGGCTTGTTCAAATTCGAGATTTTGTGCCGCCTCTTTCATCAGTTTGGTCAGTTCTTTGATTTGTTTTTCAATATCATCGGCGTTGCCGGCGGCTCCGGCTTTGTCATCGATATAGTCTGCCGCCGTCATTTCACTTAAGGTAGAGGATATGCTCTTCTTGACGGTTTTGGGGACGATGCCGTGGTCTAAGTTGTATTGAAGTTGTTTGCTTCGACGACGCTCGGTTTCACTTAAGGCTTCTTTGATTGAACCGGTTATCTTGTCGGCATAAAGAATCACGCGGCTGTCGGCATTGCGTGCGGCGCGACCGATGGTTTGAATAAGGGAGCGGGTGGAACGCAAAAAGCCTTCTTTGTCGGCATCTAAAATGGCGACCAGTGAACATTCCGGAATATCCAAGCCTTCACGCAGCAGGTTGATACCGACCAAAACATCAAATACTCCCATGCGTAAGTCACGGATAATTTCAATACGTTCCAAGGTTTGAATGTCGGAGTGCATATAGCGTACCTTAATTCCGTTTTCGTTCAGGTATTCGGTTAAGTCTTCCGCCATTTTTTTGGTCAGGGTCGTGACCAAAACACGTTCCCCTTTGGCAATGGTTTGGCGACATTCTTCCATGAGGTCATCAATTTGATTTTCTATTCCGCGGATGAGGCAAACAGGATCGGGCAGACCAGTCGGACGAATAACCTGTTCGACAAAAACACCTTGAGTTTGCGCCATTTCCCAATCTCCGGGAGTCGCGGAAACAAAAATCGTTTGCGGACGCATCTTGTCCCATTCTTCAAGTTTGAGCGGTCGGTTATCAAGGCAAGACGGCAGACGAAATCCATATTCGGCAAGTGTGCTTTTCCGACTGCGGTCGCCATTGTACATTCCGCCGATTTGCGGTACCGATATATGGCTTTCATCAATAAAAAGCAAAGCATCGGGCGGTAGATATTCAAATAAGGTCGGCGGTGGTTCTCCGGGAGCTCTGCCGGTCAGGTAACGCGAATAGTTTTCAATGCCTTTGCAGTGTCCGGTTGTTTCCAGCATTTCCAAATCAAAACGCGTCCGTTGTTCCAAACGTTGTGCTTCTAGCAATTTGTTATGTTCGCGAAAATATTCCAACCTCGGTTGCAGTTCCTGTTTGATGCGAGAAATGGCTTGCGACAAAGTCGGTCGCGGCGTAACATAGTGACTGGCCGGATAAACGACGGCTTTGTCCAAAGGAGCCGTTTTTTTGCCGGTCAGCGAATCAAATTCGTAAATATCTTCGATTTCATCTCCGAAAAAGGAAATACGCCAGGCCCTGTCTTCCAAGTGAGCCGGAAAAATATCCAAAGTGTCCCCTTGGACGCGAAAAGTACCGCGGACAAAATTGAGCTGATTTCTTTCGTATTGAAGCTCTGCCAGTCTTTGATAAATATCCTGTGGTTCAACTTCGTCACCTTTTTTAAGTTCCAAGGTCATTGCCGAATAAGAAGCAACATCTCCCAAGCCGTAAATGCAGGATACGGAGGCGACAATAATTACGTCACGATATTCCAAAATACTGCGGGTGGCGGCGTTGCGCATACGGTCAATTTGTTCGTTGATGGCGGAGTCTTTTTCGATGTAAGTATCGGTTTTGGGAATATAGGCTTCCGGTTGATAATAGTCGTAGTAAGAAACAAAATATTCAACGTGATTATGGGGAAAAAATTCTTTCATCTCACTATATAACTGAGCCGCCAAAATTTTATTCGGCGCCATAATCAATGCCGGTCTTTGGCTTTGTTCAATGACTTTAGCCATGGTAAAAGTTTTGCCCGAGCCGGTGACACCGAGCAAAACCTGGTTGCGCTCACCGTTTTTCAGTCCTTCGCATAGTTCTTTTATGGCTTGAGGTTGGTCTCCTGCCGGTTCAAAGGGACTTTCGACTTTAAATTCTTCGCTCATGATTGCTCCGATTAAAATGAAGACATATCGAGTATTTTTTGTGTTAATTCTGCAGCTTTGACGCTGTCCATTCGGCTCAATATGTTGGCGGCAGTATCGGCGTCCATCATTGATAAAAATTCAATGATTTGGGAGGCCTCCATATTTTCGATAATTTTGGCGGCATCTTGTGGGGGCATTTGTGTATATATCCGCACCAAATAATTTACATCTCTCGTTTTGTGTTCGTCCAGCAGAGCATCTTGGTCCAGACGTTTGCGAATCGCCTGCGCCATTTGTCGGCGCTCGCTCATAAAGGTTGATGCCGAAAGAGGCGGTACTACTGATGCCTGATAGTCTTTAAGTTTTTGCTCGATATTTTGTGAAGTTGCCCGATATAAATCATCTGCGGTTTGATGAATTTTAGTTATCAGCAGTGCAATAAAAAAGGCGGCACAAACAATCGGAAAAAATGATTTTTTCATATTTTCTCTCATTTGATTGAACGTAAGGCTTGCAGCAATTCCAATTCTGCTTCTGACGGTGGATCATTGTCAAGACAAGTCGTGTTTTGTGAAGAATCTGTTACTGGGGTTTGGCAGGGCGTAGAGACAGTACCGCCAATCGTTTCTGTTTTATCAAAAGTTTCGACGGCTTGTTTCAGGGCTTGTGCCAGCTCGGTCATTTTTTGTTGATTTTGCTCCAGTTTAATCAATTGACGATTGAGCTTGACCGCGTAATAAATAGCGGGTATCAGCAGGATAATAACGATAATGTTAATTGATAGTTCCGTAATTGTCATTTCAATTTACCTTTTTGATGAATTTAATCGTTGCCGTTTGTGTCTTTGCCGATGCGGACAAAAGCAATTGTTTTTTGCGCCGAGTCGATTTGTGCCATACTGTCTTCGGCAAAAGGCAGGGAAATATATGTTCCTTTGTGCCAGCTCAATACATCCCGTATTTTAACAGGTACGTTTGGAAGTTTTACAGTTGCTTTTATCAAGTTTGAGCATTGTATGATATCTTTTTCAAGACGTAAATGTATTTTAATTTCCCCATAGCCGATTTGCAACAATATTGATGTATCTTCTGCCAGAGATGCCATATCGGAATTTGACATTTTGGCAAAGGATTGTATAAGTCCTCGGTAAAATTTTTTTTGAAACAGTTTTATGATTTTTTCTCTGATATGAGAATCGGCAGTATTGACTTCAAGATGCGGTTGATGAAATCCCAAACAAATATTAACCAGCGTGTTTGCCGCATTGTGACTGAGAAAAGTTTGTATAAAATAGTTTTTAAAAGAATTTGAATAGATGATGTAGTTGCCGTCAATGGCAAAAGATGCAGACGACTCGATTTTTATGGTAAGAGGTTGAGAGAATAATGTCTGAATTTCGGATGTTAAGTTTTGTTCTAAATTTGATAAAACAAAAGATGTTTTTTCCGACAGGTAAAGCGGGGCGGTATGATTTGAGTTTAACAAAAATGAAATTTCTTCAGAATTAAGAAGCGTATTATCGTGATTTATATCTGCGGTTGAAGTCATTGTTTTCATTGTCTGACAAAATTTAAATGTAGATTTTTAATGGTTGATGGATACAAAACAAGATCTATTTGTTTTTTAATGATATTTTTTATGAAAGTTCTGTTTTGAGGTTGAGCCAGTTCAGAATAAGAAAATTGGGATAAGGTTTCTTTGAGTTGAAAATTGATGATGTTTTCTTTGTTGCGAATTTGTTTAAGTTCTCTTTGATTATAAGGTTCGATATAAAGTTCTAATTGCACAAAATTGTTATCTTTTGTCTTGAAGTTTATGGGTGCGGTTTCGTAGACAACCGGCATTTCAATTATGGTTTCTTGATAATATTTGGCAATGGGTTTTGTGTCGGATGATAAAGAGGATAATATGATTGTGCTTACGGCGGCAATAAACAATACGCCTAATATGGAAAATAATAATTTTTTATTTTTAGAGTCTGTAATTTGATTTACTTTTACCATTTCGAAATCCTTTTTACTTATTTGAAAATATTGTAAAACAAATTTATCCTATCTTAAAGCCAAAAATACAAATAATACTCTCTTTTCGTGCTCCTTCGTCGCTCTGACTAAGGTTACAAATATGTAAAATCTAACGGAATTTTTATTAATTGCTTTTTTTTTAAAGTGTTTTATGTTATCATGTCATTAGGTGTATTTTTTGAATAGGGTGTTTCTATGTACTTATGGGTAATCATAGCGACGTTTATTGCTGCGTTATTTGCGATGAATGTTTCTTTGCGCTCAGATATTCAGCAGTTGTATGTCGAGCCTCAGGCTCAGACTGTTATTACTAAAATATATGTTCAGCATAAAGCCGCTATGCAGTATATCTCTAATCGAAACCGAAATTCGACAGTGGAGGGTATGAGCTACCGCCCCGGAGAATTAACAACGGATATGATGGCTGCCGATTTGCCGTATGGTTTTAACCAAGACAGCGGATTCTCAAGATTTACGACATGGGTATATTGTTTGGATAAAGATAAATTGGATCAGTCTGGGGCAGCCGCCTTACCGGCAAGTTGTACGGCAGGTCTTCCCGCTGACGGCAGCGATCCTGATACCGGCGACGCCGATACCGGAGACGGAAGTAATTGTTGTGCCGGTTCCGATGCTACGGTTTATTTGGTTACTTATGGATGTGTGCCGGCTAAGTGGCGCGATTTTCGGACAGGGAAACCCGATGCCGTATTGTTGCGCTCTATGAAAACGACAACGGGTTATACCGATGGTTTCGGTTATGCCGTCGACAGAGATGAACTTAAAGCGTTATATAGCGGAAACTCTGTATATGAAGAGGGAATTACAACCAATATGGGAGTTTATGGTCAGGGAAATCGCTATTATACTCCGATACCTAATTATATATCCGATACGCCAATCGGTGATAGGTCGTTTGCTACCGTTTGCGGAACTCAGCGCCAGGGAAATGCAGATTATGATCCGAGCAATCCGCAGAGCGTTGAGGATATGTATGCAAGTTGTGATTATTGTTTGGTTTATTTGTCGCAATTTTAACTTTTTGGGGGAAGATAAATAATGAGAAATATGTTTAATAAAATCGGTGAAGCCGGTACTATGCTGGTGGAGGCATTGGCTATGCTGGGGTTAATTTCTATGGTTACCCCAATCTTGTATAAAAAAGCGGCAGAAAGAACAACGGAATTGCAGGATATTAATGCATCTAACCAATTGAGAATTTTGGCTAATGCCATGGATGCTTATATTAAAGATAATTTTAGTCGAATTTCAGGCGGGGATACTGTGACAAATAGTTGTGATGTCCCTTCTGTCAATTATGGTAGTTTAAGAGACGATTCCGTCGTTTCGTTTGATATATCTCACTTATGCGAATATTTGCCTTATGGCTTCTTAAAAGACGGAAAAACTCAGGAGAGCAGGATATTTTCTAATGCAGACCCTTCTTATAAAGTTGTATTGCGTAAAACAACAGGAACGGAAACAGATGAAGCAGATAATGAAATTGTTGTTTCCGAAACTATTACCGGCTTTTTAACGGCTGTGCCTAACGAAGGAGAAGATTTCCCGTCGAATCGTGTTTCTCGTATTGCAACCATGGTCGGCAGTAACGGCGGCTATGTCCAAGATGACGGAAAAATCGTCGGTTCTCAAGGTATCTGGAGTTTGGATAATGATAGTGAATTGGGACTAACTCTTCCGGCAAAAACTTTTGTTATTTCTTCGTTGCAGCCTATATCTTCCCAAGGTTTGTCAAACGAAGATGTTTTGCACCGTAAAACCCAAAGTCAAAATGATTATGTCTTGAACTCTATGGAAACAGACTTATTTATGGGCTTTAACGAAAAAAATCATAATATTCGTCAGGTTAACCAAATCATTATGTCTCCTCAGGTCGACTGGATGGTCGGTGGTGATTCTAACAGTATTAAGCAGTCGGAAATACCGACAATGGAATATGGACAAACCTATGATCCCGATTTGGATTATACCCTTTATATCGGCGATAAAGGCGGTGCTTATATGGAAGGTAATTTTGCCGCTTTGTCTTCTTTGTTTACGGTTCGAAGTGAAGACGAAACAGACGGCGGTATTAAGTATTATGAAACTAGAAATGATACGGATATGACAGATCCGGCTAATCCTGTTACCACGACCAATAAAGGTGCAAATATATTTAGTGTAAACAAATCTAAAATGGAATATGGTAATATTGATGAAAATACGGCAGGAGTCTTGTTAACCGTAGATAAAGACGAAGGAAACATGGTGTTTGAATCCAAAACAACCAGTACATCTTCAACCGGAGATCCCTCAACAAGTTCGCAAAAATTGGTCGATGCAAGCGCCTCTCGGGTTAATCTTTTGGACGGTGCTTTGAGTGTTCGAAATCCAAAAATCACGGCAGATGGTAGATATAAAGATTATACAAACAGTCAATGGGTTCCCGATAACGCCATACCTTCTGTTGTTGTCGGCGGTGGTGAAATTCATGACGGCTCTTATACGACCTATACATATCAAGATGGTCGACCTGTCATCAATGCCGGTGAGCTGGACGGAACAGAATCGGCCGGTGAACATGCTTTAACCGTTAATGGTCCTGCTTTTGTCAGAGATAGTTTGAAAACAGCTAAGCTGAAAGCCTATAATGTCGATGCCGCAAAGTTAAGGGGGGGTGTCGATATGGCAAACTTCGAATCTGCTACGGATGATTCAGACTTCTATTTAGTCGCAGAGCAGAAGGGAACGGATGCGGCAACTGCGGAAGGACGTTTGCTTGTCGGACCATATAAAGATGCGGCTTCCAATGAAAATAGATATCGTTTACAGGTTGCTGAAGTAGACGGAACTTCTGATGAAGGAACGACCATTCAGGGTGGAATTCGTATGAATCACGAATCAGGTATAAATTTAGCAGCCGGTGACCCGTCCGGAGCCGTCGATTTGGGACTGATTGAACATAATGTCAACAATAATAGCTCTACATCTAATTTTTCAACGGCAGATGGTCAACTCAAACTCGGTGCATTTAATGCCATCTCTCTGTCAACAATTGATTCTGGCGGAAACTTCATAGATAAATCCGTTGTTTCTATTCAGGATGATATGTTGCGTGCCTATAATGAAAACAGCGGCAGCGGCGATGCGGCTCAATCCGTTGGATATATCGATTCTGTAACAGATAATGCTCGTTTTGTCTCAAGAACTGCAGATAATATCACTCATGATGATTTATATAGCAGAAGTTTAATAGGTACCGAAGACGAAGGTTTATTTGCTTTAGGAGATATGGATTTTAGCGTTAGTGAAGATGCTAAAGACAGTTCCGGAACAGCAAGACCTGTACTCGATGTTAAAGCTAAACGCGAGGATATGTACACGTCAACAAGAGTTGCCGGTGGTTTTGCAATATTTGATTATGATGCTGATAGTGCAACGACTGACGGTAGCGGCAATGCTATTAGCGCAGATTATCCTTCTGTCGGCAATCAAAAAGGTAATCCTTCCGTGTATGTCAGCAAAGGAGATTTTCAGGTTCTTGCTACGGTTAAAAACGAAGTCGATAACATAGATAAAGGTGATATTATCTTACAAGTGGATAATAACTCTGATACAGCTGTTATTGCCGATGATGACGATCGCGGAAGTGTTTATATTCGTAAAGGGGCAATTAATGTAGCAAATCGAGCTTATGATACCGGTGATGCTAATTACGATCGTTTGACGAATGCTGAAATAGCTTCTGATTATGCCGAATCTGCCAATGGTGATACTTCTGCCAAAGGATATATTGCCGCCGATCGTTTCATTGCTCATACCAGACCTATGGAAGTAGCCTTAAATGCCTCCTCACAACAATTGAGCGGAAATGCAATAACCGGTACGGGTGGTGCGGCTTTGGTCGAGTATGATAAATACGAAATTAATCCGGCTTATACCTCGGTTATGCATGATATCAAATTGACAACACGCGGCGGTGCAAGATTAAGCGATATTTTGCCTGATTTTGTTAATAAAGGTATTTATGTTGTTGATAATACTTATAAAGAAAATACTAAATGGGTGGGCGGTTCTCCCGATACACAAGAAGAAATCCCTGCGGCTTCCGCTTCCGCAGAAGATTTTACTTCTGCATATTTAGGGTTTGTGCCGGCGCCGATTTGTCCGCAAGGTTATTCTAAAGTTATAACCATCAATCCTTCCGGTTGGTCAATGGCTCAAGCCGGTACTCCGGTCAATAACGGCGGTTCTTTAGATATCGCAACACATAACAATCCTTTCTTATATTGGTATACTCAAGATCAACAACTACGTACGAATGTTGAAGAAGTTGAACCGGTTAAACCTCTTACTTTTCAGAAAAGTACTTGGTTGAGAGCTATGGTCATGCCACAATGTAACGGAGCTGACGGGGATGGAAATTTCCAAATGTCAGGAGAATGCAAGAGTTCGGACGCCGATGCTTTCAAAGGTTGGGGAACGGTTCTGGGATTTGTTTATCCTGCGGCTTATTACGAAGAGTTTTTAGCTTGGGATGAGGCTGGTTTAGCTGAAGGTGGAAATGCTAATACCGGTAGTTCAGACGGTGACACAACATCAACGGCAGGTACGGTATATTGGAATTTGTTCCCTGTACAGTACAGACAGCTTGAGGCCTATGTTACCGTTTATTGCTATTTTAACCGGAAATTGTTTGACAGCAACTATGTGGATACAACTTATGACCAGTTAAAAGGAACAAGACGCGATTATTGGGATAAAGGTGATACGGATTATTCCAAGCGTTTGAACGATCCTAATTTGAAATATAATGATCCTTGGTAACCTTACTAAAAAATCCCTCTAAAAGAGGGGTTTTTTATGACTTGAATATCATCTCTCCTATATCAGCAAGGGGGGACCAGCCCAGCGGTAAGGCTTGCGGAGCTTGGGGCTGGGCGAACGAAGTTCGAATAGGCTAATATCACTTGCGTCAGCGAGTGAAAGTTTATGACTTGAATATCATCTCTCCTATATCAGCAAGGGGGATCAGCCCAGCGGTAAGGCTTGCGGAGCTTGGGGCTGGGTGACCAGAAGTTTAAATAGAAAATACCAGTTACGATAGCTTGTGGAAGTTTATAATCAGAGCATAATATTTCCTGCAAGCAGGGATTATATCCAAATCTGATGGTATGCTATACGTAGTTTTGTCGACAGATAAACGGAGTTTTAAATAATTTGCACATGCACATAATCCGGCGATAGTTTGCTTATGAAAGCTATGTCTAATTTTTCAAAGACGCCTTTACGAAGAATTAAGTTTTTTTCTAAAACGAGTTATATGCTCTGATAACATCTATAGCTGACAAAACTAAACAGTAAAAATTTGTTGTAAATATTGTGAGAGCGCATTCAATGACAGTTTTTGTTGAGGAAAGCAGAATCAGTTGATAAATCTTTTTTAATACCAATGAAAGAGGCCATGTTATCAGCCGATTTTAGAAGTTAGTTATGGTCTTGTATTCGATTTATAGAAATTATACCGTTAAAAATATAATTTAATATTCAACTATATTTTCTTCCCGTTTTTATCTATATAAAACCAATGGTGGCTATTCCAGTAATGGTATTCATTTCCGGAATGCGGTACCTTACTAAGATTGCCTGAATAAGTGACTTTTGCCTTTCCGTTTTTGAAGGGATATGCAAATTTGTATTGAGGTGGAATAATTACTTTCCCATCAGGTGTTGCATAGCCCATTTTATGGGTTTTATGATCTATGATTCGTTGTGTGCCTTCGCTGATGTAATCATCGCCGTTGTCGTATTGATAGACGGAATAATGGTGGTTTAAGCCACAACCTGCGGAAAATAAAAAAACGGTAAGCAAAAGAATATTTTTCATGATACGTTTTCCTTTTAGTGTAATGTTTTGAGTATTATTTATGCAAATAATGGAAAATGCAACCTCTATCGGTTATTTATAAAGTTTGAACTAATTTCGCTATGTTAAATGTATTATCAGTATGCGTTCTTTATGGAAAAATAAATCCCCCTGAGTTATAGGGGGAAAAGGCTAGTCTAGAGAATAATTCTCATTGCTTCTGGTCAGACGACGAGAATAGAGTCTGGATTTTGCTTTGTCTGAGTTATCAGCCTTGCGATATGTGTGGCGATTTTTGTTTCTTCCGTGTGAAGAGGAGAGGTGAGCACCGGCAGATGTTTGCGACAAAGGAATAATCCAACCGAAAGCAGCAAATATAGGAGCTACTTTTCTTGCAAAAGACATGATAATACTTTTCATAAATTGGCTATTTTGTGGTTAAACAAATAATAATAATCCTTGATGAAAAGTTTAGGCTGAGTGGAAGAATTTTGCAAGTTATTTTTGCTTGAGGTGCTGGCGATAAAGATTTACATTTTGATTATGCTCTTTCAGAGAACGAGCAAAACGATGTCCGCCTTTTCCGGTCGCTACAAAATATAAATAATCGCTCTGACTTGGATTAGCAGCGGCTAAAAGGGCGTCTTTTCCGGGATTGCAAATGGGTTCGGGGGGTAATCCATAGTATTTATATGTATTGAACGGACTATCAATGGATAAATCTTTTTTATACAATTTACGCCCTAAGTCCTTTTTTCCGTGTGTGATGGCATAAATAACGCTGGGATCCGTTTGTAATTTCATTCCTATTTTTAATCTATTAATGAAAACAGAGGCAATATCGGGACGTTCTTTCGCCACGGCCGTTTCCTTTTCAATGATAGAGGCCAGAATCAAGAGTTCTTTTGGATTATGGATAACATTGGATTTGTTTTGTTGCCACGCTTCTTGCAGGGCATCTTGCATAGCTTTTCGTGCGCGATTGATGAGGTTGTCGCGTTGTTCTCCCATAACATAGCTATAAGTCTCAGGTAATAATTCTCCTTCGTTGACTTTTATGGTAATTTCACCGCTGAGGTTTGATTCGTTTTTTATAATTTGTAATATTTTGGCGGTCGTAAGTCCTTCCGGCAATGTTATGGAATGATAACGAACTTCACCGCGTTTGAGAATATTAAGAACTTCAGACATTGAAATATGAGGTTCAAATACATATTCTCCGGCTTGCAACTCTTTGTCTGTTTTATGTACACGAGCCAAAATTTTAAATAAAAGCGGGTGTGAAATCACGCCCGCTTTATATAATTGTTGTGCAACCTGATGAGAACCCCATCCTTTTTCTATAATTAAGGTTGTTGATGTTGTTGCCTTGTTGGGCAAGTTAACGAGCCACAACGTTCCTCCGGCAACAAAAATGACGAGGATGCAAACGATAAGAAAAAGATTTTTGAGCCAACCTATCATTAATCTTCAGGTTTTTTAAAGATTATTGAAGAGTTTGTTCCGCCAAAGCCAAAAGAGTTGGACATGGCAGCCTTAAGACTTTTCTTTTTTGCTTTAAGTGGAACAAGATCAAAATCGGCTACTTCGTCTGCGGGATTCTCAAGATTGAGTGTCGGCGGACAAATCTGTTCGCAAAGAGCCTTAATGGTCAAAACAGCCTCGACGGCTCCGGCAGCACCGAGCAGGTGACCGATAGCCGATTTGGTTGAAGACATTGAAACATTTTTCATATTTTCGCCAAACAAACGTTGTACGGCGAGAGCTTCGCCCACATCTCCTGCAGGAGTTGAGGTTCCATGAGCATTAATGTATCCGATATCGGATAATTTTACTCCGTGTTCTGCCGCGTGGTGCGCAGCCATTTTCATGGCTCGATAGGCTCCGTCGCCGGAAGGAGCGGTTATATGATAGGCATCGCCGCTCATGCCGTAGCCAACGATTTCGGCATAAATTTTTGCGCCTCTTGCTTTAGCATGTTCATATTCTTCCAAGACAAGGGCTCCGGCACCTTCACCCATGACAAATCCGCTACGGGCTTTATCCCATGGACGAGATGCTTTTTCAGGGCAGTCGTTAAAATCAGAGGTTACGGCTTTCATTCTTGAAAAACCGGCCAGTCCTAAAATATTTACGGCGGATTCTGCACCTCCGGCAAGCATCATATCGGCATCATCGCGGGCAATCATGGCGGCAGCGTCACCGATGGCGTGGGTACCTGTGGAGCATGCGGTTACGCAAGCGTGATTAGGTCCTTTGAGGCCAAAGCGAATGGATAGATTGCCTGAAATCATGTTGATAAGGCAAGAAGGAATAAAAAACGGTGAAACGCGATGAGTACTTTTATTTTCGCTGATAATTGCCGAATTTTCATAAATGGTTTGTAATCCTCCGATACCGGAACCCATCATCACACCTGCTCTAAATTGATCTTCTTCACAAGATGCTTTCCAACCGCTATCTTCCATGGCATCTATACCGGCAGCCATACCGAAAAGGATAAATTTGTCAACGCGGCGTTGTTCTTTGGGTTCCATAACCGTATCAGGATCAAACTGATGAGGTTCTTTTCCCATTGGTACGCGTCCGGCAATTTTTACAGGTACGTCGTACAATTCGACTTCGTTATCAATTCTTCTGATTGCCGATTTACCGGCGATAATATTTTCCCAGTTATAGTCAACGCCTCTACCAAAAGGAGAAAGCATACCCATACCGGTTACAACTACTCTTCTCATCGAATTTCCTTATAAATTAATTAACAAATTTTATTTTTTATATGAAAAAACTCGCTTTATGTCAAGCGAGTTTAGTCATCAATAACTTAAAAAGAATTAAGCGTTTTTGTTCAGATAATCGATAGCATCTTTTACTGTCAAAATCTTTTCAGCGGCTTCATCCGGAATTTCGCAACCGAATTCTTCTTCGAAAGCCATAACCAATTCAACAGTATCAAGGCTGTCTGCACCCAAATCATCAATAAAACTTGCGGTGTCTGTTACTTTTGATTCTTCTACGCCAAGGTGCTCTGCTACGATTTTCTTAACGCGATTAGCTGTATCAGTCATTTGATAAACCTCAAAAAAATATTAAAACAACAAAGTTATCGGGTTTGTATTCAAACCACCCGTGTAGCCTTGTTAGCACAATTTTATAGTAATTGACAAGTATTATTTTTGGATTTTAGCATCTCTTTTCGTCTATATGTCGTTCAATCAGTTAGTTTTTCTGGAGTTTTGCTTTAATTAAAAGGTGTATAAAATACTTCATTCTTGACATTTTGTTTTATATATTTACCATTTTATTATATAAAGCGATTGAAAAAGGAACGCTGAATGGGGAAAAAAATAATATTTTTATATACAATATTAACGGCGTTGGCTGCTGTTCGCTTATCAGATGAGCAATTTTCTAAAGATGCGCAAATTCCAAATTTGATTACATCTCAGTCTTTGTTACCTGATTATATGATTATTTGGAATACCCAAAAACAAGATGCTCAAAACAAGTCAGAAAAAAAACAACATGATTTTCAAGAGGAAAATCCTGAAGTGACTTCAGGTGATGAAGAGACCTTAATCGAAGATGAGTAAGTTGTAATATTCGGTTACCAATTTTTACCAAAAATTCTTTCTTAGCCCTTGCTTTTATTTCATTCAATCTATACATAATTCTATGAATTTTGATTTATATTAAATTTAAGTGTTTAGATAAGGAGAAAAAATGTTAAATATCGGAATAGTCGGTGCCGGCGGCGTCGGAAGTACGGCTGCGTTTGCTTTAATGATGCGCGGTGTGGCACGCAAAATCGTCTTGATTGACCAAAATACAAAAAAAGCCGAAGCTGAGGCTGAGGATATTGCTCATGCTACTCCTTTCGCTTATGCTAATAAAATAAAAGCAGGAACATACAGCGACTTGGAAAATAGTGATGTCGTTATCGTGACAGCCGGTGCAAACCAAAAACCGGGCGAAACACGTAATGATTTGTTGGCAACTAATGTCAGAATTTTTGAAAGCATTATTCCTCAGATTGCTCAATATGCGCCAAATGCAATTTTAATTATTGCCTCTAATCCGATGGATGTCATGACTTCCGTGGCTATCAAATTATCCGGCTTTGATAAAAATCGTGTATTCGGCAGCGGAACAGTATTGGATACGGCACGCTTTCGTACTTTGCTCGGATATCATTTGGGTGTTTCACCGAAATCTTTACATGCAAATGTTTTGGGTGAACATGGCGACAGTGAAGTTCTTATATGGTCAAATGCCGTTGCGGGAACCATTCATATTGAACAATTGGCCAAAGATTTGAATCGTCCTCTGACGGAAGAAGTTAAAGCCGATATTGATGACAATGTTCGTAATGCAGCTTACAAAATTATTGATGGCAAAGGCTCAACAACTTTTGGTATTGCCGGAGCATTGAGTCGTATTTGCCAGGCCATTGACAGTAACGAATATGCTGTTTTGAATGTATCTGCTCTGCATGATGAAGTGGAAGGTGTTAAAGATATTTGCATGTCTATGCCTTGTGTTGTCGGAAAACGTGGTATTCATAGTCGTTTATATCCGACTTTTTCTGATGAAGAGCATGAAAAACTAACGGAAAGCGCTCAAACAATTAAAGGCTTTACGGAAGTAGCTCTAAATTGTATAAAACAGAAATAAATTTCTAATATAGAACCCCCTGTAACCGGGGGTTCTGTTAGTTTTAAGGCTTGTGTTTTGTTCATGCTCACCAGCGTAAAAAAGGTTGCTTCTGCGTTCTTGGCTATTCATTTCTGCCAAAAATCTGTATTTTGTCTGAGAATTCATAAAAAACAAAAAAGGTATCGTTCTCATACGATACCTTTTTTGTAATATTTAACAGCCATAAATCTTATCATAAAAAATAACAAGATTCTTTTCTGCATGGCTGCGGAAGAAATTTTTTGCTTTCTCGCACAACTCACGACGTTTGATGTACTTTAGGGCAGCAATTAATTTCTTTTGCTTGACCATATCCATCTGTGCCGTTTCTCGCAAAGAGTGATATTTTGCGTAGAGCGAAAGAGCTTCGGGATAATGCACCAACAACCTTTCGGTCGATGCATGGCAGCGATACAGAGGAAAATAGATACACATTAAATCTTTTCGATGACCGCTTACCAAACGTCTTTCGACTTCTTCGTCAAGCTGGTATTTTTTGACATATCTTTCAAACTTGACTGTATCTTTTAAAGTCAGCAACTCAAGCTGTGCCTTGGTTTTTAATTTTCCTTCGGCAATTTGGTCGCAAAACTCTCGCAGGCTGTGATACCTAGTCAGAGCTATCTGCGAATCTAGGTTACGTTTCATAGTGATAATAATTTATTTCTAACTTCATACTAATCTTTTTTTTGTCTATTAGTCAATGTTTTTTTATTTTGTTGCAAAAAATCTATTTATCGTGTATATTTAATGATAAGAGGAGTGTTGAAAATGTCCAAAATTTTTAGAATTTTTGTATTCGTTTGTTTGTGTATGCTCGGAGTTACCAGCAGCGTATATGCCGGCGTGCGCTTTATAACGGATGTTCCCAGAAATTCTTTTGCCGGAAAAGCTCCTTCGAATCCTACTTCGTCTACACAGAATCGTTGCGCGGCAATCGGTTATAGAGAAACGGCAAGAACTTGTAAAAAAGGAACAATTCCGACGAATCCTTGTCCTTATAGCGGCAATTACTATAAAAGTTGTTGCGATGAAGAATATAGATATACAAGAGAATATTGCCTGAAAAGAGGCTTGACACCGAGCAGTCACTCTTGTGAAGGCAAATATGCCTGCCGCGATTAAAAGCTAACAATAAACTTTCTATTTTCGCAATTTTTTAGCTCCGATGAGGCTGATTTTGCGCTCTTCGTGCTAAATTTCTTAATCGTTTTATTCTTTGCTTTACGGAAAACTCCAAGGTTACTCGGGGCAAATTGCCAAGGCGTTGAAATAAAACCGCTCCGGCGTGGGCAAACCAAAGGTTTGTCGCTGATTTAGAAGCCACGGGTTCTCATTATTGCCGAGCTAGGCTTGACCGGATGTTCTCATAAGCATCGGGTAAAGTGCTTGCTTGGGGTCTAAACCTTTTGTCATGACAATGTTGAATATGGGGTACATTCTTTCACATTCTTTTATGGCAATGTCCATGATGTTTGTCAGTTGTGCATAAAAATCATGATTGTCCTGATTGTAAAACATGGCATGTCTAAAAACAGGCATTTTTTGTTCGGTCCAATACGAAAAATGTCCTATCCATAAGTCATCGTTGATTAAAGCAAGCAATTCAAAAATTTTGTTATGGTCTTTTTGTTTGTCTTCAATATTGAGCAGGCAGGATATATGAAGGCAGTGCATCGTTTCTTCCCAAGAAAAGAATAACAACATGTCATTCCAACGTCCCTGAACTTCAACGACAACTTCGTTTGGACTGCGGCGTTCCATTTCGTATGCGCGACGGCTCAAAATATTTTCGACCACATCTATCGGGTTGTTTGCGGCGGGTATAGTAGATACCATCTGTTATTCTCCATTCTATTCGCAAAAAACTTCCTTGCCTTTTTATAATTGCACTATCGAGTCGCAAAAGACAATCAATCAAAAAAAGTTTTCCACCTGATTTATTAAAAAATTTTTCTGTTGATAATTTTTTCATTAAAAATCAATTAGATATATTGTTTCTAAATAAATCGCTTTTTTAGATGTGGATATATTGATGAAATTTAATATACTTTTAATCAATTTTTAAAATGATAACGAAAAACTAAATATCCAAGGAGTGCCTATGGTCGGATTAGAATTTCCAAATATTTCACCGGTAATGTTTTCTGTTGCGGGACTGTCCGTTCGTTGGTATTCCATGGCCTATCTCGCCGGAATTGTTTTAGCATGGCTCTGTTTGGTACGAGATATTAAAAAATATCATATTTCATTTGGAAAAACTGCTGTTGAAGATATCATTTTTTATATCACAATAGGCATTATTGTAGGTGGACGTTTGGGGTATGCCATATTCTACGGCGGAAGTTATTTCTGGCATGAACCTTGGCAAATATTAGCTCTGTGGAAAGGGGGAATGTCTTTTCACGGTGGTGCCGTCGGCGCTGTTATGGGCTTGTGGTATGCTTCTTATCGGCATCAGATTGATTTTTGGCAGCTTACCGATTTGGCCGCCTTGTATGCTCCTATGGGTATCTTTTTTGGGCGTTTGGCCAATTTTATTAACGATGAGTTGTGGGGAAGAGTGACGGATGTGGCATGGGCGGTGAGATTCCCGAGCGGAGGCTACTTGCCGCGTCATCCTTCTCAGCTTTATGAAGCTGTGTGTGAAGGGTTGCTTATGTTGATTGTGCTTAATGTTCTATGGCGCTTTGTTCCGATATTTAGAGAGAAAAAAGGAACAATTTCGGCTTTGTTCGTTATTTTCTATGCTGTTTTTCGTATTGTTTTAGAAAATTTCCGTCAGCCTGATGCACAGCTTGGTTTTTATTTTGGCGTCCTTACGATGGGACAAATTTTATCTTTTCCGTTGCTTGTATTCGGTATTTATCTGTTTTGGCGGAAATTTAGGCTTGAGAAGTAATATTTTGTGTGAATTTATAGGTTTTTTGTAATATCTTGCGAGCGCGTATAAAAACGCCAAAAACGTCAATATCGCTGCGTTTCTTATCGGCAACACTGCAGGAAACGGTTAATTTAAGAGGTTTTTTGCGGTGGCTTAAATAAAATTCGGAAGCGGCAATGTTGCGTCGCAGATTTTCTGTTTTTGTATAGGTTTCCCCTTTTTCTGCGCCGTTGAATATAATAATAAACTCATCTGAGCCGCAACGATATAGTTCGGCTTGCGGTTCTATTTCTTTTATCTTTCTGGAAATCATTGCGGCTATTTCATTGATGCCCGATTGTCGGAAAATTTGTGCTAATTGCTTGTAATTGTCAATACAGATAATCCCAAGACCGTATTTTGCCGGTAAAGACGAAGCCGCTTTAATAAAAGCATTACCATTATTCAAACCGGTTATGCTGTCTTTATATCTATCGTAACAGAGTGTATGAATGATACCGCATAAAATTGTAAAAATGGCACTGAAAAAAAATAAAGCCAGAGGTGTCGGGCGGTCCGAAAGATATAAGGCGAGCGTGATATCAATTGTGGCAAAAAACAGGGCACTCGTTAAAATATCGTTTTTTATGGATGAATGAATTAGCATTATTATCAAAATTGTCAAATATAAGGATAAACCGAATATTTGTAAGCCTAGATTGTTGTAATGAAAACGACTGAAGTCAATGCCGATATTTTGTCTGCCGAGATGTTCCCCGATTGCTAAACTGAGAAAAATAATGGCTATGAAACCGACCGTATCAAGACAAAAAAACGGACGGTTGGGGAGAAAGTAAAAAAATAAAATAAGTAGTCCCATAAAAAATGTTAGATTGTAAAAATCGTTGCTCAAATTATAAATTGTCCCGTGGTAATATTTAAGATAATTAAGCAGACAGTAACCAAGGGTAATGGTAATTATAAAAAACAGAGGGCGATTCCTGTTTGCATAAAGTAAAATCAGGCAACAAATAAAACTCAGAATTAAAAAACCGATATGTAGCAGAAGAAGCCAGTGCGTATTTAGCGGGGCGGCAATAAAATAAATGCCGAGTGTCAGAAACAGCAACAAAGACGGCAGTAATGAATTTTTCATTAGCGGTAATATCTGTTTACAACAGCGGATAAATTTTTTCCACACGGCAAGTCTTCCTTTCGCAGAATATTATAAATCCGCAAGCGTTTAAATTTTATTTACGCATTTGATAATTGAGCTGTCGCCGTATGAATAAAAACGATATTTTTCTTTGATGGCATGTTGGTATGCGGCTTTCATTCTCTCTGTTCCCGCAATGGCGCAAATAAGCATGAATAAAGTTGATTTTGGCAGATGAAAATTTGTGATAATCATATCGATAATGCGAAATTTGTATCCCGGTGTTATAAAAATATCGGTATCACCGGCGAAGGGATGTAAAATTCCTTTTTCGTCAGCGGCTGTTTCGAGCAAACGCAAAGATGTTGTGCCAACCGCGATAATACGTCGACCTTCTTTTTTGGCTTGATTAATTTTTGCGCAGGCTTCGGGGCTTATTTCGCAATATTCCGAGTGCATTTTGTGGTCTTTGGTATCTTCGGTTTTAACCGGTAGAAATGTGCCGGCACCGACATGAAGCGTGACAAATACTTTTTCGACTCCTTTTTCTTCCAGAGCTTTGAACACGCGGTCGGTGAAATGCAGACCGGCGGTCGGAGCGGCGACGGCGCCTTCATAATGTGCGTAAATAGTCTGATAGTTTTCTTTATCGTTATATTTGTCCCAAATGCCGCCTTTGGTGGGTTTGTCGCGTTTAATATAAGGCGGTAGAGGCATTAGACCATATTGTTTTAATTTGTCGCCGAGTTGCTCGGGCGGGCAGTCAAAAGCTATTAAGACGCCGTCATCATCTTTTTTTTCGAGAACATGTGCCGTAAAGTCACTTTCTTCGGGGGTAATATCATCGGTATAAAAGTGAATGATATCTTGCGGATGAAGCCGTTTGGCGTTTTTGATAAAAGACCACCATTTGATACCGTCTACCGGACGATATAATGTTACCTCTACTTTTGCTTCTCCTCTGGTTCCGTACAAGCGGGCGGGAATAACTTTGGTGTCGTTAAAAACTAAGACATCCCCTTCGTGCAAGATTTCGGGTAAATCGTAAAAATGTCTGTCGACAATTTTGTCTTCTTCGCTTAAATCCAGCAAACGAGAACTGTCGCGCGGATTTGCCGGTTGTGAGGCAATTAAGCTGCGATTTAAATCAAAATCAAAAACATCAACTTTCATTTTTTTATCCTTCTACCGCTATGATAACTCTGCGCTTTTATATTACAGAGTTATTTTTTTTGCAAGAGGTACGAAAAGAACAAAAGTTGACAAGTGGGGTTGTAGCTGTATACTATCAAAGAATTTAACCGCTAAAAAGGAGTAAAAAATGGTTAATGTTGTTACTATGATACCGGTCAGAATGGCTTCTACTCGTTTGCCAAACAAACCGTTGTTGGATATTAATGGTAAAACTCTTTTGCAAAGAGTTTATGAAAATGTCAGAGCTGTTATTCCGGGCGATGTATATGTTGCCGCAGGTGATCAGGTTATTGTTGATGCTTGCCAAAAATTTGGCGCAAAAGCAATATTGACAGATCCGTCCCTGCCTTCGGGGACCGACCGAATCGCAGCTGCCCTCAAAGAAATTGATGCTGAGGGAAAATACGATATCGTGGTAAATTTCCAAGGTGATGCGGTTAATGTTAATCCTGCCGTGAATAATGATTTAATCAAAATGGTGGAAGAAACAGGTTGTGATATTGCAACCGTCGGCATGGTCTTTGATAAAAAAGAAGATGTCGATGTTCCGGCTAATGTTAAAATTGTTATGGGTTTGAGAGAAGGTGAAACAGAAGGACGTTGCTTGTATTTTACACGCGCGGCAGCTCCTTTTATCCGCAATCCTGAAAAATGTAAAAATAAAGACTTTTACCATCATATTGGTATTTATGTTTATAAAGCCGAATCACTTAAAAAATTTGTAGAATTGCCAGTCGGCGTTTTGGAAGAAAGAGAAAGTTTGGAACAACTGCGTGCTTTGGAAAACGGTATGACGATACGGGCAAAATTAGTCAAAGAATTGACCTTAAATAAAAATGCTCCGGCCGATATTGATACCCCAGAAGATTTGGAAGAAGCTCGTAAGTGGATTAAATAGTCCTGTTGGTTATGTAAAATGTCCCTGTTATCAGGGACATTTTACTTAGAGATAAGAAAATGTACGGTGATATTGTTATTTTGAGCGGAGCTGGAATTTCCGCAGAATCCGGAATTCCAACCTTTCGCGACAGCGATGGTTTGTGGAATAATCATCGAATCGAAGATGTGGCAACCATTGAGGCCTATTATCGTAATCCGGAGATGGTGCACGATTTTTATAACGAATTGAAAAAAGAATTACAGAATGCCGAACCAAATCCGGCACATAAAGCTATTACCCGTTTGCAACAAGAATATAAAAACGGTACTGTCAGCGTTGTAACGCAGAATGTCGATTTATTGCACGAAAAAGCAGGAAATAAAAATATTTACCACATCCATGGTCAAATTAATCAGGCCGTGTGCATGAATTGTGCCCATGTTATAACAACTTGGGGAGATGTTGATACTCAAACCGTTTGTCCTCAGTGCGGAGCGGTGGCTATGATGAAACCAAACATTGTCTTTTTTGGTGAAAATTTATTATACATGGATAAAGTTGATGCTTTGCTACATAAATGCAAATTATTTATTGCCATCGGAACTTCGGGAGCCGTGTATCCGGCAAATACTTTTGCGCGGATCACAAAATATCATGGTGCGGATACTATCGAATTTAATTTGCATGCGACGGTTAATAATTATGATTTTGACAAGCATGTTATGGGCAAAGCCGGTGAAACTTTTCCCGAATATGTAGAAAATTTACTAAAAGTTTGAACTCTTGTTTACATTATTAATCAGAGCTATTAATATCCGAATATTTCATTTTGAAATGTCGGTACTTAGATTTTTTTGCTGATGGAGTTTATAAATGTATTACAGCCTTTTTGAAATTTTTTCAGTAGGTATCGGACCTTCGAGTTCTCATACTGTGGGACCGATGCGGGCGGCTGATCGCTATGTCGAAAATTTGGAAAAACAAGGCATACTTGAGAAAGTGGCTTCAATTAAGGTTTATTTATACGGTTCTTTGGCTCTGACAGGAGAAGGACACGGAACATTAAATGCAGTAGTATACGGATTGATGGGGTTGAAAGCGGAAACTTTTGATGCGGATGCGGATTATATCGGACAACTTCGAGAAACTCATCGTCTGGCTTTGGACGCTAAGCATTTAATCGAATTTGATATGGATAAAAATATTATTCTGGAAAAAGAAACATTTTTACCTGAACATTCAAACGGTATGCGTTTTTGTGCTTATGATGAGAACGGGAATTCTTTGCTCGACGAAGTCTATTTTTCGGTCGGCGGCGGAACGGTCGTCCGTAAAGATGAAATGGATAATCGTGTTGCTCATAAGCCTTATGAGGTGCCATATAAATTTGATACATGCAAAGAAATGATGGAAATTTGCCGCCAAAATAATCTGACGATTGCAGAATTGGTTTTATGTAATGAAGAAACTTTACGCAGTGAAAAAGAAGTTAGAACGGGGATTGTGAATCTGGTCAAAATTATGCAAGATGCCGTTACACGAGGTATTAATGCTAAGGGTATACTTCCCGGAGGACTCGGATTACATCGCCGTGCTCCGGAAATGTATCAATGTTTGGAGAAAAAATTTTTTGAAAATGATGTTGATGCCTTAATGGTTGTCGACTGGGTCAATCTGTGGGCTTTTGCCGTGTCGGAAGAAAATGCCGCCGGCGGCAAAATCGTAACCGCGCCGACAATGGGATCTGCCGGAATTATGCCGGCTGTTATGCGTTATTATCAGCGATTTGCTCTTTCAAAATCACCTTACGAAAAGGAAAAAGCCGATATTATATTTATGGCAACGGCTTCTGCTATTTGCAGCTTGTATCGTACCAATGCCTCAATTTCTGGTGCAGAAGTCGGATGTCAGGGAGAAGTCGGCGTAGCTTGTTCAATGGCAGCTGCCGGTTTAACAGCCGTTCTCGGCGGAACTTTGAGTCAAATTGAAAATGCAGCTGAGATAGCAATGGAACATAATTTAGGTTTAACTTGCGATCCGGTAAAAGGTTTAGTGCAAATTCCTTGCATAGAGCGTAACGCAATGGCTGCCATAAAGGCGATAAATGCGTCGCGCTTAGCAATGAGGGGAACTGGTCAGCATATGGTCAGTTTGGACAGCATCATTAAGACAATGTATGAAACCGGTCTTAATTTGAGTAATAAATATAAAGAAACATCTCTAGCCGGATTGGCCGTTAATGTGTTAACTTGTTAGAGGTAAAAATGCTTGTTGTTTTGTTAAATACGTTTAGTGATGCTCTTTGGGATACATTCAGATTATTTCCTTTTTTATTGGTGACTTATCTCGTGTTGGAGTATTTAGAAGGAAAAACCGGAGAGAAAACGCTTAATCTGATTCAAAAATCAGGACGTTTTGGGGTACCTATCGGTGCTCTATGCGGGCTTGTGCCTCAATGCGGATTAGCCGCGGCAGCATCAAATTTTTATGCGGCCAGAGTTATTTCCGGAGGTGCATTGGTTGCTGTTTTCCTCGCAACTTCAGATGAAATGCTGCCTATTTTGATTTCTAATGCCGTATCTGTTGAGCAAATTGTAAAAATTTTGTTGTTAAAAATGGCTGCGGGATTGTTGTGGGGAATGGTTTTTGATTTGATTTGTCGGCGCTTGCTGCAACTCAAACCTCAGGCGATTGATGTTGAGACTCTGTGTCATAATGAAAAATGTCAGTGCGAAGAAGGCGGTATCTTAAAATCTGCTTTTAATCATTCACTTAAAATAAGTTTATTTGTCTTAATTGTAACTTGGTTGTTTAATCTTTTGGTTATCAGCGTCGGAGTAGCTTCCTTGTCAACATGGATTTCTCATCCTTTTATCGGTCCTATGGTCGCTGGTTTGGTCGGTCTTATCCCTAATTGTTCTGCTTCGGTCGTGATTACACAGCTTTATCTGGAAAATGCCATTACTTTTGGTACCATGATGTCCGGTTTGTTGGTCGGAGCCGGAGTTGGATTGCTCGTGTTATATCGTGTTAATCCAAGAATAAAAGAAAATCTGCTTTTAACTTTGTATCTTTATGCGGTGGGCGTTTTTAGCGGTTGTATGATTGATTGGTTATTCTAATTTATTTTATTTGTTTTTTTCATAATATTTTTAGAAAGTAAATATTATATATAATACAAATCGGGTGTATAACATAAATCGGAAGACAAGTTAAAAAGGTAAACGAGGAAAAAATGGCAGGTCAGACAAAAAAAATCTTTAAGAAAATGGTTTCTTGGGCAGGATTATTTTTCTTTGTGTTGGCGGCATATATGCTTTATCGCCAACTGTCAAAATATAGCCTGCAAGATATTAAAGATGCTTTGTTCAGCATTCCTTCCTATAACTTAGGAATGGCTTGTTTAGCGTCTGTTCTCGGCTATGTCGCTCTCTCGTCCTATGATTATTTGGCGTTGAAATATATTAAGCGTAAGTTGGCTCCATGGAAATGGATTTTTGCCGGTTTTATAGGCTTTTCGGTAAGCAATAATGCCGGTCATGCCATTGTTTCCGGCGGAACAATTCGCTATCGGCTTTATACTCGTTGGCGGTTTCATGGCGGCGAAATCGTACGTATGGTTACTTTTTCTGGTTTTACTTATCTCGTGGCTTGCTTCTTTTTAATTATTGTCGGTTATTTGATTACACCGTCACATGCCTTTGGCGCCGGTTCTGTTTCAAAGTTAACAACGGAATTGGTTACTTTGGGTTCGGTTGTCGGTTTAGCCGTATATTTCGGTTTAAGCCTGTTTTATAAAAAACCACTGATGGTCAAAGGTGTGGTCTTTGAAATGCCTAAGTTTAGAATGGCTCTGGCTCAGGTAGTTATCGGCGGTGCCGATATCTTAATGGCCTCTCTGGTCTTGTATTTTTCGTTAATTCCATTTGTTGATATTCCCTTTTCGACTTTTATTGGTGTCTTTATTATCGCTCAGGTTCTTGGTGTGTTCAGTCAAGTTCCTGGCGGTCTTGGGGTGTTTGAAGGCTTATTTATGTATATTATCCCCGGTGACCACAATCAAGCAACTTTGTTCGGCGCCTTAATTGCTTATCGTATTATATATTATCTGCTGCCGATGGTTATTTCAGCAATTCTGTTATTTTCATATGAAGGATATTTGAAATATGTCAAAAAACAGCGTTTGGAAAAATTAAAAATTATGAATATGTCTCAAATGAATAGGAATAAAATTTAGGATGGATAAAGTTTTCAGATTAATATACGGAAACTTTAACCATGTTTATCGTGCCTTAGGGCAAAAATTGACAATGACTGACTTTTCTCAAATCTTAGAAATCTAAAAGCAAAATATCGAATGCTTTATTTTTTTACCGCATTTTTTATGGATTAAATTCAGATTGTCAACGAGGCAAAAGCATGTATGCTTAAATTGACCTCCAATATAATTTTGAAAAGAGCAAATTTTATATACTGTTTTTGTTAAAAGAAAAAAGAGTCTGATAACTATCAGACTCTTTTACATTGGTCGGATTGACTGGACTCGAACCAGCGACCTCTTCGTCCCGAACGAAGCGTTCTACCAGGCTGAACTACAATCCGATGTTGAACGTATATTTATCACAAAAAAAATATATGACAACATCTTTTTTTAATTGAACCAAAAAAAATTTATTATACTATGCCAATTAATATAGTTTTTGAGGAAAATAAAAATGTATAAAAAACTTTCATATTTTATTGCGACAATGTTTGGAGTAGGGTATTGTCCTTTTGCATCAGGAACAGCCGGCTCTTTTGTAACAATTCCATTTGCGTTTGTAATAGCTTATTTCTTTGGTGCCTACGGTATTTGGGCCGCTGCTGTAATTGTCTTTTTTGTTGGAACTTATGCCGTAAAAGAAGTTCTTAAATATACCAAACATGATCCATCTATTGTGGTGGTGGATGAAATGGCTGGGCAATTATTTTCTTTTGCTCTTGTCGCAGATCAGCTTGCCGGGACATTTAACTGGCGTGCAGGTCTGATTTATTTGTTTGGTTTTGCTCTGTTTCGCTTGTTTGATATCACTAAACCGCAACCAGCAAAATGGGCTGATTCTAAAGTACTGAACGCATGGGGCGTTATGCTTGATGATATTTTTGCCGGAGCTTATGCTTCCATTGTTCTTTATGTGATTTGCATATATCTATAAAGTTAATTAGAATTTTCCCAAAATCCTCTGCAAATATCAGAGGATTTTTTTTTGCATGCTCTTGTTATACATATAAAACGATATATATCGGCTAAAAGATATGGAGGTTTATAATGTGGGAAAAACAACATGTGAAAATTGCGGCGATTATTGTGTTGCTTGTTGCAATTTCGTTGATGCTTTTTAATTAAAGGAGATAAAAATGAAAATATGGCATTGGATAATTATTATTGTTTTTATATTTGCTGTTGTCATAACCGTTTTTTCTTGAGCATAAAGCATGATGGTTATTATTGTTAACGATAAAATGCAGCAAGGTTATGAATATCAATTGACGGCCCCTGAGGGATGTGATTTTGCATCTGATTTTTGTCCTGAGTTAACACCTAAAGAAATGCTAGCTTTGGGTGTTTTTGAGGGTCATTATTTGAATGATTGTCAAAATGAGTTTCCCAAAACGTGGTTTCGGCATGCAAAATTGGCATTGACCGCTCCGGATGAAAAAATGAATTATTTTGGCGTAAAATCTCGATTATCCTTGATGCAATGGCGTCAAAAAGGGTGGATTATTGAACCCGATGTAAGAGGTTGGTTTCAATGGTATTGCCGTTATTATATGGGACGTCGTCTTCCGGAAATAGATGCATTTCAAATAAAACGTTGGAAATCGTTTAGACGTCATTTTGTTCAAGTAGAAAAAAATTGTTTTCCCGGAGATATGATGTGTCGTCGTAAACAAAGACAGGCTTTGTTACAATGGGCATATAATCCGTTTTTTTGACAAGGTGATGAAAAATTTTTCTTGACAGAGATATTAAAAAAGAGTAAACAGGGGCTGTTGTTTATGATAATTTATCGCGGGGTGGAGCAGCCCGGTAGCTCGTCAGGCTCATAACCTGAAGGTCGTAGGTTCAAATCCTGCCCCCGCAACCAAAAACAAAAACCAACCTTTTAGGTTGGTTTTTTTGTACAGTGTGGCTAATTGAATCTATGAAAAAGTAGGTTCACGCCAAGTGAAAGGCGGGCGACGAATGCCGGTGAGCAGGAATTTTTCTGCGCATGAATGCGAAGGAATAAGCATTGCAAAGCAATATCGCGGATCACCTCGTTATCTCACCAATACAAAAGGTAAGTATAGAATGCTGTTTTCCTTTTATTTTAAAGGGGGCTTGGTCTCTCCTCTCTACCAAGATGTAAATAATGAAATATAATATATTATTTGGTTGAAAGTTATCAACAGGTTTGTGCAAAAGTTGTAGACAAGAGCGACGTTTTGTGATATATATTTTTTCTATGATGGGAAGAGTGTAGATAGCTGTTCTCATCATTTTTTTATGTCCAAAGAGTCATACGAGTTATGGCTCTTTTTTTGTTTTAAATTCTTTGTTTTAGAAAGGATATAAAATGAGCTTTTTTAAGAATTACAGAACGCCGTTCGGCTATGTTGCCGACGGCAATCAAGTTGATGCTTACGGTGTTGACCACAGCGGTTTTTCGACGCGTGATGAATTGGAATATCAATTTGCCCGTCAGGAAAGGGAGAAACAAATAACCGAGAACTTAAATCAACAAGGAATTGAGCCCGAGAACTATCCTCAGTTGGGCAACCGTTTTTGGGGCAATAATTCTGAAAATAACTACGGCTTTGGTAGCTCGAACATTCACAATAATCTTGAGAATCGGAATAATAATCTACTTGAAAATACGGTAAATACCTTTGGACAGAAGCAAACCAAACAAAGTTATGGTTTTGGAAGTGAAAATCAGAATCAAAATCAAACCTTGGAGCAGAAAAATAATAACTCAACCCAATGGGAACTGAACAATACACCTTTGACGCAAAATAGCGATAATAATACACTTTTCGGAAATTTGTTTGGAAGTAACAATCTGTTTGGGAAGATGTCCAATAGCTATAGTTACAATATTATGACACCTGATATACAAAACCAAATAGATGCTCAAAAAAAATCATATAATTTTAAGCAATTAGCTAATCTAGCAAACTTAATTTTAGATACTATAAAATACACAGGTGAAAATCTTGGCGAACTAGTAGCTGATGCTCAAATTGCTTATCAGTATTACAATAAAATGAATAATGTTGGTAAACAACTTGTTAAGAAATATGGTCCCAATCAAGCTGATGGCATAGATAATTATTATCACGCTTTATTACAATGTAAATTAGCCCAAATTAGTCCTACAAGCAGAGATTGGGGATTAAGAATGGGCTATGGAAAAGAGATATATGATTATTATAAGAAAAAAGGTAATATGCCAATACAAACAATTATTTCTGATAGTAGAAAAGACTTGAAAAACAATCTTTATGGCAGCAATATTGGATATAATAATCCGGATAAAAATTGTGAGGATATGTTAGATGAACTCAGAACAGAAAATATGCGCAAAGAAAATTTTAGATAGAATAGTCTCTTTTATTCTAACAACTATTGGTATATGCGCTATTTTAACTATTTGTATATGGCTTATCTTGCCTTATTATACGGAGTATAATTATATACAAACTTGTATAGAAGAAGGTCATGATAAAAATTGGTGCAAACAAATATGGGAAGAATTGGAAAAACTGGATTGATAAAATTTATCTAAAAATTAACTAAATATCTGAAGGCTACTTTAGTGGCCTTCTTTTTTGTATCTAGAAAACCACGCGTTAGACGCGTGGTTCAGTAAAGCTTATAGCGGTGAGTATGATAAAGCGCTCCAAATAGGTTAAAGTTTTGTGGTCTGCCAAGACGCAAAACAACCTATTTGGAGGACAGTTTATGAAAACTGACATAGAAAGACTATCACATACGACGTGAAACTCAAAAATATCATATAGTATTTGCGCCAAAATATAGGAGAAAAGTATTTTACGGAAGTAAAAGACTGGAAATAGTAAAAATACTCAAAGAGTTATGTAAATGGAAGGGCGTTGAAATAATAGAAGGAGAAGCATGTCCTGATCATATACATATATTAGTAAAGATACCACCAAAAATCAGTATATTAGAATTTATGGGCTTTCTCAAAGGAAAAAGCAGCTTAATGATATATGAGAGATGTAGTAATATAAAATATAAATATCGGAACAGAGGATTTTGGTGTAAGGGCTATTATGTAGATACAGAATACGGAAAAAATCAAGGAATATATCCGAGAACAGCTTAAGCAAGACCATTTAGCAGAGCAATTAACAATGGACTTAAATGACCCGTTTACGGGTAAGTAGTAACAAATTGCGTCTGGCAGAATATGAGTGCCCCGTTCAGGGGATGCCAGTGTTAAAGGCTTATAGCCGCATATGAAGAACCCCGCGTTTTACGCGGGGGTT